>NZ_JBFBCB010000026.1:0-109498 GCF_040682975.1 Streptomyces sp. NPDC051051
GCAACGTCGCACCGACGTCCGACGTACGCGTCGTCGTCATCGACTGGACGGAGACGGGAGCGTCCCCGCCCACCGCCACGGACCCGACCTGGATCTGCCGGCTCTTGCGGCGCTCGGCGAGCTTGGTCGGAACGGACGGCATGCCGAGAGAAATCGCAGTCATCTGCTGTGCAACCCCAAGTCGTGGATCAAGGTCCAGGTCCCGTCGGTGGCGGGCTCCCGGGTTCGAGATTACGGCACGGGCGCCGCTGCGCGGGCACTCCCCCGCTCTCGGAACACCCCGCCGGGGCCACCCCCACCGGCCGTCGAACCCGCTCACGGGAAGGCGGCCCGGCACAGAGCGTGCCGGGCCGCCCGAACGCCGTGCGGCTAGGAGATCTTGACCGGGTTGACGACGTCCGCGATCAGCACCAGGACGGTGAAGCAGATGAAGATCCCGGCCACCACGTAGGCCACCGGCATCAGCTTCGCCACGTCGAAGGGGCCGGGGTCGGGGCGGCGCAGCACCTTGGCGAGGTTGCGGCGCAGCGACTCCCACAGGGCGCCCGCGATGTGGCCGCCGTCGAGCGGCAGCAGCGGGAGCATGTTGAACAGGAACAGGGAGAGGTTGAAGCCGGCGAGCAGCATCACGAACATCGCGAGCTGCTGGGAGGCCGGGATGTCGAGGGTGGCGATCTCTCCGCCGACCCGTGCCGCGCCGACGACGCCCATCGGGGAGTCGGGTTCGCGGGGGCCGTCGCCGAAGGCCGCGTCCCACAGGGCGGGGATCTTGGAGGGCAGGGCGGCGAGGGAGTCGACGGCGTCACCCACCCGTTCGGTCATCCAGGTCGTGGACTCGCCGAAGTCCTGTTTGACGACTCCGGTGGCCGCGCTGAAGCCGAGGAAGCCCGCCTTGACGTACTCGCCCTGGACGTAGGAGCCGTTGGCGTCCTTCTTCGCGACCTGGTTGGTGGCGATCTTCGCGTTCAGGGTGAGTTCGCGGCCGTCCCGGTCCACGACGATCGCGACCTCTTTGCCGGCGCTGACCCGGATGAGGTCGGAGAGGGTGTCCCAGTCCTCGGTGGGCCGGCCGGCGAAGGAGACGATCCTGTCGCCCTTCTGCATGCCGGCGGCCGCCGCCGGCGAGGCGGGGTCGCCCTTCTCGCAGGTGTCGCGGTTCTCGCTCTGGGCGATGACGCAGGGCGAGACGGAGGCGACGGACGTGGTCTGCTGCTGGATGCCGAAGCCCATCAGGACGGTGAGGAAGAGGGCGACCGCGAGGATCAGGTTCATGAAGGGGCCCGCGAACATCACGATGACCCGTTTCCACGGCTTGCGCGTGTAGAACATGCGCGTCTCGTCGCCGGGCCGGAGTTCCTCGTACGCCGCCGAGCGGGCGTCCTCGATCATGCCGCGCCAGGGCGAGGTGGAGCGGGCCGTGACGCGGCCGTCGTCACCCGGCGGGAACATGCCGATCATGCGGATGTAGCCGCCGAACGGGATCGCCTTGACGCCGTACTCGGTCTCGCCCTTGTGGCGGGACCAGATGGTCGGGCCGAAGCCGACCATGTACTGCGGGACGCGGATGCCGAAGAGCTTGGCGGTGGACAGGTGCCCCAGCTCGTGCCAGGCGATCGACACCAGCAGGCCGAACGCGAAGACCACTATGCCGAGGATGAACATCAGGGTCGTCATGCACGGGCCTCCGCCGTCTGTGCCGTCAGTTCCCGGGCCCGGGCGCGCGCCCAGGTCTCCGCTTCGAGGACGTCCGGCACGGTGAGCGAGGTTCCCGCGCGCGGGGTGCCGTGTTCCTCGACGACCCTCGTCACGGTCTCCATGATCCCGTTGAACGGCAGCGCGCCCTTGCGGAACGCCTCCACGCACTCCTCGTTGGCGGCATTGAACACCGCCGGGGCCGTCCCCGCGAGCTCGCCGACGTGCCGGGCGAGGTTCACGGAGGGGAAGGCGTCGTCGTCGAGCGGGAAGAACTCCCACGTCGACGCCTTGCTCCAGTCGAAGGCGGGCGCCGCGTCGGGAACCCGTTCGGGCCAGCCGAGGCCGATGGCGATGGGCCCGCGCATGTCGGGGGGCGTCGCCTGCGCCAGTGTCGATCCGTCCGTGAACTCAACCATCGAGTGGACATACGACTGCGGATGCACGACCACCTCAATGCGGGAGAAGGGAATGTCGTAGAGGAGGTGCGCCTCGATGACTTCCAGGCCCTTGTTGACGAGGGTCGCCGAGTTGATCGTGATGACCGGGCCCATGGCCCAGGTGGGGTGCGCGAGGGCGTCCTCGACGGTGACGTGGGCCAGCTGGTCCTTGGTACGGCCGCGGAAGGGACCGCCGGAGGCGGTGACGACGAGCTTGCGGACGTCGGCGCGGGTGCCGGCCGCGAGGGCCTGGAACAGCGCCGCGTGCTCGGAGTCGACCGGGATGATCTGGCCGGGCTTGGCGAGCGCCTTCACCAGCGGGCCGCCGACGATGAGCGACTCCTTGTTGGCGAGCGCGAGGGTGCGGCCCGCCTCCAGGGCGGCGAGGGTGGGCGCGAGGCCGATGGAGCCGGTGATGCCGTTCAGCACGGTGTGGCTGTCGGAGGCGGCGAGCCGGGTGGCCGCGTCCGGTCCGGCGAGGATCTCGGGGAGCGGCTCGCCGACGCCGTACCGCGCGGTGAGCGCCTCGCGCAGCTCCGGTACGACGTCCTCGCGGGCCACCGCGACGGTCCTGGCCCTGAGCCGGTGCGCCTGTTCGGCGAGGAGGGCGACGCGTCCGCCGTTGGCGGAGAGGCCGGTGACCCGGAACCGGTCGGGGTTGCGCAGCACGAGATCGATGGCCTGGGTGCCGATCGAGCCCGTGGAGCCGAGGATCACCACGTCCTTCGGGCCGTCGCCCGCCACGGGGTCGTAGACGAGGTGGGGGTCGGCGAGGGGAGCTGGACTGTCACTCATCCCCCCATTGTGGCCGCATCGGCCCTCCGTGAGGACAGCACGTCCTTCGTGCGGGTGCCTGGTCGCTCTCTGCGCCCGTCGGAGGCAGATTCCCCGCCGTGAAGAACGAGTGAAGATCGTGTGATAACACTTCAGTTCGGCCGGTGGACGACCGGCCGCCGTCGGACGACATCCTTGGGGGGATTCTCCATGCGCATACGCGCCGCCCTGCCCGCGCTCGCGGGTGCCGCCGTCATCACCGGCACGCTGCTCAGCTCTCCGGCCCAGGCCGCCGGGTCCGTGCACATCCACCAGGTGTACTACGACAGCCCCGGCTCGGACGGCGGCTCGAACACGAGCCTCAACGGCGAGTGGGTCAAGATCAAGAACTCGACCTCGTCGACGGTCTCGCTCAAGGGCTGGAAGATCAAGGACGTCACGGGCTACACGTACACCTTCGGCGACGTGCGGATCGCGGCCGGCAGCTCCAAGAAGGTGCACACCGGCAAGGGGACCAACACCGGGACCGACAAGTACTGGGGCCGCTCCTGGTACGTCTGGAACAACACCGGCGACACCGCGAAGCTCTACAGGGCGAGCGGCGCGAAGGTCGACTCCTGCTCGTGGTCCTCGAGGGGCAGCGGATACACGTACTGCTGAGGCACCCGCGCTCCGCCGCCCCTCGGGCCGTCACCTGACGGGGCGGTGGACGTTCTCCCGCGCGCTGGGCCCGGGCGTCGTGTCGGCGATCCACGGGCCCTCGCCCGACGGGTCGACGATGCCGTGCTCCAGCCACTCGTAGGTGCCCGACAGGACGCCCTCGACGACCTTGCGGTCGAGGGCGTCGGTGTTGGACCACAGGCGGGTGAAGAGTTCCTCGACGCGGATGCGGGACTGGCGGCAGAACACGTCGGCGAGCTGGTAGGCCTCGCGACCGTGCTCGCCGCGGGAACGCAGCAGCTCGGCGCGCACGCAGGCCGCGCTCATCGCGAACAGTTCGGCGCCGATGTCGACGATCCGGCCGAGGAAGTTCTGCTTGGTCTCCATGCGGCCCTGCCAGCGGGACATGGCGTAGAAGGTGGAGCGGGCCAGCTTGCGGGCGTGCCGCTCGACGTACCGCAGGTGCGGGGAGAGGTCGACTTCGTGCTTGAACTCGGTGAAGGAGTTCGGGAGTTGACCGGGCCCCGCGATCAGCTTCGGCAGCCACCTGGCGTAGAAGACGCCCGCGTTGGCACCCGCCCTCGCCTTGTCCTGGAGGGTCTTGTCGGGATCGATGAGGTCGCCGGCGACCGAGAGGTGGGCGTCGACGGCCTCGCGGGCGATCAGCAGGTGCATGATCTCCGTCGAGCCCTCGAAGATGCGGTTGATGCGCAGGTCGCGCAGGACCTGTTCGGCGGGGACCGCCCGCTCGCCGCGGGCGGCGAGGGAGTCGGCGGTCTCGAAGCCGCGGCCGCCGCGGATCTGGACCAGTTCGTCGGCCGTCCGCCAGCCCATCTCGGAGGCGAAGAGTTTGGCCAGGGCGCCCTCGATGCGGATGTCGTTGCGGTTCTCGTCGGCCATCTGCGAGGACAGGTCGAGCACGGCCTCCAGGGCGAAGGTCGTCGCCGCGATGAAGGAGATCTTCGCCCCGACCGCCTCGTGGCCGGCGATGGGCCTGCCCCACTGCTCGCGGGCCGCCGACCACTCGCGGGCGATCTTCAGGCTCCACTTGCCGGCCGCCACACAGGAGGCGGGCAGCGACAGGCGGCCGGTGTTGAGGGTGGTCAGCGCGATCTTCAGACCGGCGCCCTCGGGGCCGATGCGGTTCGCGGCGGGGACGCGGACCCGGTGGAAGCGGGTGACGCCGTTCTCGATGCCGCGCAGTCCCATGAAGGAGTTGCGGTTCTCCACGGTGATGCCGGGCGAGTCCGCCTCCACGACGAAGGCGGTGATGCCGCCCGGGTGGCCCTCGCTCCTGGGCACCCGGGCCATGACGACCAGCAGGTCGGCGACGACGCCGTTGGTGGTCCACAGCTTCACGCCGTCGAGGACGTAGTCGTCCCCTTCGGGTACGGCGCTGGTGGCGAGGCGGGCCGGGTCGGAGCCGACGTCCGGCTCGGTGAGGAGGAAGGCGCTGATGTCGGTGCGGGCGCAGCGCGGCAGGAACCGCTGCTTCTGCTCGTCGGTGCCGAACAGCTTCAGAGGCTGCGGCACGCCGATCGACTGGTGTGCCGAGAGCAGCACGCCGACCGCCGGGCTGACCGAGCCGACCAGGGCCAGTGCCTTGTTGTAGTACACCTGGGTCAGGCCGAGCCCGCCGTACTCGGGGTCGATCTTCATGCCGAGGGCGCCGAGTTCCTTGAGGCCGGCCACGACCTCGTCGGGGATGCGTGCCTCGCGCTCGATGAGGGCGCCGTCGATCCGCGTCTCGCAGAACTCGCGGAGCTCGGCCAGGAACCGCTCGCCGCGGCGTACGGCCTCGTCGGCGGGGAGGGGGTGGGGGTGGATGAGGTCGAGGCGGAAACGGCCCAGGAACAGTTCCTTGGCGAAGCTGGGCTTGCGCCAGTCCTGTTCCCGGGCGGCCTCCGCCACCTGTCGGGCCTCACGTTCGGTGACGACGGGCTTCTTGAGGGGTGGTGCGGACATGAGGCTCACCTCGCCGCGAATCGGGATCTCGGACCACATCGGTTACCGATGGGTGCTACCCGATCGTTGGTACCCGATCCGGGGCGAACCCACCACCCCTCGCGCGTCCGGTCAGCCGATGGTGACCGTGTACGACTTCGTGTCCAGACGGCCCTTGCCCTTGAAGACCTCGGTCCCGGACTCGATGCCGGAGACGTACTTGTCGTTGCCGAGGAGCTTGCGCCGGACGAGTGCCTGGGTGAAGTCGTCGAGGTTCAGCGTGGCCTTGGTGGTGTTGGTGCGGCGGACGAAGGAGTAGACGTTCCAGCCGATGTCGCCCCGGTACAGGTCCCACATGGCGCCGCCCAGGCTGACGCTGCCGTACTTGGTGCCCAGCGGGCCCGCGCCGCCCTGGCGGTTGAGCCAGATCATGACCTCGTCGGTGGGCTGGTCCTGCCAGTCCGCGGTGTTCTTGTCGTGCAGCCACAGGTCGTGGGCGACGTTCATGACACCGGGGTTCGCGGAGACGGAGAAGTCCCAGCTCACGGTCACCTTCTTGCGGTCGCCGACCCGGATCGGCAGTCCGGTCTTCGCCTTGTCGACCTTCCAGCCCCAGTGCCAGCCGAGGACGGTGCTGGCGTAGGACTTCACGTCGTAGTCCTTGCCGGTGGCACTGTTGGCCCAGTCGTAGTCCGTCCCCCAGGACACGGTCGAGCCCGTCCGGGAGTTGTCCCAGACGCACTGGCTGCCGACGGCCTTCCCCTGGTTCCAGAGGTTGTTGTTCACGTAGTACTTGCCGAGCGTGACGGTGTCGAACGCCGTGCACTTCCTGCTCGACTCGCCCGCCTGGGCGACGGTGACGCCGGCGGCGGCCGCGAGGGCGACCGCGGCGGCGACGAGGCCCTTCGCCGTCCGGGAGAGACGGGGTCTGCGGTGTTGCATCGGGGGTCCTTCCGGGGGGACGGTTCCTGTACGTCCTCCCAGTGGTCGCAGCGGGCACGCAAGGTTGCCGCGGCCCGCGGAATCCGGCCCGCCGGACCGTGCCGGGGAAACGCCGGAGAAACCCTGTCGAAGCGCTTCGACAACCTATGGACACCCACTCCCGCTAGAGCTACTGTCAAAGCACCCTCACTCGCCCTTGTTCCCCTTGCGCACTGTCGAAGCGCTTCACACATCTTGGAGAGCTGGATGGTCACCCTCGCCGAGGTCGCCCAGCACGCCGGAGTCTCGGCGAGCACGGTGAGCTATGTCCTCAGCGGCAAGCGGTCCATCTCCGCGACCACCCGGGAGCGGGTGGAGCAGAGCATCCGCCAGCTCGGCTACCACCCGAACGCGGGCGCGCGGGCCCTGGCCAGCAGCCGGTCGAACATCATCGCGCTGATGATCCCGCTGCGCACCGACATGTACGTGCCGGTGATGATGGAGATCGCCATCGCGGTCGCCACCACGGCGCGTACGCACGGCTACGACGTCCTGCTGCTCACCGGCGAGGAGGGTCCCGACGCGGTGCGCCGGGTCACCGGCAGCGGACTCGCCGACGCGATGATCCTGATGGACGTCCAGCTCGACGACGAGCGGCTGCCGCTGCTGCGCGGCACCGACCAGCCGTCGGTCCTGATCGGGCTGCCCGCCGACACCACGGGCCTGACCTGTGTGGACCTCGACTGGAGCGCGACCGGCGCGCTGTGCGTGGAGCACCTGGCGACGTTCGGGCACCGCGACCTCGCCGTCATCGGCGAGGCGCCCGCGGTGTACGAGCGGCACACCGGTTTCGCCGAGCGCACCCTCGAAGGGCTCCGGTCCCGCGCGAAGGAACTGGGTCTGCGCGTGCTGCACCGCCCCTGCGAGAACGGGTACGACGCCATGGCGGTGACGCTGGCCCGGATCCTCGACGAGCGGCCCGGCACCACCGGCTTCGTCGTGCAGAACGAGTCGGCGGTCGAGCCGCTGCTCGCGCTGCTGCGCCAGCAGGGCCGGGCCGTGCCCGAGGACGTGTCGGTGGTCGCCATCTGCCCCGACCAGGTGGCCGTGCAGGCGTCGGTGCGGCTGACGTCGGTCGCCATCCCCGCGCAGGAGATGGGGCGGCGGGCCGTGGAGCAGCTGGTGGCCAAGCTCGACGGCCGGGGTGACGACGACGTGATGCTGCTCGCCCCGGAGCTGACGGTCCGTGCGAGTTCGGGCCCCGCGCCGGCCGCTTCCTGACCGGACGGCCGCACCACCCCGCACGTCCCCGCCCGACCCGCACGTCCCCCGCTCGTTCCCGACGTCCCGCCCGACCTGCACGTCCCCGCACGTCCCCGAGCCGCACCGGTGCCGCGTCCGTGGCACCCCCATGCCTCTTCCTCCTCCATGACTCACTCCTCCAGGAGCACAGGAGCACGCCACGTGAATCAGCCTGCCGAAAACCAGCCCCAGGTCAGCCTGGCGCAGTCGTCTCCCACCGTCGGCACCTTCCGCGAGCGGGACGGTGCGCTGGAGTGGAGCGGCCGCCAGGAGACCGTCCGTGTCGAGCCGTGGGGTCCGGACGGGGTCCGGGTCCGTGCGCGGCTCGGCGGTCCCGTCCTCGACGGTCTGCCCGGCGCGCTGCTCGACGAGGCGCCGCCGGCCTCCTCCACGGTCGAGATCGAGGACGGGCGGGGCCGGCTGACGGTCGGCGCACTCACCGTCGAGGTGGACGCCGAAGGGCTGGTCCGGTTCCTGGACAGCTCCGACGACCGGGAGCTGCTGGCCGAGGAGCGCGCCCATTTCTGGTGGCCCGGCCCGCGGCTCTACACGGCCGTGGGCAACGGCCACCACCGTCTGGAGCAGCGGTTCGCCGCCTACGACGACGAGAAGCTCTACGGCCTGGGTCAGCACCAGCACGGGCGGCTCGACCAGAAAGGACTGGTGCTGGACCTGGTCCAGCGCAACGCCGAGGTCGGCATCCCGGTGCTCACCTCCAGCCGGGGCTACACCCTGCTGTGGAACAACCCGGCGATCGGACGGGTGGAGCTGGCGCACAACGGCACCCGCTGGGTGGCCGACTCGGCCCGCCAGATCGACTACTGGGTCACCGCGGGCACACCGGCCGACGCCCAGCGCCGCTACAGCGCGGTGACGGGCCGTACGCCGATGCTGCCGGAGTGGGCGGCCGGCTTCTGGCAGTGCAAGCTGCGCTACCGCACCCAGGACGAACTCCTGGCCGTGGCACGGGAGTACAAGCGGCGCGGGCTGCCCCTGGACGTCATCGTGTGCGACTTCTTCCACTGGACGCACCTGGGCGAGTGGAAGTTCGACCCGAAGGAATGGCCGGACCCGGCCGCGATGGTCCGCGAACTGGACGAGCTGGGCGTCAAGCTGGTGGTGAGCGTCTGGCCGTCGGTGTCCCCGCTGTCGGAGAACCATCCGGTGATGGAGCAGCGCGGCTACTTCATCGGCACCCAGTACGGCCCGATGGCGCACGCCGACTGGCCGGACAAGGAGGTCGCCACCCCGGTCCAGGTCGCCTTCTACGACGCCACCAACCCCGACGCCCGGGAGTTCGTGTGGTCACGGATCCGCGACAACTACCTCGCCCCCTACGGGATCACGGCGTTCTGGCTGGACGCCTGCGAGCCGGAGCTGAAGCCGGGCTTCCCGGAGAACCTGCGGTACTGGGCGGGGCCGGGCCTGGAGGTCGGCAACATGTACCCGGCCGAGAACGCCCGGACCTTCTACGAGGGCCTGCGCGCGTCCGGCTGCGGCGACGACGAGATCATCACCCTCAACCGCTCGGCGTGGGCGGGAAGTCAGCGCTACGGCGCCGCCCTGTGGTCGGGTGACATCGGCACCGACTTCGCGACCCTGCGCCGGCAGATCGCGGCGGGCCTCAACACCGCCCTGTCGGGCATCCCGTGGTGGAACACCGACATCGGCGGCTTCCACGGCGGCGACCCGGACGACCCGGAGTACCGCGAGGTGATGGTCCGCTGGTTCCAGTTCGGCGCGCTGTCCCCGCTGATGCGCCTGCACGGCTTCCGCGACCCGGGCATGCCGCTGGGCCCGGAGATGACCGGCGGCCCCAACGAGGTGTGGTCGTACGGCGAGGAGGCCGGGGCCGTCCTGGAGAAGTACCTGCGGCTGCGCGAGCGGCTGAAGCCGTACGTGCTCCAGGTCATGCGGGAGGCGCACGAGGAGGGGCTGCCGGTGATGCGGCCGCTGTTCCTGGAGTTCCCCGACGACCGGGCGGCCTGGTCCGTCGACGACTCCTACCTCCTCGGCCGTGACCTGCTGGTCGCCCCGGTGCTGACGGCGGGCGCGACGGTCCGGACGGCCTACCTTCCGGCGGGCGCGCGCTGGACGGACGCCTGGACGGGTGAGACGTACGAGGGCGGCTCGGCCGTGACGGTCGACGCACCGCTGGACCGGATCCCGCTGTTCCTGCGGGACGGGGCGCGGCTGCCCGTGGCCGGGTAGTCGCGGCGGACGAGGAAGCGCGGCCGGTCCCGTCCCGGGGAGGGAGGAGGGGCCGGCCGCGCCGCACCGGCGGGGCGGGGCCGCTCACGCGTGCCGTGCGGCGCCGCCCCGTCCGGTCAACTGCTGCTGACGGTGAGGTTGTCGGTCTGGAAGTTCAGGCCGCCCGCGGACGAGGTGATCTCGAAGCCGAACTGGACGTCGCCGATGGTCTCGTTGCCCATCCAGCCCTTGGTGTCCTTGATCCACCTGAGGATCGGGAGGATGTTCACGGTGCCGGACGACGAGTTCGAGGTGCGGATGAACGAGAACACCTCGTTGGCGCCGTTGCTGCCCTTGTACACGGTCCAGGTGTGACCGCCCAGCGTCACGGTGCCCTGCGAGGTGCCGAGGGGTCCGACGGCCCCGGTCTTGTTGACCCAGAGCATGATCTCGTAGTCGTAGTCGGTGTCCCAGATGTCGTACGAGGAGTTGTAGGCGCCGGACGACGGGACGGTGACGTTGTAGCTGCTGGTGAGGGAGCCGAGCGAGGTGATCGTCTTGTTGATCACCTTCTTGGCGTTCGGGTAGGACTTGATGCCGCCGGTGTTGGGATGGTCGGCCCAGACGCCCCAGTTGGTGCCGGAGTTGGCCCAGACGCATTGGCTGCCGGCGCCGGAGCCCCAGATGTTGTTGTAGAGGGTGTAGCCGTTGAGGCCGGTGTTGCCCCACTGGTCGCAGGAGTTCCAGACGGCCGCCTGGGCGGGGGCGGCGGCGAGGCCGACGGTGGCGCCGAGCGCCAGGGCTGGAGCGAGCAGGGCCTTGGTGACCCTGCCGAGGATGCGAGGTGCCATGGTGTCCCTTCCATGGGTGGGGGGATGCGGGGGGATGTGCGGGGAGCTACCACGTCCCCAGGGTGAGGACGTGGTCCTCTCCGGCGACGAGGTCGAGCGGCTCCGTGCCGGAGGAAGTCAGGACGTCGATGCGGTGCGTGCGGTGCGGGCGCAGGACGGCGCGGGCTCCGCCGGGACCCCAGGCGAGGTCGAGGACGGCGCCGAACCGGGTGCGTACGCCCCGCAGTTCGCCCGCCGGGAGGGCGGGGACGGGGGCGGGCAGCAGGACCAGCCGGTCGGGGGTCGACTGGACGAGCGCCTCGATGACGACGGCGGGCAGGGTGTGGGCGGCGTCCGCGTTGTAGACGTCGCGGCGGGGGTAGTGGGCGCTCATCAGGGAGGCGTGGAAGAAGTCGCCCTCCAGCACCCGGGCGAGCGCCTCGCCGACGCGCCGGCCGTCGCGCAGCCGGGCCGCGATCAGCGCGTGGTGGAGGTGGCCGTGCGCGGAGTCGTTCTCGGGTCCGCGCAGTTCGAGCGCGCGGCGGGCGGCGGCCGCGAGCGCGGGCGTGTCGTAGGGGTTGATCTCGTCGAGGGGCCAGACGGCGTACAGGTGGCTGAGGTGGCGGTGGTCGTAGGTGTCGCCGAGGCCGGGCCAGGCCCATTCGGCGAGGGCGCCGTCGGCGTTGACGCGGTGCGGCGGGAGCCGGTCGGCGAGGGCCCGCAGGCGGGCCGCGTCGTCCGGGTGGTAGGCGGCGGCGGTGCGCAGGGCGTGCCGGGCGGCGGAGAGGTCCATGGCCGCGTTGATCGCGCCCCAGCTCCCGCCCGCGGGCCGGTTCTCCGGTGAGTAGGACGGGACGACGACGAGGTGGCCGTCGGCGTCGGTGCGGGTGAGGAAGTCCTCGTAGAACAGGACGGTCTCGGCGAGCGCGGCGGCGGTGCGGGGGTCTTGTCCGCCGTGGGTCTCGTCGTGGTCGACGAGCGGCTTGAGCAGCCAGTCGGCGCCGGCCGTCCACAGGTGGAGCGGGTACTCGCGGCTGAAGTGGTAGGTCAGTCCCGACTCGCCGTCGGTGTGCGGCGGGGCGACGATCCCCCGGGCGCCGAAGATCGCGCGGGCGTTCTCCCGCCAGTCGTCCCGCTGGCGGTGGACGAGGGCGGCGAGGGCCGCGGTGACCTCGGGCAGGGCGGCGGCCGCCGCCGACGCCGTCTGGAGGTTGAGGTTGGCGTCGGTGGTGAACGCGCCGGCCCAGGCCGTGTCCCAGTCGCCGGTCCACAGGCCGGTGAGGCGGGGCGGGAGGAGGCCGCTCGCGCTGAGGAGGTGGTAGCGGCCGGCCGCGAAGAGCCGTTCCAGGAGCGCCGTGCCGCCGGGGCGCGCGAGCAGCTCCGAGCCGGGCAGGGTGCGTTCGTCCGGGTCGGCTGCGAGGTCGAGGGCGACCCGCTCGTAGGCGGTGCGGTGGAGTGCCGTGTGGCGGTCGAGGAGGTCGTCGTACGTCCGTCCGGCGAGGACGGCGCGCAGGGAGCGGGTCTCCTCGGTGACGTCGAGGTCGCCGGTGTGGCGGCGGACGCGGGTGAGGAGCAGGACGGAGTCGGCGCTCTCGACGCGGGCGCCCGGGGCGGCGAGGGAGAGCCGGCCGCCGGTCACCGCGACGAGGGTGACGCCGGTGTACCCGCGGTCGCTGTCCGGGTAGCGGGCGCGGAGGCTGAGGACGGCGCCCTCCGGGGTGAGGAGCGCGCCGTGGCCCACGCCCAGGCGGGCGGGCGCGTTCGGGAGGCGGTGGTCCAGGGTGATGTCGAGGGTGAGGGCCGGGGCGGTGATGTGCTGGACGACGACGTCGTCCGCGCGGGAGACGAGGACGCGGCTGGTCCAGTCGGCGGTGGCGGCGGTGACCTCGCCGGTGCGGAAGTCGACGTCACGGCGATAGTCGCGGGCGTCGGCGTCCGGTCGCCGGAGCCGGATCTGGAACGCGGGGTGGAAGGGCTGCACCCACTGCAGAGGCCGTCCGTCGGTGAAGTCCTCGGCCGCCGTGAGGTCCCCGGCGAGCAGCCGGTCCTGGAGGTCGGGGAGTCCGGCGGCGAGCCGCGGGGGTGCGGCGTGTTCGGCGCCGTTGGGGCGGACGAGGGTGTGGTGGGTGACGACGACGCGGTCGTCGTCCGGATCACCGAACACGAGGGCGCCGTGGTGGCCGTTGCCGCTGAGGAAGCCGTCCTCCCAGCGGGCGGCCGGGCGCGGCTCCCAGGTGCCGTGGACGGGGCCGGCGGTCATGACGAGAGCACCGCGACGCCGTAGCGGCCGAGGGTGACCCGGTCCGTCACCTCGGCGTCCGCGTCGGTACCGGTACCGGTACCGGTGTCGGCGTCGGCGTCGGCGTCGGCGTCGGCCAGGAGGTTCCGGTGGGTGCCCGGCACCTCGACGGTCACGGACTCGCGCCCGTGGTTGAGCAGGAACAGCAGGTCACCGCGGCGGACGGCCTCGACCCGGTCGGGCAGGTCCGCGAGCACCGGGACGGCCCCGGCGCCGGCCGCGATCCGGGCGAGCAGTTCGCGCAGGGAGTCGGGTTCGGGGAGTGTCGAGACGTACCAGGCGCGGTCCTTGCGGAGCACGGCGGGCAGGCCGTCGAGGTCTCCGCCCCGGTAGGAGGCCTCCGCCACGGCGTCGTCGGTCTTCTCGATCTCCTCCGACCACAGGGTGCCGCGGAAGCCGTCGCACACGGCGTGCTCCTCGGGGTCCAGCGGCCACCACTCGTGCAGGGTGCGGATGCCGAACAGCTCGCGCAGCCGGGCGTCCATGCCGCCGGGGCGGATCCGGTCGTCCTCGTCGGCGACGCCGGTCAGGAAGCCGCTGACGAGGGTGCCGCCGCCGCGGACGTAGGCGAGGAGGTTGTCGATCGCGGTGTCGGTGAGGAGGTAGAGCTGCGGGACGACGACCAGCTTGTATCCGCCGAGGTCGTGTTCGGGGTGGGCGAAGTCGGTGGTGAGGTGGGACTCCCACAGGGCGCGGTGCCAGGCGTGCAGGACGTCCGCGTGCCCGACGTGCGCGGAGGGCCGGGCCTCCTGGGAACTCGCCCACCAGGCGTGCCAGTCGTGCAGGACCGCGATGTCGTTCACACTGTGCCGGCCGGTCACCCGCGCGGAGATCCTGGCGAGGTCGGCGCCGAGCCGTCTGACCTCCTGGTAGGTGCGGCCCTCCTCCCCCGCGTGGCCGACCATGCCGGAGTGGAACTTCTCCGCGCCCTGGCGGGACTGGCGCCACTGGAAGTAGCAGACGGCGTCGGCGCCGCGGGCCACGGCCTGCAGGGACCACAGGCGGTTGAGGCCGCGCGGCTTGGGGTGGTTCACCCCGCGCCAGTTGACGGGTCCGGCCGCCTGTTCCATCAGCATCCAGGGGCCGCGGGCCTGCGAGCGGGTCATGTCCTGGACGAGGGCGCCGTGCTGGGCGCCGAGCGGGTCGCGCGGGTCGGGGTAGAGGTCGACGGAGACGACGTCCTCCTCCGCCGCCCAGCGCCAGGCGTCCTGGCCGGCCCACAGCGGCATGAAGTTGCTGGTCACGGGGAGGTTCGGGGTGGCCCGGCGGACGATGTCCCGCTCAGCGGTGAAGCACTCCAGGAGCATGTCGGAGGTGAACCGTTTGAAGTCCAGCACCTGGGTGGGGTTCTTCAGGTAGTGGGCGTGACGGGGCGTGTGGACCTCGGCCCAGTCGCCGTAGCCCTGGCTCCAGAAGGCGGTGCCCCATGCCTCGTTGAGGGCGTCGAGGGTGCCGTACCGGTCCTGGAGCCAGCGGCGGAAGCGGGCGGCGGCCTCGTCGCCCCAGTCGTAGGTGCAGTACTCGTTGTTGATGTGCCACATGGTCAGGGCCGGGTGGCCGCCGTAGCGGGCGGCGAGGTCCTCCGTGATCGCGGCGGCGAGGCGGCGGTAGGTGGCGCTGGAGTGCGAGAAGTGCTGGCGTCCGCCCCACCACTCGGTGCGCCCGTCCTGGTCGACGGGGAGCGTGTCCGGGTGGAGGTGGCCCATCCAGGGCGGCGGCGAGGCGGTGGGGGTGGCCAGGACGACGCCGACGCCATGGGCGTGCATCAGGTCCATGAGCCGGTCGAGCCAGCCGAACTCCCTTGTTTCCGGGCGAGGTTCGAGCTTCGCCCAGGAGAAGACGCCGAGGGTGACGGAGTTGACGCCGGCGTCCTTCATCAGCCGGACGTCCTCCTGCCACGTCTCCTCGGGCCACTGCTCGGGGTTGTAGTCGCCGCCGAAGAGGATGCGGCCGTTCGTCACCGTGTCCAGGCCGGGCATCAGACGGGCTCCCCGTACTGGACGCCGCGCCCGTTGGTGGCGAGGTAGACCCGGCCGTACACCCGTGGGTCACCGGTGATCGTCTCGCCGGTCCAACCCCACTGGTGGGCGTCGTCGTTGATCCGCACCCAGCTCTTCGCCTCGTCGTCGGAGCGGTACACGGCGGTGATCGTCTCGACGGCTCCGACCAGGTAGACCGCCGGGTAGGCGGCGCCGTCGGCCGCCTTGCCGAAGCCGAGGGCGTACGAGGCCCGGGGGCCGGCGACCTTCGAGAAGGTCGCGCCGCCGTCCGTGGACCGGTGGAGCCCGTTCCCCTTGGTGCTCAGCCACAGGTCGCCGGACCGGCCGGACGCCGCGACCAGCTCGAACTGGCTGTCTCCCGAGGGCAGTCCGCTCGCGCGCGGGGTGAAGGTCAGGCCGCCGTCGGTGCTGGCGAACAGCGTCCCCGTGTCGGTGTCGTACGCGTAGAAGCGCGTGGGGTCGGCCGGGTCGGCGACCGGTGTGGCGCCCTTGGGGAAGGAGGGGACCTCGGACCAGGTGGCGCCGTCGTCGGTGGAGCGGTGGGCCGGGTGCCTGGTGCCGTCCCAGTGCACGAACACCCACAGCAGCACGCTGCCGTCGGTGTTGACGGCGATCGGCCCCGGCGCGTCCTTGCCGAGGGCGGGCTGGGCCGGGAAGGGCGTCCAGGTCCGCCCGCCGTCGTCGGAGCGGGCGCCGTTGCCGTGGTCGCCCCAGCCGGTGCGCACGACGTACGCCGGCCTGGCCGCGGCCATCGCCAGTCCCGTGGCCGTGCCGGTCACGGGGTTCGTGGCCATGCCGCGGGAGGGCGAGGCGGTGAGCCTGTCGTGGTACAGCACGCCGATGTCCCCGGAGCCGCTGATCAGGTGCGCCCGCCCGGTCGGGGGCGAGATCAACTGGCGCACGGACGTCTCCTCCAGGCCGCGGATCTGCGGGGCCCAGTGCTTCATGTCCCGGGTGCCGTAGAGGGTCGCGCCGGTGCCGTACACGAGGTGCCGCGAGTCGTACGGGTCGACGGCGACGGCCTGGATCCACCAACCGAACTTGGGCTTCGCCTCTCCCCACTTGAGGTAGGGGGTCTCCGACACGTCGAGGACGGCGGTGTCCTTGAGGGAGGTCCAGGTGCGGCCGCCGTCGGTGCTGCGGTACAGGGTGTCGACGGCCGCCCAGCGGTTGTTGGTGGAGACGACGACGGTGCCGGGGCGGCGGGCGTCCACGGCGGCCCCGCCGTAGCCGAAGGTGTCCGACGAGCCGTCGTCGGTGGTCCCGCCGGGCTTCACCGGGGTGACCTCGGTCCACCTGCCGGTGACCGTGGCCAGCTTGTGCACGCTGCCGTCGGACTGTCCGTTGGGGCCGGGGGCGTCGGCGTACGTCACGTACAGCTCACGCGCGTGCCGGTCGTACGCGGCCCGGACCGGGACCTTCGCGGCGGTACCGGCGGGCTGTCCGGGGACGGGCTCCCAGGTGGTGCCGTCGGCGGTCCGGAAGAGGTTGGGCGTCGCGCCGTCGGAGTCGCCCCAGCCGGCGTAGAGGGTGCGGCCGGCCGCGACGAGGAGGGTGACGCCCTGCCCGGTGGGGCTCGGGGTGACCGGGAAGGTGTCCGCCGTCTTCCAGGTGGCGCCCCGGTCCGTGGATTTGAGGAGTCCGTCGTGCCGGGTCCCCAGCCAGAGGGTGTCGCTGTCGCGCGGGTCCACCAGGAGGCGCTCGCCCGTGCCCCGGCCGTCCTCGTTGGCGCCGAGCTTCACGGTGAGGTCGGTGCGCGTCCAGGTGGCGCCGCGGTCCTCGGAGCGCAGGACCGCGCCGTTGCCGGCCCAGGACTGGGCGTAGGTGCCGAGGGCCAGGTAGAGGCGGTCCGGGTGCGCCGGGTCGACGGCCAGGGCCTCGACGCCGAGGAGGTTCCAGTCGTCCCAGCCGAGGTGGTCGGTGAGGGGGGTCCAGCGGGCGGTGCGGTCGTCCCAGCGGTACGCGCCGCCGATGTCCGTGCGGGCGTAGGCGAGGCCTCGGACGGCGGGGTGGAAGAGGACGCCCGTCACGAAGCCGGTGCCGCCGACGACGGCGGTGCGCCAACGGTAGGCGGGGGCGCCGGACCGCTCCTGTTCCGCGGCGTGGGTGCTCTGTTCCGCGGCGTGGGCGCGGCCCTGGAGGGCGGGGGCGGCGGTGAGGGCCGCCGCGGCCGCCGTCCCGGCGAGCACGGTGCGGCGGGAGGGGCGGGAAAGGAAAGAAGCCGACATGGGTGACCTCGCGGGGACGTGGGGAGGTGGCCGGGGTGCGGGTGGGGACTTGCGACAGGCGTCCGGAACTGGACGACGGGGCGGGTGAGGGCACTCGCCCAGGGGCGCGGGGAACCGCGCGACCGGCCACCGACGGGCCGCGGGCGGCGGACGGCCCCGTGACCCGTACGGCCGGCGGAGCCGCCCTCAGCCCTTCACGGCGCCCGTCAGCATCCCCTTCCTGAAGTGTTTCTGGACGAACGGGGACAGCACCGCCACCGGCAGCAGGGCCATCACCATGACCGCCATCTGCACGGCCAGCGCCGACAGTTGGCCCGTCTTGATGGCCTGCCCCATCCCGACCGGCGCCTCCTGCTTCTGCACCAGCTGGATCATGACGTTCTGGAGCGGCATCATGTCCTGGTCGTTGAGGTAGAGCGAGGCGTTGAACCAGGCGCTCCAGTAGCCGACGGCGTAGAACAGCGTGATCACCGCGAGGACGGCCCGCGACAGCGGCATGACGATCTGCCAGAGGATGCGGAAGTCCCCCGCCCCGTCGATCCGCGCGCTGTCGACGAGTTCCTGCGAGATGCCCATGAAGAAGCCGCGCAGGACCAGGATGTTGAAGACGCTGACCGCGCTGGGGAGGATCAGCGCGAGGTAGGTGTCCGTCAGGCCCAGGGACTGCACGAGCAGGTAGGTCGGGATCAGTCCGGCGCTGAAGAACATCGTCGCCAGCAGGGTCATCAGGATCCAGCGGTGGGCGAGCGACCCCGAGCGGGACAGGCCGTAGGCGCACAGCACGGACACCGTCATCGAGAACGCCGTACCGACGACGGTGATCAGGACGCTGACGACCGCGGCGCGGGTGACCTGGCCGCCGCTGAGGAGTTCCCGGTAGGCGACGAAGGTGATCTCCTTGGGGATCATCACCAGGCCGCCGGCCTCGTCGATGGTCTTCCGCGAGGACAGACTGGTGACGAGGACGATCCACAGCGGGAAGACGATGGCGAGGCAGGCGAAGCCCAGGGCGATGCCCTTGCCGGCGAGGCCGGCCCTGCTGGGCTCCTCCTCCCACACGGGCCGCGGCGGAGCGGCCCACCGGCCCGGTGCGCGCACGGGTTTGTCGGTCACGGGCCCGCCGGTCGCGGGCTTGTCCGTCACGGTGCTCACTTCTTGTACACCCCCTGCTCGCCCATGAGATGGGCCACCTTGTTCGCCACGAGCACGAGGCCGAGGCTGATGACGCCCTTGATCAGGCCGGCGGCGGCCGCGTAGCCGAAGTCCTGGTTGCGGACGCCGTTCCACCACACGAAGGTGTCGAGGACCTCCGACGCCCCCGGTCCCACCGCGTCACGTTGCAGCAGGATCTGTTCGAACCCGACGGTGAGGGCGTCGCCGACCCGGAGCACCAGCAGCAGGGCGATGACCGGCCGCAGGGCGGGCAGGGTGACGTGCCACATGCGGCGCCACCGGTTGGCGCCGTCCATCGCGGCGGCCTCGTACAGGTCCGGATTGACCGAGGCCAGGGCGGCGAGGAAGACGATGATGCCCCAGCCGGCGTCCTTCCAGACGCTCTGCGCGGTGATGAGGAACTTGAAGGTCTCCGGGTCCGTCATGATGTCGATGCCGTCGTACCCGTGCTGCCGCAGCAGCTGCGAGAGGATGCCCGCGCCGCCGAACAGCTGCTGGAACACGGCGATGACGAGCACCCACGAGAAGAAGTGCGGCAGGTAGAGGATCGCCTGCGACACCGCCCGCACCCGGGGCCTGACCACGCTGTTGATGAGCAGCGCGAGCCCGATCGGGATCGGGAAGTACAGCACCAGCTGGAGGAAGAACAGCACGAGGGTGTTGCGGACCGCCGCCCAGAAGTCCGGGTCCTCGAAGAGCCGCTGGAAGTTCTCCAGGCCCACCCAGGGGCTGTGCAGGATGGAGACGACCCCGTTGTCGCTGATGTAGGGGTCGTAGTCCTGGAAGGCGACCACGTTGCCGAGGATCGGCACGTAGTTGAAGACCAGGATCAGGACGACCGCCGGCAGCGTCATCAGCAGCAGGACGCGGTCGCGCCGGAACCTGGTCCGCAGGCTCAGCCTGCCCGAGGACCGGCCCTCCCCGGAACCGGCGGCTTTGCCGGACGCCGCCGGGCTCTTGTCCGTCTCGTCTGCCTCGGGCCTGCTCCGAGGCACCGTGCTGTGGGACACGGCCGTTCTCCTTGCCTCGGTTCCGGGTCAGCTCGCCGCCGCGCCGTTGTCGTCGAGCAGCTTCTGGTACCAGTCGCGGAGCTGGTCGCCGCCCTTCTTCTTCCAGTCGGAGACGGCCGCCTGCATGTCGCCGATCTTCTTGCGTCCGCGGACGATGTCGTCCTCCAGCTGCTCGAAGTCGTTGGACAGGCTGGTCCAGCGGCTGGGCTCGGTGATCTGCATGCCGTAGAAGGCCGACTTCCTGGTGAAGGCGCCCATCCGCTGCTGCCACTCGACCTGGCCCTTGGCGATGTCCGGGAAGTCGGGGTGGGCGATGGTCGAGGCCGGGCTCGCGACCATCACGAAGGCGTTGAGGACCTCCTGGTTGCCCTTGTCGTTCTTGACGGGCACCCCGTCCTTGACGCTGTAGTGCGTGCCCTCCACCCCGTAGTTGGTGAGCATGTACTCCTTGGTGCCGTAAGGGGCGGCGGTGACGTTGGCGAGGGCCAGCACGTCACGGATGACCGACTCGGAGGCCTTCTTGTTGACGAAGGCGAAGATGTTGGCGGGCTGGGTCGCGTAGATGACCGGGTCGGCGCCGCCGTGGCCGAAGATGTCCATGCCCCAGATCTGATAGCCGGGGTTCTGGGTGGCCTGCGAGGCCTGCTGCCCGTACCAGCTGGAGATGTCGTTGTTGTAGATGAGGAACTCGCCGGCGGCGAACTTGGTGCTCGGGTCGACGGCCTGGCTCTTGCCCAGCTTGAAGTCGGGGTGCACGTACCCGGCGGCGAACAGCTTGCGGGTCCACTCCAGCGCCTCGAGGTAGGCGTCCAGCTCGATGCGGTTGACCAGCTTGCCGTCCTGGACGATCCAGCCGAGCGGCTTCTCCCCGCCGGACGGCACGCCGAAGCTGTTGAACGCCGTCCACTTCATGTCGCCGCAGGCCCACACCTTGGCCTTGGCGTTGGTGATCTCCTTGGCGAGGGCGGTGAACTCGTCCGTCGTCGTCGGGACCGCGTAGCCCTCCTTGTCGAAGAGGTCCTTGCGGTAGAAGGGCACGATGTTCGTCACGTACGACGACGGCATCGGCAGGCCGCGCAGCTTGCCGCCGAAGATCGACCGCTGCCAGGCGTCGGTCGGGATCGCCGCGAGGTTCGGGTACTCCTTGACCTTGTCGCCGGACAGGTACGGGCCCAGGTCGGCGAACTTGCTGAGGATGGCGCTGGGTATCTTGCCGCCCATGTTCCAGCCGGGGACGACCACGACGTCGGGCACGTCGCTGGAGGCGAGCACGGCGCCGAGCTTCTGGTCGTAGGTGTTGCCGTCCTGGTTCTGCCAGACGACGTCGACGCCGGTGAGGGCGTTCATCGCCGTGTAGTAGGGGTTGTCGCCCTTCGGCGGCGATCCCCAGAACGGCGACATCACGGTGACCTTGCCGCCCTTGCCGAGCTTCTCCGGCACCGAGGTCTTCAGGCCCGCGAGGTCGAGCTTGGAGGTGAAGCCGACCGAGGAGCCGTTCTTGGAGGGGATGTCGGGCGTCACCACGCTGCCGGCGACGAAGGTCGGCAGGATCTTCTTGGCGTCCTTGCCCGAGGTGGTGCCGTCGCGCGAGCCGCTCTCCGAACCGCCGCAGGCGGCGAGCAGCGGCATGCCTCCGGCCACCGCTGCGGTGGCGACCGCCGTGGAGGCGAGGAAGCTTCTCCGGCTGGGCCCGGAAGAACCGGAGGAGGAAGCGGCGTTCGGCGTCATTGCGTCAACCCTTCATGGCGCACCAGGACACCCGGCGGTGGCCGTCGGCTGCGGTGTCTCGAGTGGAACTGGCTGAGCTGAAGCGCCCCGGCCCCCGGTCATCGGAGGTCTGCCCGCCTGATGGCGGTGGCTCCGCATTGTCGAAGGATCGTCGAAGCGCTTCGATGTTGCAGTGAGGTTAAGTGAAGGCATGGGGGTGCACAAGGGTCGCTCCCAAGATTCCTCGGACCTGTTCGGGATTGCCCCACGCTCATACCCGGCTTGAAATGACGACCATGAGTCCCCGTCGTTACCGTGGAGTCTCTTGACACCCACCCCAGGACCGAATGAGCATCGAAGCGCTTCGAAAGCGTCTTCCCGCTCCACCGCAAAGGGAACCCCACGTGACCGCATCCACGCCGCCCGCCCCGCCGTTCCGCGATTCGCGCCTGCCGTTCGCGAAGCGCATCGACGATCTGCTGTCGCGACTGACCCTCCAGGAGAAGATCTCCTTCCTGCACCAGTTCGCACCCGCCGTGGAACGGCTCGGCGTCGGGGCGTTCCGCACCGGCCAGGAGGCGCTGCACGGGGTGGCGTGGATGGGCCCGGCGACGGTGTTCCCGCAGGCCGTGGGGCTGGGCGCGACCTGGAACCCGGAGCTGGTGCGGCGGGTGGGCGAGGCGGTGTCCAGGGAGGTCCGCGCGATGCGCGCCCGCGACGAGCGGGTCGGCCTCAACGTCTGGGCCCCCACGGTGAACCTGCTGCGCCACCCCCTGTGGGGCCGCAACGAGGAGGGCTACTCCGAGGACCCGAGGCTCACCTCCGCCATCGCCACCGCCTACACGCACGGTCTGCGCGGCGAACATCCGACCTACTGGCGCACGGCCCCGGTGCTCAAGCACTGGCTGGCCCACAACAACGAGACCGGCCGGGACGTCACGTCCTCCTCGGTCCGCCCGCGCGTGCTGCACGAGTACGACCTGCGGGCCTTCCGCGACACGGTCGAGGCGGGCGCGGTGGCCGGGGTGATGCCCGCGTACAACCTGGTCAACGGGCGTCCCAACCACGTGTCGCCGTACCTGCGCGAGCAGCTGCGGTCCTGGACCGAGCAGGAGCTGCTGGTCTGCTCGGACGCGGGCGCGCCCTCCAACCTGGTCGACTCCGAGCACTACTTCGACACCCACGAGGAGGCGACGGCGGCCTCGCTGGCCGCCGGCGTGGACAGCTTCACCGACCACGGCACCGACGGCTCGAAGATCGTCGAGCGGGTCACGGGGGCGTACGAGCGGGGGCTGCTGACCGAGGCGGACATCGACGCGGCGGTCCGCCGTCAGCTCTCGGTGCGGTTCCGGCTGGGCGAGTTCGACCCGCACCACGACCCGCACGCGGGCACCGGCGCGTTCGACACCCCGGCCCACCGCGCCCTCGCCCGGGAGGCCGCCGAACAGGCGGTGGTGCTGCTGCGCAACGACGGGGTGCTGCCGCTGGCCGCGGACACCCGGATCGCGGTGGTCGGCCTGCTCGCCGACGAGTGCAAGCTCGACTGGTACAGCGGCACCCTGATCCACCGCTCCACCCCCCTGCAGGGGCTGTACGAGCGGTTCGGCACGGAGCGGGTGGAGTTCGCGGAGGGCGTGGACCGGGTCCTGCTGCGGACCGCCGCCGGAACGTTCCTCAAGGTGCCGCCGGCCCCCGACTCCCCCGACGAGGCGCGCGGCGCCGAGGGCGCCCTCGACCCGGCGCTGCTCGCGGGCCGCACCGACCTGCCCCCGCTCACCACCGGCCCCGACGGCACCGAGTTCGCCCTGGTCGACTGGGGCGAGGACGTGCTCACCCTGCGCGCCCCCGACGGCCGCCACCTCTCGGTCGCCGAGGACGGCTTCCTGCGCGCCTCCGCGGAGCAGCCCGGCGGCTGGGTGGTGCAGGAGACGTTCCGCCTGGAACCCCATGGCGACGGTCACCTCCTGCGGCATCTCGGCACGGGTCGCCACGTCCGGGTCGCCGCCGACGGCGTGAAGGTTGCCGACGTCGGCGACGGGGATCCCGAGGTGTTCGGCCTGGTCGTCACCGAGCGGGGCACGGAGGCGGTGGCGCGGGCGGCGGCCGGGGCGGACGTGGTCGTGGTGGTGGCGGGCAACGACCCGCACATCAACGGCCGCGAGACCGAGGACCGTACGACCCTGCGGCTGCCCGGCCAGCAGGAACGGCTGCTGGAGGCCGCCCGGACCGCGAACCCGCGGACGGTGCTGGCACTGGTGTCGGCGTACCCGTACGCGATCGAGCCGGAGCACCTGTCCGCGGTGCTGTGGACGGCGCACGGCGGGCAGGCCGCGGGCACCGCCCTGGCCCGGGTGCTGGCCGGTGACGTCTCCCCCGCCGGCCGGCTCCCGCAGACCTGGTACGCCGGCGACGCGGACCTGCCCGACCTGCTGGACTACGACGTGATCGGCGGCCGCCAGACGTACCTCTACTTCGAGGGCACTCCGCTGTTCCCCTTCGGGCACGGCCTGTCGTACGCCTCGTTCGGGTACGCCGACCTGACGGTGCGGGTCGGGGAGGACTCGGTGCGGGTGTCCTTCACGGTGACCAACACCGGCGAGGTGACCGCCGACGAGGTCGCCCAGCTCTACGCACGGGCGGTGGACCCCTCGGTCCCCCGTCCCCGGCGTGAACTGCTGGCCCACCACCGGGTCACGCTGGCGCCCGGCGCCCGGACGGAACTGTCCTTCGAGGTGGCGCTGTCCGCCTTCGCGTTCTGGGACGTGGCGCGGGGCGGCTGGCGCCGCGAACCGGGGGCGTACGACCTGCTGGTCGGTGCGTCCAGCGAGGACGTGCGGCTGCGGACGACGGTGACGCTGGACGGCGACGCGGCCGCCCCCCGTCCGGTCCTGCGCGACGGGCTGGCCGCCGTCGACTTCGACGAGCACGGCGGCGCGGAGATCGTCGACCGGACGAAGGTGTCGGGCGACGCGGTGACACCCGCGGCGGGCGGTACGGCCGAACTGCTCTACCGGGCCTGCGACTTCGGCGCCGGTGTCACGGGGGTCGCGCTGGAGGTGGCGGGCGGGGGCACGGTGGAGATCGCGTCGGCCGACGGACCGCCGGTGACCCTGACCCTCGGCACGCCCACGGCGGGACCCTACGCCTACACCACGCTGGAGGCCCCCTTCACCGCCGAGGGCGTCCACGACCTGCGCATCAAACTGCGCGGCCCACTGCGGCTCGCGCTCGTCGGCTTCTCCGGTCGAGGGTCCGGGGACGGCTGACGCGACGAAGGGGCCCGGCACCGACGGGGATCGGTGCCGGGCCCCTTCCGGAGCACGTCAGAGCTTCCTGAGCACGTCAGAGAGCGAGACCGGTGAGGACCAGCACGCGCTCGTAGGTGTAGTCGTCCATCGCGAACCGCACGCCCTCGCGGCCCACGCCGGACTGCTTGGCGCCGCCGTACGGCATCTGGTCGGCACGGTAGGAGGGCACGTCGCCGATGATCACGCCGCCGACCTCCAGCGCCCGGTGGGCACGGAAGGCGGCCTGGAGGTCGTGCGTGAACACGCCCGCCTGGAGGCCGTACTTGGAGTCGTTGACGGCGGCGAAGGCCTCGGCCTCACCGTCCACCTTCGTCACCGTGAGGACCGGTCCGAAGACCTCCTCGCAGGCGAGGGTGGTGTCCGCCGGTACGTCGGTGAGGACGGTCGGCGCGTAGGAGGCGCCCTCGCGCTTGCCGCCGGCGAGGAGGGCGGCGCCCGCCGCGACCGCCTCGTCGACCCAGGTCTCGACGCGCTTGGCCGCGTCCTCGCTGACCAGCGGGCCGACGTCGGTCCGGTCGTCGGAGGGGTCACCGGTGACCTGGGCCTCGACGGCGGCGACGATGCGCGGCAGCAGCCGGTCGTACACGGAGGCGTCGGCGATGACCCGCTGCACCGAGATGCAGGACTGGCCGCCCTGGTAGTTGGAGAAGGTGGCGATGCGGGTCGCGGCCCAGTCGAGGTCGGCGTCGCTCGCGAAGTCGCCGAGGACGACGGCCGCGCCGTTGCCGCCCAGCTCCAGGGTGCAGTGCTTGCGCGGCACCGAGTCCATGATCGCGTAGCCGACCTTCTCGGAGCCGGTGAAGGAGATCACGGGCAGCCGCTCGTCCTGGACGAGGGCGGGCATGCGGTCGTTGGAGACCGGCAGGATGCTCCACGAGCCGGCGGGCAGGCCGGTCTCGGCGAGCAGCTCACCGAGGATCAGGCCGGAGAGCGGGGTGGCCGGGGCCGGCTTCAGGATGATCGGCGCACCGGCCGCGACGGCCGGGGCGACCTTGTGGGCGCACAGGTTCAGCGGGAAGTTGAACGGCGCGATGCCGAGCACGACCCCCTTGGGGAAGCGCCGGGTGAGGGCCAGCCGGCCCTGGCCGCCGGCGTCGGTGTCGAGCCGCTGGGCCTCGCCGCCGTTGAACCGGCGGGCCTCCTCGGCGGCGAACCGGAACACCGACACCGCCCGGCCGACCTCGCCCCGCGCCCACTTGATCGGCTTGCCGTTCTCGCCGGAGATCAGCTGGGCGATCTCCTCGGTGCGCTCGGCGAGCCGCTTGCTGACGTGGTCGAGGGCGGCGGCACGGACGTGCGCCGGGGTGGCGGCGAACTCGTCCCGCACGGCGTACGCGGCGGCCACGGCCTCCTCGACCTGCGCGTCGGTCGGCACGCTGACCCTGCCGACGAGACGGCCGTCCCACGGGGAGGTGACGTCGAAGCTGTCCTCGCCGGTGACCTGGCGGCCGGCGAGCCAGAAGGCGTGGGTGACCCCCACATTCTTTTCCTGGGGCATATGAGTCCCGGCCCTTCCGCGTAGTGGGGTGTGCTGGCTTTTCCTGGTCCACGGTAGGGGTGCGGGGCCGGAGGGTCGCTTGTCCGACTCGTAGTGGTGGGGGCCGGGGGTACGCCGCTTTGGCGGGGTCGGCCACGAGCCGGCCACGGTCCCCCGGCGGCTCACCGCCCGATCCGCCGCAGGACCAGCCACAGCGCCCCCAGCAGCAGCACGCCCAGGCACCAGCTCGCCACCACGTCCAGGGGCCAGTGGTAGCCCCGCCGCACCAGGCCGAAGGAGACGGCCGCGACCAGGACGAGGGCCGTGGCGACGGCCGTACGGCGGGCGAGTCGGGAGCCGAGCCGGGGCAGCAGGACGAGCACGGCCGCCCCGTAGGCCACGGCCGCCGTCGCGGTGTGCCCGGAGGGGTAGTACCCGGTGGCCGGCGGCACGGCGGGCGTGCCCGGCCGGTCCGTCCACTCCTTCAGCGGTACGACGATCAGCGGCACCAGCGCCATCAGCGCCGCCCCGGCGAGGAAGGGCAGCCACCACCGCACCACACCCGCGGACCGCGCCCGCCCGGCGGCGTACCCGGCGACCAGCACGAGCACCGGCACCGCGACCTGCACGTCGCCCAGATCGGCCAGCAGTTCGGCGCCCCGGTCGGGGTGCACGAGAGCCCGGCTCAGGCGCGCGTCCAGGTCCAGCAGGGGCCCCTCGGCGGCGACCTGCCAGGTGATCAGGGCGAGCAGCAGCGCGGGCAGACCGAACAGCAGCGTGCCCCGGGCGGCGCGTCCGGGGGCCGGTGGCGCAGCGGCGCCCTCGGCCTCCGGCTGGGAGCGGGTCGACATGGGCCCCAGCTTGTCAGGAACGGGTGTGTTCCAGGACCGCGGCGGCCAGCGGGGCGTGCACCGCGGGCGGCAGGGCGTGTCCCATACCGGGGATCTCCACGAGGCGGGCGCCCCGGATCACCTGGGCGAGGTGCTGCGGGTGCGGTGGCGGGAAGACCGGCTCGGCCGGGGCGGAGACCACCAGGGTGGGCACCTCGGCGCGGGCGAGTTGCTCGGTGCGGTCCATGCCGGAGGCGTCGGCCCGGCCGTGCGCGGTGTTGGTGCGGTGATGCCCGGTGTGTTCGATGACCCCGCGCTCGAAAGCACGGGTACGGGCGGCGTCGAAGGGAAGGACGTCACCGCTCAGCAACCGCCAGTGCTCGACCCTCCGGTCCAGCTCGGCCTCCAGGGACAGGTCGGGCGGCACGGGCCGGGCCCACAGCTCCAGCACCCGCGGGTCGACCCCGGGCAGCTCCTCGACGGGCACCGCCACGCCGTCCGGCCGTACGTACGGCGTGGAGCTGAGCGCCTGGGTGCCCATCAGGGTCGCGGTGTGCAGCCGGTCGGGGTGGTCGGCGAGCAGCAGTTGGGCGAGCATCCCGCCCAGGGAGAGGCCGACGACATGGGCCCGGTGGACATCGAGGGCGTCGAGGAGCGTCACGGCGTCGTCCGCGAGCACGGTGATCGGATACGGGTGCTCGTCGAACGCCCACGTGGAGCGGCCGGTGTCGCGGTGGTCGTAGCGGATGACGCGGTGGTGGGCGGCGAGCAGGTCCACGAACGGGTCGGGCCAGCCGGCCCCGGGCGCCTGGGCGCCCATGATCAGCAGCAGCGGGGGCGCGTCGGCGGGGCCGCGTTCCTCCACCCGGAGGCGGATGCCGGGGGCGGCGTCGACGTAGCGGTGCATGAGAGCCTCCTGGCACGGCGCGAGACGAGACGTACCGTATCGCATGTGGTCGAAAAAGAAGACCCCGGCGTGAACCGGGGTCCGCAGGCAGTGGCCTGTTCGCGAGAAGCCTCTGTCCGAGAAGGAGGTCGGCCGCCCCGGAACCGGGGGGATGGTTGCGGGGCGGCCGTCCGGATCGGGATGCCGCGCGCCCCGGGGGGTCTGGGGCGGGCGGCCGTCCGATCGGTGAGGAGATCCGGAGCGGGAAGCTCCGGTCGTGTGCGCGAGGCACGACCAGGTCGAAGCTGGGGAGGCCCCGTCCTGGGTTCGCCCACAGTCCCCTGTGGGCGGGGTGTATCTCTCATCTGGGAAGAACCTACGGCAGGGACCGGCGGGACGACAGACGGATCCCCCTCCCGCCATCCACCCCGCACACCTTCTTCACACGCTCTGCCCGGCCCGGAATTCCGTGGCTCCCGGACCGGACGCACAGGGCCCGCTCGGACACGGGCGACGGCCCTCCCGGACCGGGGGCGACAACCCTCCCGGACCGGGGGCGACGGCCCGCTCAGACGCCGGCGAAGGCCTGCTCGATGATGTCGAGGCCCTCGTTCAGCAGGTCCTCGCCGATCACCAGCGGCGGCAGGAAGCGCAGCACGTTGCCGTAGGTGCCACAGGTCAGGACCAGCAGGCCCTCCTGGTGGCAGGCCTTGGCGAGCGCGGCGGTCGCCTCGGGGTTCGGCTCCTTCGTCGTGCGGTCCTTGACCAGCTCGACGGCGATCATCGCGCCGCGGCCGCGCACGTCGCCGATGATGTCGAACTTCTCCTGCATGGCGGTCAGGCGGCCCTTCATGACCTCCTCGATCCGCTTCGCCCTCGCGTTGAGGTCCAGCTCCTTCATCGTCTCGATGGAGCCGAGCGCGCCGGCGCAGGCGACCGGGTTGCCGCCGTAGGTGCCGCCGAGGCCGCCCGCGTGGGCGGCGTCCATGATCTCGGCGCGGCCGGTGACGGCGGCGAGCGGCAGACCGCCCGCGATGCCCTTGGCGGTGGTGATCAGGTCGGGGACGATGCCCTCGTCCTCGCAGGCGAACCACTGGCCGGTGCGGCAGAAGCCGGACTGGATCTCGTCGGCGACGAAGACGATGCCGTTGTCGGCGGCGAACTGGCGGATCGCGGGCAGGAAGCCCTTCGCCGGCTCGATGAAACCGCCCTCGCCGAGCACCGGCTCGATGATGATCGCGGCCACGTTGTCCGCGCCGACCTGCTTGGAGATCTGGTCGATGGCCTGCGCGGCGGCCTCGGGGCCGGCGTTCTCGGCACCGGTCGGCCAGCGGTAGCCGTAGGCCACCGGCACCCGGTAGACCTCGGGCGCGAACGGACCGAAGCCGTTCTTGTACGGCATGTTCTTGGACGTCAGCGCCATCGTCAGGTTCGTCCGGCCGTGGTAGCCGTGGTCGAAGACGACGACCGCCTGGCGCTTGGTGTGGGCGCGGGCGATCTTGACGGCGTTCTCGACGGCCTCGGCACCGCTGTTGAACAGGGCGGACTTCTTGGCGTGGTCGCCCGGGGTCAGCTCCGCGAGGGCCTCGGCGACCTCCACGTAGCCCTCGTAGGGGGTGACCATGAAACAGGTGTGGGTGAAGTCGGCGAGCTGCGCGGCGGCCCGGCGTACGACGGCCTCGGCGGAGGCGCCGACGCTGGTCACCGCGATACCGGAGCCGAAGTCGATCAGACGGTTGCCGTCGACGTCCTCGATGATGCCGCCGCCCGCGCGCGCGGTGAACACCGGCAGCACAGAGCCCACGCCCTGCGCGACCGTGGCGACGCGGCGGGCCTGAAGCTCCTGCGACTTCGGGCCGGGGATGGCGGTGACGACGCGGCGCTCCTGCGGAAGTGCGGTCATGGGGGCTCCCTGATGATCTTGCGTACCGGGCGTACCGGGGTCCGTCTGCACGGACGCACAGGTCCTTTTCTCGCAGGTTAGGCCGGGGAAGGGGGTGCGGGCATGCTCCATGTGGGCGTTGTCGGCGGTGCCCGTTGTCCGTCGTGGACATAGCCGCTCGGGGTCCGCCGTCGGCGCCCGGCCGCGTAAGCGGTGAACTCCCCAGGCGGGGGCGTTAGATTGACTCGGCGATGGTGGACGGAGCGGCCGGTCAGGGGGCAGGGGCGATGGACAGCGACGGGACGCAGGACGCGCGGGGCACGCATGCGAATCCCGTGCCGCGCCCGGCGGTGCCGCCGGAGCGCCCCGCCGGCCCACCCGGTGTGCCGCCCCGGCCGGGCGAGGCGCCGCCGCTGCCCGCCGGTGCTCCGCCCCTGCCGGCCGGTGAGCCGTCGGTGCCGCACGCCGGCGGGCCGGGCGCCCGGGCGTCCTCCGCGGTCGCGGCGTGGCTGAACGAGCCCCGTGCCGCCGCCCGGCCGGGCGTCTGGCGGTTCGGGTACCGGCTGCCGAAGGGCGCGCGGGCGAGCGAGCGGCTCGCGCCCGTCACCGTCGTCGGCCTGCTCATCCCGCTGGTGGTGGCGCTGGTGCTGTGGTCGCTGTGGCGCCGGGGCGGCCTGCCGTACCAGTTCGCGCCGTTGCGGCTGTTCACCCCGGACGGCTGGTGGTGGGGCGGCACGATCGCCTCGCCGAAGACCATGGAGGGCGCCGAGGCCCGGGTGGTGTACGACGGCGTCTTCTTCGCCGTCCTGGTGTACGCCATGGGGCGGCTGGGCGGCTGGCCCGACGTCGTACGCCACTTCGTCGGCCGTCGGCCGCAGCCCTCGCGGGCGCTGCTCGGGCTGCTGGGCGCCCTGGTAGCGCTGAGCTTCGTGTTCCCGAGCGCCTTCCCGGGGGTGGGCTGGGACCCGCTGCCCGTCGTCGACCCGCTGTTCTCCCTGGTCGCCCTGATCGCCGGCAGCTACGACCTGTTCGCCTCCCAGCTGTTCACCGACACGCTGTACACCGTGATCACCCTGCTCGTGGTGTGGCCGTTCGCGCTGGTCGGCGGCTGGTGGCCGTACCTGGGGGAACGGCTCGCCGCCCGGCGTGCGGCCGCCGGTCCCCGGACGCCCGTTCCCGTCGAGCGGCCGCGTGCCGAGTGGCCGGAGCTGCGGGACGCCGGGCAGCACGAGGCGGCCGACGTGCTGACCGCCGAGGTCACGGCCGGGCGGATGAACGACGTCGACTGCGCACGCGTCACCCGCGCGTGGACGACGGGCCGTCCGGACTTCCGCGAGACCGTGCTGCGGCAGGCCGGGGCCGCCTGGACCCACCCCTCCGGCTCCCGCGACCTGCCGCGGCGCACCGGGCGCCACGACCTGCTCGCGCACCAGGTGCGCATCGGACGGTGGGTGGCCGCCGAACGCGCACCCGCGGCCTACCACGACGCGGGCGCCGCGCTCGGCCCGGACGTGCTGGGCACCTCGCTGCTCGCGGTCGGCCCGTCCGGCTCGGGCAAGACGCGGACGCTGGTGGAGCCGGTCGTCGAGGCGCTGGCCCTCCAGGCGCTCACCGGGTCGTGCGCGCTGGTCGCCGTCTCCTCGGCGGGGAGCCCGCTCGCCTCCGACTCCGCCTTCGACGTGATCGTCCGGATCGGGGACCCCGCGTCGGTGCACGACCTCGACCCGTACGCCGAGTCCGACGACGCCGACGAGGCCGCCGCCGTCCTCGCCGAGGCGCTGGTCGGCGACCTCGACACGGTGAGCGCCCAGGGCGCGGCCACCGCCCTCGCCCAGCTCCTCGGCCCCTACCGGGCCGTGCACGGCCGCTTCCCCGCGCTGCCGGTCCTGCGCGAGCTGCTGGAGGGCGAGCCGACGGCGCTGTCCGCGCTGCACGACGCCGTGGCCGGGGACGAGGTCATGCGCCGCGAGCTGGACGCGCGCGTCCGGCAGGCGGACGCGCCCGGCGACCCGGGCCGGGCCCTCGCCGACCGGCTGGCGCTGCTGAACCGGCCGGTCCTCACCGGGTTCCTCGGCGGGAACGGCGGTGCCGGCGGGGCACCGGGCGGAGCGCACCGGGCGTTCTCCCTGCGGGCCGTCGCCCACCATCCGCTGCGGGTGCGCGTGGACCTGCCGGAGCGCGGCCACGAGGAGGCCGGCCGGCTGATCACCCGGCTGGTCCTCGCCCAGTTCCACACGGTCGTGCGGGAGGCGGGGCGCACGCACTTCGCCGCCCTGGTCCTGGACGACGCGACGGGCGCGGTGACCGCCGGGTCGGTGCGCCGGATCCAGCGGCTGCGCTCGCAGAACGCGGGCGTGCTGCTGTCGCTGCGCACGGTCGCCGACGTCCCGGAGGCCCTGCACGGCCCGCTGTACGGGGCCGTCGGCTGCCGGATGGCGTTCTCCGGGATCACCACCTGGGACGGCAGCCGGTTCGCGCAGACCTGGGGCACCGAGTGGGTGGAGACGACGGAGGTCGCCAAGCACACCGTCTTCGCCGACCAGCCGATGACCCGGGCCCTGCACGCCCTGCGGAAGCTGGTCACCGGCAAGGCCGTGACCACGGACGCGGTGACCGTGCGCCAGGTGGAGCGGGAGCGGTGGTCGGCGTCGCAGCTGGCGCACGAGGTCCCGCCGGGGCACGCGGTGCTGTCCCTGACCACCGTCGGGGGTGAGCACGCGCCGCCGCTGCTGGTGGATCTGCGCGGCTGAGCGGGTCTCCGGGGCCGAGCGGGTCCGCGCGGCGGAAACGAGGCGCGGGACACCCCTCCAGTGAGGCAGAATCGACATGGCCCTTCATACGAAGCGGCCAAAAGATCACCCGGTCGATCGCCGCGCGTCCGCCTCTGACCTGAAGGTCCCATGCCCCCCACGCTCGCCTCGCTCGTCCACCACTCCGCGCTGAAACTGACCGTGCGGGCGGGCGGGGACCGTCTGGACGTACCGGTGCGCTGGGCGCACGTCAGCGAACTCGCCGACCCCGTGCCGTACATGGAGGGCGGGGAGCTGCTGCTGATCACCGCGCTGAAGCTGGACGCGGAGGACCCGGAGGCGATGCGGCGCTACGTGCGGCGGCTGGCCGGGGCCGGGGTGGTCGGACTCGGCTTCGCCGTCGGCGTCAACTACGAGGAGGTCCCCCAGGCCCTCGTGGACGCGGCCGAGGAGGAGGGGCTGCCCCTGCTGGAGGTGCCCCGGCGCACGCCGTTCCTGGCCATCAGCAAGGAGGTGTCGGCGGCGATAGCGGCCGACCAGTACCGCGCGGTGACGGCCGGTTTCGCGGCCCAGCGGGAGCTGACCAGGCAGGCGTTGACGGCCGGCCCGGAGGGCCTGCTCGCCGCGCTCGCCTCCCAGGTCGACGGCTGGGCCGCGCTCTACGACGCCTCGGGCACCGTCGTCGCGAGCGCGCCGGAGTGGGCGGGGCGGCGGGCCGCGCGGCTCACGGCGGACGTGGAGCGGCTGCGGGAGCGTCCGGCGCCGGCCTCGGCGGTGGTCGGCGGGCCCGAGCATTCCGATCACGACGACCGGGTCGAACTGCACTCCCTGGGCACCGGCCGCCGCCCGCGGGCCGCCCTCGCGGTCGGTACGGCGTCGACGCTCGGCACGGCGGAGCGCTACGCGGTCCACTCGGCGATCGCCCTGCTGACCCTCACCACGGAACGCTCGCGCTCGCTCCAGGCGGCGGAGCAGCGGATCGGGGTGGCGGTGCTGCGCATGCTGCTGGCGGGCGAGCCGGACCACGCGCGGGCCGTCGCCGGCGACCTGTACGGGGGTCTGCTGGACGCTCCGTTCCGGGTGCTGGTGGCCGAGCCGGCGTCCGCGCGGACCCATGCCGAGGCGTCCTCGCACGCGCGCGTGCCCGGCTCCGCCGACCGGGCCGGGGACCCGCTGGGCCGGCTCGCCGAGGTCGTGGAGTCGGCGGCCGCCCGGTCCGGGGAGACCGTGCTGGTGGTGCCCGAGGGCGAGCGGCTGGTGGTGCTGGCCGCCGACGGGGGCGCGGCGGCCGCGGCCGCCGCCTCCTACGGGGCGGCGCTGGAGGACGCGCGCGCGTCCGGGTCGGAGGGCGAGGAGGACGAACTGGTCGTCGGCCTGTCCGCGCCGGCCGGTCCGATCGCCGCGGCGGCCGCGTACAAGCAGGCCGAGCAGGCGCTGTCGGTGGCGCGGCGCCGGGGGCGGGTCCTCGTGGAGCACGAGCGGCTCGCGGCGGGCTCGGTCCTGCCGCTCCTCGCGGACGACGCGGTGAAGGCCTTCGCCGACGGTCTGCTGCGGGCCCTGCGCGAGCACGACGCGACGGGCCGGGGCGACCTGGTGGCCTCCCTGCGTGCCTGGCTCTCCCGCCACGGCCAGTGGGACGCCGCGGCGGCCGACCTGGGCGTCCACCGCCACACGCTCCGCTACCGCATGCGCCGCGTGGAGGAGATCCTGGGCCGTTCCCTGGACGATCCGGACGTACGGATGGAGCTGTGGCTGGCCCTCAAGGCGACGGCACCGGAATAGCGCCGGTCGCCGCGTCGGCCCCACGGGTGGCCGACGCGAGGTGCGGGCGTCACCGGGTCCGCGGCGCGCTTCCCGGACCGGCCGGGTCGGAGGTCCGGGGACGGACCGGCCGGGTCGGAGGTCCGGGGACGGACCGGCCGGGTCGGAGGTCCGGGGACGGACCGGCCGGGTCGGAGGTCCGGGGGAACGGGCCGGCCGCCGTCCCTCCCGGCGGAGGCCGGCGCCCGGCAGGTCGGCCGTCGTCTCCCCCGGCGGACGCCGGGGCCCGGAGCGGGTGGGTCAGCCGCCGTCCCTCCCGACGGGGCCCGCCGCCGCCTCGTGCATCGCCAGTTCGAGGAGGGCCGGGTCCGTCAGGGTGCCCGAGCCGTCCGGCGGCACCAGCCAGCGGACGCCTCCGGTCGTACGGCCCGGATGGGGCACGACGATCCAGGTGCCCGGCCCGGCCGCGCGGACGCCGGTGCCGACCCAGCGGGCGGCCGTGCCCGGCGGCACGAGGAAGCCCACCCGCCGGTCGCCGAAGCCGGCCAGTACGGGGCCGGGCCGGTCGAGGACGCGGGTGAGGACGTCGAGCGTGGGAAAGCCGAGTCCGCCCGGCAGGATGAGCACGTCCCAGGCCCTGCCCGCGGGCAGGAGAGCGATCCCGAGCGGGTTGCGCCTCCACTGCCGGCGGCAGACCTCGGGATCCGGTGCGACGGATGCCAGCCACTCGACGGCCGTCTTCGTCCCGGCCATGGGGACCTCCCTGTGTCTCGTCGACGCGTGCGCGTCACGAGGGAGAGGGAGGTCCCCGGCCGGCATTACGCGGGTCGGGCGTCCTCGTCGGAGTGAACCGGCTCACGCCGGCGGGACCGTCAGCTGTCGAAGCCGAGCCCGAGCCGGTCCATGGTCCGCAGCCACAGGTTGCGTCGGCCGCCGTGCGTGTCCGCCCGCGCCAGCGACCACTTGGTGAGCGCGATGCCGGTCCAGGCGAACGGTTCGGGCGGGAAGGGCAGCGGCTTCCTGCGGACCATCTCCAGCGAGGTCAGCTCGGTGGGCTCGCCCGCCAGCAGGTCGAGCATCACCTCGGCGCCGAACCGGGTCGCGCCCACGCCGAGCCCGGTGTAGCCGGCGGCGTACGCCACCTTGCCGTGGTGGGCCGTGCCGAAGAAGGCCGAGAAGCGCGAGCAGGTGTCGATCGCGCCGCCCCACGCGTGCGTGAAGCGCAGCCCCTCCAGCTGGGGGAAGCAGGTGAAGAAGTGTTCGGCGAGTTTGGCGTACGTCTGCGGCCGGTCGTCGTACTCGGCGCGCACCCGGCCGCCGTACGGGTAGATCGCGTCGTAGCCGCCCCACAGGACGCGGTTGTCGGCGGAGAGCCGGAAGTAGTGGAACTGGTTGGCGCTGTCGCCGAGGCCCTGCCGGTTCTTCCAGCCGATCGCGTCGAGCTGCCCGGCGCTCAGCGGCTCCGTCATCAGCGCGTAGTCGTAGACGGGCACGGTGTAGGCGCGGACCCGTCTGACCAGGTTGGGGAAGACGTTCGTGCCGAGCGCGACCTGCCGCGCGCGGACCCGCCCGTACGGGGTGCGGACGGCCATCCCCGCGCCGTACGGCTTCAGCGTCAGCGCGGGGGTGTGCTCGTGGACGCGGACGCCGAGGCGCAGGCACGCCCGCTTCAGGCCCCACGCGAGTTTGGCCGGGTGGAGCATGGCCACGCCGCGGCGGTCGTACAGCCCCGCCCGGAAGGTGGGTGAGGCGACCTGCTCGCGCACGGCGTCGCCGTCGAGGAACTCGATGCCCCCGGCGAGGCCCCTGCCCTCGATCTCCTCGTACCAGTCGCGCAGTTCGCGTGCCTGGTGCGGCTCGGTCGCCACGTCGATCTCACCGGTGCGCTCGAAGTCGCAGTCGATGCCGTACCGGGCGATCGCCGCCTCGATCTCGTCGAGGTTGCGCGCGCCCAGTTCCTCGAGCCGGTGGATCTCGTCCGGCCAGCGGGTCAGCCCGTTGGCCAGGCCGTGGGTGAGGGAGGCCGCGCAGAAGCCTCCGTTGCGGCCCGAGGCGGCCCAGCCCACCTCGCGGCCCTCCAGCAGCACCACGTCCCGCTGCGGGTCGCGCTCCTTGGCGACCAGCGCGGTCCACAGTCCGCTGTACCCGCCGCCGACGACCAGCAGATCGCAGGTGGTGGCACCGGTGAGCGCGGGCTCGGGGCGGGGCTTGCCCGGATCCTCCAGCCAGTACGGGACCGGCCGCGCCTGTGCGAGCGATGTCGTCCAGTGATGGTCTCTGTCACGGCTCATGGCGCCAGGGGCCATGATGTCAACTCCCTACAGCGGGCTCTCGACGGGTCGGGAAGGCGAGGGCTTACGCCTTCTGCCTCTTGCGGCGGTTGGTGACGACCATGGAGGTCAGCACGAGCAGGACGGCGATGAGGAACATGGCCGTGCCGACGACGTTGATCTGGACGGGCGTTCCGCGCTGCGCCGAGCCCCAGACGAACATGGGGAAGGTGACGGTCGAGCCCGCGTTGAAGTTGGTGATGATGAAGTCGTCGAAGGAGAGCGCGAAGGCGAGCAGCGCGCCCGCGGCGATTCCCGGTGCGGCGATCGGCAGGGTGACCCGCAGGAAGGTCTGCAGCGGGCCGGCGTACAGGTCCTGGGCCGCCTGTTCCAGCCTCGGGTCCATCGACATGACGCGTGCCTTGACGGCCGTCACGACGAAGCTGAGGCAGAACATGATGTGGGCGATGAGGATCGTCCAGAACCCCAGCCGCGCCCCCATGTTGAGGAACAGGGTGAGCAGCGAGGCCGCCATGACGACCTCGGGCATGGCCATGGGCAGGAAGATCAGCGAGTTCACGGCGCCGCGCGCGCGGAAGCGGTAGCGGACGAGCGCGAAGGCGATGGCCGTGCCGAGCGCGGTCGCGCCGAGTGTCGCCCAGAAGGCGATCTGGAGGCTGAGCGACAGCGATCCGCAGAGTCCGGAGACCCCGCACGGGTCCTTCCAGGCGTCCGTGGAGAACTGCTGCCATTCGTAGTTGAAGCGGCCCTTCGGTCTGTTGAAGGAGAACACCGTGACGACGACGTTGGGCAGCAGCAGATAGGCGAGCGTGAAAAGGCCCGCGATGACGACGAGATTCCTCTTGAACCAGTTGACGAAGGGCATTTCAGACCAGATCCTCCGTCCCCGACCTGCGGATGTAGAAGGTGACCAGGAAAAGGATCGCGGCCATGAGGATGAAGGAGAGGGCCGCGGCCGTCGGATAGTCCAGCACCCGCAGGAACTGCGTCTGGATGACGTTGCCGATCATGCGGGTGTCGGTGGAGCCGAGGAGTTCGGCGTTGACGTAGTCGCCGGACGCCGGGATGAAGGTCAGCAGCGTGCCGGAGACCACGCCCGGCATCGACAGCGGGAAGGTGACCTTGCGGAAGACGGTGACGGGTCTGGCGTACAGGTCGCCGGCCGCCTCGTGCAGCCGTCCGTCGATGCGCTCCAGCGAGGTGTAGAGCGGCAGGATCATGAACGGCAGGAAGTTGTACGTCAGGCCGCAGACCACGGCCAGCGGTGTGGCCAGCACCCGGTCCCCCGAGGTCCAGCCGAGCCAGCTCGTCACGTCCAGGACGTGCAGCGTGTTGAGGGCGCCGACGACGGGTCCGCTGTCCGAGAGGATCGTCTTCCAGGCGAGGGTGCGGATCAGGAAGCTGGTGAAGAACGGCGCGATCACCAGGACCATGATCAGGTTGCGCCAGCGGCCCGCGCGGAAGGCGATGAGGTAGGCCAGCGGGTAGCCCAGCACCAGGCACAGGATCGTCGCGGCGGCCGCGTAGAGGACCGAGCGCAGGAACTGCGGCCAGTAGTCGCCGAGCGCGTCCCAGTAGGTCGCGAAGTGCCAGGTGACCTTGTAGCCCTCTTCGAGGGAGCCCGTCTGCACGGACGTGGAGGCCTGGTAGATCATCGGCAGCGCGAAGAAGACCAGCAGCCAGAGCAGGCCGGGCAGCAGCAGCCAGTACGGCGTCCAGCGGCCCCGTCTGCGGGGCGGCTTGGTCTCGGGGGCTGTCGGGGAGAGGGGCGGTGGCGCCTCCGTGAGCGTCGCCATCAGAGCGCCGCCTCTTCCTGGATGCCGGCGTCGATGTCCTGCGTCGCGTCCAGGCCGAAGGTGTGGGCGGGGCTCCAGTGCAGGACGACCTCGGCGCCGGGGACCAGCCGGGTGTCGCGGTCGACGTTCTGGACGTAGACCTCCAGCTCGGGGCAGACGGCGCTGTCGACGACGTACTGCGTGGAGACGCCGATGAACGAGCCGGCGGCGATCGTGCCGGTGACGCGGTTGCGGCCCGCCGGGATCTCGCCCGCGTCGTCGGCGTGGGTGAGGGAGATCTTCTCGGGGCGGACGCCGACCAGCACCTTGTCGCCGGTGGTGGCCGGTGCGGTGCAGCGGGCCCCGGGCAGCACGAGCTTGCCGCCGCCGGCCCTGAGCACGATGTCCTCGCCGCTCCTGGAGTCGACCTCGGCCTCGATGAGGTTGGAGGTGCCGAGGAAGTTCGCGACGAACGTGCTGCGCGGGTTCTCGTACAGGTCGGCGGGCGAGCCGAGCTGCTCGACGCGGCCCGCGTTCATCACGGCGACCGTGTCGGCCATCGTCATGGCCTCCTCCTGGTCGTGCGTGACGTGCACGAAGGTGATGCCGACCTCGGTCTGGATGCGTTTCAGCTCCAGCTGCATCTGGCGGCGCAGCTTGAGGTCGAGGGCGCCGAGGGGTTCGTCGAGGAGGAGCACCTTGGGGTGGTTGATGAGGGCGCGGGCCACGGCGACGCGCTGCTGCTGGCCGCCGGAGAGCTGATGCGGTTTCTTGCGGGCCTGCTCGCCGAGCTGGACCAGCTCCAGCATGTCCTCGACCTGCTTCTTGACGCTCTTGATGCCGCGCCGGCGCAGGCCGAAGGCGACGTTCTCGAAGATGTCGAGGTGCGGGAAGAGGGCGTAGGACTGGAAGACGGTGTTCACGGGCCGCTTGTAGGGCGGGAGGGCGGTGACGTCCTGGTCGCCGAGGTGGACGGTCCCGGACGTGGGCTCCTCCAGGCCGGCGATCATGCGCAGGGTGGTGGTCTTGCCGCAGCCGGAGGCGCCGAGCAGGGCGAAGAAGGAGCCCTGGGGGACGGTCAGGTCGAGCGGGTGGACGGCGGTGAAGGAGCCGTAGGTCTTGCTGATGCCGGACAGGCGGACGTCGCCGCCGGCGTTGGTCGTCGTCTTCATCTCGTCACGCCCCAGTGAGCTTCGCGAACTGCGCTTCATAAGCCGTCTCTTCCTTCGCGCTCAGCGAGCGGAAGGCGTGCGACTTGGCCTGCATGGCCTTGTCGGGGATGATCAGCGGGTTGTTCGCCGCGTCCTCGTCGATCTTCGCCAGTTCGTCCTTCACGCCGTCGACGGGACAGACGTAGTTGATGTAGGCGGCGAGTTCCGCGGCCGGCCGCGGCTCGTAGTAGTAGTCGATGAGCCGCTCGGCGTTCGTCTTGTGACGTGCCTTGTTGGGGATCAGCATGTTGTCGCTGGACGTCATGTAGCCGCTGTCCGGGATCACGAAGTCGATGTCCGGGCTGTCGGCCTTGAGCTGGACGACGTCGCCGGCCCAGGCGATGCAGGCGGCGAAGTCGCCGCTGGTGATGTCCGAGGTGTAGTCGTTGCCGGTGAAGCGGCGGATCTGGCCGCTGTCGACGCCCTTCTGGAGCCGGGCGACGGCCGCCGCGTAGTCGTCGTCGGTGAACTTGCCCGGGTCCTTGCCCATGTCCAGCAGGGTCATGCCGATGCTGTCGCGCATCTCGGTGAGGAACCCGACCCGGCCCTTGAGCTTGGGGTTGTCGAGCAGGTCGGAGACGGACTTCACCTCGATGCCGTCGAGCGCCTTCTTGTTGTAGGCGATGACCGTGGAGATTCCCTGCCAGGGGTAGGAGTAGGCGCGTCCGGGGTCCCAGTCGGGGCTGCGGAACTGGCTCGACAGGTTGGCGTAGGCGTGCGGCAGGTGGGACGGGTCCAGCTTCTGGGCCCACCCGAGGCGGATGAGGCGGGCGGCCAGCCAGTCGGTGAGGACGACGACGTCGCGGCCGGTGTCCTGGCCCGCGGCGAGCTGCGGCTTGATCTTGCCGAAGAACTCGTTGTTGTCGTTGATGTCCTCGGTGTACTTGACCTTGATCCCGGTCCGCTCGGTGAACGCGTCGAGCGTCGGGTGGTGTTTGCCCGCCTCGTCGACGTCCATGTACTCGGTCCAGTTGGAGAAGCTGACGGTCTTCTCCTTCGCCGAGTGGTCCTCGGCGGACGTGCCGCCCTCGGTCTTGCCGGCCGCGGGGATCCCGCAGGCGCTCAGCGCCCCGAGACCGCCCAGCGTCAGGGCGCCGCCCGCCGAGGCGCGCAGCAGCGACCTGCGGGTCATGGCCGCCCTGCCGTTGCGGAGACTGCGTCGTATGGCGGCCGCCTGGGGCGGGGTCAGGCGGTCTGGCTCGTACTGCTCCATGCGCGTGGTGCCCTTTCGGGAGGATTCGGCCTGGTCGGCGGCCGGATTCGTGACTATCGGTCCCCGAAGACGGTGCGGTGCCAGTCCTTGCGGACCACCGCGGTGTTGTCGAACATGACGTGCTTGATCTGGGTGTACTCCTCGAACGAGTACGCGGACATGTCCTTGCCGAAGCCGGATGCCTTGTATCCGCCGTGGGGCATCTCGCTGATGATCGGGATGTGGTCGTTGACCCACACGCACCCGGCCTTGATCTCACGCGTCGCCCGGTTCGCCCGGTAGACGTCCCGGCTCCACGCCGAGGCGGCCAGCCCGTACGGCGTGTCGTTGGCGAGCGCGATCCCTTCGTCGTCGCTGTCGAAGGGGAGGACCACGAGGACCGGCCCGAAGATCTCGGACTGGACGATCTCGCTGTCCTGCGCGGCGTCCGCGACCAGGGTGGGGAGATAGTACGCGCCGTTCTTGAGATCTCCCTGAGGAGCCTCGCCGCCGGTCACCACGCGCGCGTGGGCACGCGCCCGGTCGACGAAGGCGGCGACCCGGTCGCGCTGGACGTGCGAGATCAGCGGCCCGAGGTCGGTGCCCGGGGCGAAGGGGTCGCCGAGCCGGACGGTCTCCATGAGGGCGGCCGTCCTCTCGACGAACGCCTCGTAGAGGGGCCGCTGCACGTACGCGCGCGTGGCGGCCGTGCAGTCCTGCCCGGTGTTGATGAGCGAGCCGGCGACCGCACCCTGCACGGCGGCGTCCAGGTCGGCGTCGTCGAAGACGACGAAGGGCGCCTTGCCGCCCAGCTCCAGGTGCAGCCGCTTCACGGTGGCGGTGGCGATCTCCGCGACCCGCCGGCCGACGGCGGTGGAGCCGGTGAAGGAGGTCATGGCCACGTCGGGGTGGCCGACGAGGCGCTCGCCCGCTTCCCTCCCGGTCCCGGTGACGATGTTGATCACGCCGTCGGGGATGCCCGCCCGGGTCGCCGCCTGCGCGAAGAGGAGGCTGGTGAGCGGGGTGAGTTCGGCGGGCTTGAGCACGATCGTGTTGCCCGCGGCGATCGCCGGGAGGATCTTCCAGGCGGCCATCTGGAGGGGGTAGTTCCAGGGGGCGATGGAGCCGACGACCCCGATGGGTTCGCGCCGTACGTACGAGGTGTGGTCGCCGGAGTACTCGCCGGCCGACTGGCCCTGGAGGTGCCGGGCGGCCCCCGCGAAGAAGGCGGTGTTGTCGATGGTGCCGGGGACGTCGAACTCGCGGGTCAGTTTCAGCGGCTTGCCGCACTGGAGGGACTCGGCGCGGGCGAGGTCCTCGGCCTGTTCGGCGAGGACGGCGGCGAAGCGGTGCAGCGCGTCGGAGCGCTCGCCGGGGGTGGCGCCCGCCCAGGCCGGGAAGGCGGACCGGGCGGCGGCCACGGCCGCGTCGACGTCGTCCGCCCCGGCGAGTTCACAGGTGAGGACCTCTTCCCCGGTGGCCGGGTCGATCACGGCGTGCGTGCGGCCGGACGTGCCCGCCCGGAGGCGGCCCGCGATGTACTGGGCGCCGTCCGCGAAACGTTCCTGTGCGGGAAACCGGCCGAGTGGGTCCGGGGTGGTGCTTCCCGGGTTCTGCATGTCGCTCTCCTCCGCCTTCGCCCCGATGTCCGCGGGGGCGGGTGACGTAGCTCCAGCTTGATTTGAGTGCCGATCCTGACAGAGCAATAGGACTCCAACAAGTGATTCCGTTGTTGCCTTTTGGTTACGCGACGGAATCTGTCGACCAGGTGTCGAGTCGAGCCGGAAAAGGCGAGACGCCCTGTCAGTGGCGCGTGCCACAGTGGAATGCATGGCGAAGATCGATTCCCGGGAAGCCCTGATCAGGGAGGTCCGGACGGGGGCGAGGATCAAGTATCTGCACTTCTGGGGCCACCGCGCGCGGCACGACGGACAGGTGGGCGCGAGCTGCCTGAGCCAGTGGTGGCCGTCCCCGTTCACCGTGGCCGGCGTGGAGTACCGCACGGCCGAGCACTGGATGATGGCCGGCAAGGCACGCCTGTTCGGCGACGCGGAGGCGGAGCGGCGGGTGCTGGCCGCCGATCACCCCTCCGAGGCGAAGAAGGCCGGGCGGCTGGTGCGCGGCTTCGACGAGGCGGTCTGGGAGCGGGAGCGGTTCCGGATCGTGGTCGAGGGCAGCGTCCACAAGTTCGGCGCGGACCCGGAGCTGCGGTGGTACCTGCTGGGCACGGGCGAGCGGGTACTGGTGGAGGCGAGCCCCGTGGACCGCGTGTGGGGCATCGGCCTCGCCGCGGACGACGGGGCCGCGACGGACCCGGAGCGCTGGAGGGGCCTCAACCTGCTCGGCTTCGCGCTGATGGAGGCGAGGCTGCTGCTGCGAGGGGCCTGAGAGGTCCGGGGCGGGCCGGCCCTACGGCGCCACGATGATCAGGACGGCCAGGCCCACCCCGAGGACCAGCCCGACGGCCCCGCAGATGATGCCGGCCAGGGCCTGACCCGGGTTCGTGGCCTCGCCCCGGTTGGCCTTGCTCCTGCCGATCAGTCCGAAGATCAGGGCGAGGACGCCCACGATGATCGCGACCGGCCAGAGGCAGAAGCCCACGGCGGCGACGATGCCGAGGACCATCGCCGTGATCCCCATGCCGTTGCTCGGGGCCGGCTGCATGCCGGGCCACCCGTAGTGGCCGGGGGCGCCGCCGTAGCCCGGGGCGCCGCCGTAGCTCGGGGTGGCGCCGTAACCGGGCGGGCCCGGGTGGCCGTAGCCGCCGGGATAGCCGTACGGCACCTGTCCGGGGCCGTCGGGGGATATCGGCGGCGGCGGCACCGCTCCGTCGGCGGGCGGGGCGAAGGGGCTGGGGCCGCCCACCGAGCCGGGCGACGCGGTACCGGGACGGGGCGGCGGGAAGGACGCGAACGAGACGTCGCCCTGCGGGGTGCCGGCCGCGGGGGCCGGCGTCACGCCGGGCAGCGAGGTCATCGTCTGCTGGTCATGGACGGAAGGAGGCGCGAGGTCCTGCGGGGTGGGCACCTCGCCGGCGGCGATGGTGACGCCGGAGTCGTGGTCCGGGGCCGGGGCGGGAGCGGGCCAGGGGTCGGGGGCGGGGCCGGCGGGGGCCGGCGCGTCCTGCGGGGCGGGCTCCGCCCCGTCCCGGGCGGAGGCGCCGGACGCGGTCGTGGCCTCGGTGGCCGGGCCGCCGGACACACTCTCCCCGCCCGACGTGGCCGACTTGTCCAGGGGCACGTGGGCGTACTGCGGCCCTTCCGCTCCGTCGGGCACGGAGCCGGGCGCGGCCCACGGGTTGTGGGACGAGTTGTCGGACGGACCACCGGGTGCGTCGTCGGACATGCGCGGGACCCCCTCTGTCATGCGTCCCGCAATGCTAGGGCCTGTCCGGCGCATCCCGTCGTCCGGCCGGAGGCGGGGCGGGTGAGGCCGACGGGGCAGGGGGCGGGGGCGGGGGCGGACGGGAACGATCGGGCCGGCCGCGGGACCGGACCCCGACGGCACAGGTCCCGACGCCGGTGGCCCGCCCTCGTCCGTCGACGCCCTCGTTGCTCCCCCGGCCCGTCCGCCTACGATGATGCCGTCTCACCGATCAGCCGATCACCCGCACCCCGCCGGCCCGCGTGGCCCGGGGTGCCGTCCCGGGGAGGACCCCTTGACCCTGAACGCCTTCGTCGCCGGCCTGCCCAAGGCCGAACTGCACGTCCATCACGTCGGATCGGCCTCCCCGCGGATCGTCTCCGAACTCGCCGCCCGCCACCCCGACTCCAAGGTCCCCACCGACCCGGAGGCGCTGGCCGACTACTTCACGTTCACCGACTTCGCGCACTTCATCGACGTCTACCTCTCGGTCGTGGACCTGATCCGCACCCCGGAGGACGTGCGGCTGCTGACGTACGAGGTGGCCCGCGACCTGGCCCGCCAGCAGGTGCGCTACGCCGAGCTGACCATCACCCCCTTCTCCTCCACCCGCCGCGGCATCGACGAGCGTGCCTTCATGGACGCGATCGAGGACGCCCGCAAGGCGGCCGAGGCGGAGTTCGGCACGATCCTGCGCTGGTGCTTCGACATCCCCGGCGAGGCCGGCCTGGAGGCCGCCGAGGAGACGACGCGACTGGCCACCGACGACCGGCTGCGCCCCGAGGGACTGGTCTCCTTCGGCCTCGGCGGGCCCGAGATCGGCGTACCGCGCCCGCAGTTCAAGCCCTACTTCGACCGGGCGATCGCGGCCGGGCTGCGGTCCGTGCCGCACGCCGGGGAGACCACCGGACCGGAGACGGTGTGGGACGCCCTGACCCATCTGCGCGCCGAGCGCATCGGGCACGGCACCAGTTCCGCGGGGGACGAGAAGCTCCTCGCCCACCTCGCCGAGCACCGCGTCGCGCTCGAGGTGTGCCCGACGTCCAACATCGCCACCCGCGCGGTCCGCACCCTCGACGAGCACCCGCTGCGGGACTTCGTCGCGGCGGGCGTCCTGGTGACGATCAACTCCGACGACCCGCCCATGTTCGGCACCGACCTGAACAGCGAGTACGGCGTCGCCGCCCGCCTCCTCGACCTGGACGAGCGCGGGCTGGCCGACCTCGCGAAGAACGCCGTCGAGGCGTCCTTCCTCGACGGGCCCGGCAAGGCGCGGATAGCCGCCGAGATCGACAGGTACACCACGGAGTGGCTCGCCCCCTGACGGCCACCCCGCTCCCCGGCCGGCACCACAATGGGCCCATGCAGACCGTGACTGCCGTGGCCCACCGCGGCGACCCCTACCGCGTCCGTGAGAACACCCTCGACTCGCTGCGTTCCGCGCTCGACCGGGGCGCGGACGCCGTCGAGATCGACGTACGGCTCACCCGGGACGGTGTGCCCGTGCTGCTGCACGACGAGACGCTGAAGCGGCTGTGGGAGCGGGACCGGCCGCTGCTGTCGCTGTCGGCGGCCGAGGTGCGCGGGCTGACGGAGGGCGGGGTGCCGACGCTGGCGGAGGCGCTGGCGGCGACCGGGGACAGCCGGGTGATGATCGACCTGCCGGGCACCCGGGAGGTGCGGACGGCGCGCCGGGTGGTGGACGCCGTCCGCGAGGCCGGCGCGGCGGAGCGCGTCTACTACTGCGCCGGTGCCACCGCGATGCTCGCCGTCCGGGCCGCCGACCCGTCCGCCGAGATCGCCCTGACCTGCACGAGCCTGGCACCGCCGCGGCCCGCGCTGCTGGCGGCGGTCGAGCCCCGCTGGCTCAACTACCGCTTCTCCCTCGTCGACCGCGACCTGGTCGCCCGGATCCACCGGGACGGCCGGCTGCTGTCCGTGTGGACCCCGGACACCCGCCGCTCCATGCGCCGGCTCATCGACCTCGGCGTCGACTCGATCACCACCAACCGCATCGACGTCCTGCGCGCCCTCCGCGACAAAGGCTGACCGGCGGCGGGAGCATGCCGGCGGCGGGAGCGGGACGGCCGGGAGCCCTTAGGGGGTGGTCCCCGACAACTCCCCTGTCGAGTGGGCCATTTGCTCCGGGACAGTCCGGGGTCGGGTGCCCTCCCGGATGACGATCCGGCCGCCGCCGGAAGGCCGCAGGATGGGCACGCATCCGACGCCGATCCCCCAGGAGCCTCCCCGCATGCGCACCCGCCGCCGTACCGTCGCCCTCGCCGCCTCCCTGGTGCTCGCCCTCGGGGCGGGCCCGCTGGCGGTCCCCGCCCTGGCCTCGCCCGCTCCGGCCTCGCCCGCTTCCGCGCCGGCCGGGCCGCGTTCCGACGACCTCGATCGGCGGGCCCTGCGCGAGGCGGTCACCGGACTGCCGGACGCGGACGCGACGGCGGTCCTGGTCCGGGTGGGCGGCACCGACGGCACCTGGCGGGGCAGCGCCGGCGTGCACGACCTGGCGAGCGGCCGTCCCGCCGATCCGCACGCCCGTTTCCGGGCCGGCTCGGTGACGAAGGTGGTGACCGCGGCGGCCGTGCTGAAGCTCGCGGCGCGCGGTGAGATCGACCTGGACCGGCCCGTCCAGCGCTATCTGCCCGGTCTCCTCGGCAGGGACTTCCGGCCCGTCACCGTACGGCAGTTGCTGAACCACACCAGCGGCATCCCGGCCGGCGACGGTCTCGGCGACACGTTCGCCGAGCTGTACGCCCACCGCTTCGACACGCTCACGCCCCGGGCGGTCGTGGCGTCGGCGGCGGCGAAGGGACCGGAGTTCCGGCCCGGCCGGAAGCAGCACTACCTCAACATCAACTACACGATCCTCGGCCTGCTGATCGAGAAGGTGACCGGGCGGCCGTACGCCTCCGCGGCCACCGGACTGGTGCTGGCGCCCGCCGGGATGCGTGACACGTACTTCCCCGGCACCGACCCGCGCATCGCCGGCCCGCACAACCGCGGCTATCAGGCCGTCAGGAAGGCGGACGGGACGACCGAGTTCGTCGACGTCACCGAGTGGAACCAGGCGGACCGGTTCGCGGCCGGGGACATGATCTCCACGACCGCGGACCTGGAGCGCCTGCTCACCTCGCTGTTCGGGGGGCGGATCGTGCCGCGGCCCCAACTGCGCGAGATGTTCACGCTGCCGGCACGCGTCGAGGGGGCCACCTACAGTGCCGGGCTCCAGCGGTTCGCGTACGGCGGCCGGGTCTACTGGCTCAAGACGGGCGGCCGGTACGGCTACAACGCGATGGTCGCCGGGACCCGGGACCTGAGCCGGACCCTGGTCTACTCGGTCAACGCGACGGACGCGAAGGGCGAGGAGGCCAACCCGGTGGCCGAGCGCATCGCCCTCGCCGCCCTCAAGTAGTCGCCGGGGTGCAGGCGTTGGGGGCGGTGAACGCCTCCAGCCGCTTGATCTTGCGCCGCACGACGTACAGCGGGATCACGCCGAAGACGCCGAACGACATGTCCAGCACGCTCCACCAGAAGGGGATGCCGCGGATCGGCCCGCAGATCAGGGCCAGCGGAATGATCCCGGCGCAGGCGATCATCGCGAACTCGACGACCCAGATGTTGCGGACCGGGTCCCGGTAGGGGCCGTAGAAGGCGACCGCGATGACGAGGTGCGCGAAGGCCAGCCAGTCGGTGCCGTAGAGCACGAAGGGGTGCTCGGCGTCGACCACGTCGAGCCCCTGCCGTACCCGCACGATCCAGTCCATGAGGGCGGGGAGGTGCTCCGGTGCGGACAGGGACCGCAACAGGCCCTCGGTCCAGCGCAGTTCGTGCACGAGGGGGAAGGCCGTGGCGCCGCTGAGCACCAGGCAGACGACGAAGATGACAAGCCAGGCTCGGATGCCCCGGAGAAGGGCGGCTCTGTCGCTCATGCGGGCAGCGTACGCCCACGAGTTGAACATGTTCAAAACAGGGTCGACACCCACCGCACCACCCCCCTCTTCTCTCATACCCATAGGGGGTATAAGCTGACTCACATATACCCCCCATGGGTATGCGTGGCAGGCGAAGAGAGACGAGTCGGGAGACCGGTATGAACCCCCTGCAGAAGATCGGCGCGTTCACGGCGGCGCTGGCCACGGCCTTCGGCGCCGCCTACGGGGTCGGCACGGCACTCGGCCCGGCCGGCCCGGAGACGACGGCCGCCGGACACACCGGGAGCCACAGCTCGGAGCCGGCCGCGAGGCCCTCGGCCGGGAACCTCCTCCCGGCCGGCCTCCAGGTCTCCCAGGACGGCTACTCCCTGGACCTGGAGACCACCGCCGTACCGGCGGGGAGGAGCAGTCTGCGCTTCGTCGTCCGGGACGCCGACGGCGCCCCCGTGACCCGCTACGAGACGGCCCACGGCAAGCAGCTGCACCTGATCGTCGCCTCCCGCGAGCTGACGACGTACCGCCATCTGCATCCCGTCCGGGCCGCCGACGGCACCTGGAGCACACCGGTGGACCTGCCCGCCGCGGGCGGCTACCGCGTCTTCGCGGACTTCGTGCCGGCCGGTGCGGGCGAGGGCCTCACCCTCGGCTCCGACCTGTCGGTCACCGGGCCGTACCGGGCGAGCCGGGCGCCCGCGCCCGCGGCGACCGCCACCGTCGACGGCTACACCGTCGCCCTGGAGGGCACGCTCGCCGCGGGCGGCGAGAGCGACCTGACCTTCACCGTCCGCCGGGACGGACGGCCGGTCACCGCCCTGGAGCCCTACCTCGGCGCCTACGGCCATCTGGTCGCCCTGCGCTCCGGCGACCTGGCCTACCTGCACGTCCACCCGCACCAGGAGGCCGAGGGCGAGAAGACCTCCGGGCCCGAGGTGTCGTTCGCGGCCACCGCGCCCAGCACCGGCACCTACCGGCTGTTCCTCGACTTCAAGATCGACGGGACGGTCCGCACCGCGGCGTTCACGGTAGGGACGGACGTCGCACCGGCACCCGGGACCGGCCCCGGCGCCCACGAGGAGACCCCGCACGGCCACTGAGCCCGCCCGGCGGTTCCCCCCTGCGTCGCCCGCGGCCGTGAGCCCGCCCGCCGCCGGGGACTCCCGACAACGGCGGGGCACAGGTGTGCAACCCTTTCGGGCGTGATTGTCCTGCGACGTCTTCATGCACTGGACCGGGTGGCGATCGGTCTCCTCGCGACCGGACTGGTCTGCGTGGCCACGGGGCTGCTCCCCACCGGCCCGGCCTCGGACGCGATGACCCGTGTCGCCCCGCTGGTGGCGTTCCTCGGCACGGTGATCGTGCTCGCCGAGCTGACCAGCCGCGCCGAGGTCTTCGACGTGGTCGCGGCCTGTATCGCCCGCGCCGGCCGAGGCAGATACCCGCTCCTCTTCCTGCTCTGCGTGGCGTTCGCCTCCGTCACCACCATCGCCCTGAACCTCGACACCACGGCGGTCCTCCTCACCCCGGTGATGCTGGCGATGGCCGCCCGCGTCGGCGTCGCCCCCCTCCCCCTGGCGATGACCACGGTCTGGCTCGCCAACACGGCGAGCCTGCTGCTGCCCGTCTCCAACCTGACGAACCTGCTGGCGGCGGACCGGGTCGCGCTGTCCCCGGCGGGGCTGGCGGGCCGCATGTGGGCGCCGCAGCTCGCGGCGATCGTGGTGACGGCGGCCTGCCTGTGGGGGTTCTACTGGCGGCGGGGACGGCGGGGCGCGCCGGGACCGGGCGAGACGGTCCCGGGCACCGGGCCGGGCGCGGCGCTCGCGGCGGACGTACGGCCCGAGGCCGGTCCGGATGCGCGGGGCGCGGACCGCTATGTGCCGCCCGGTCCGCACCGGCCCGCCGACCCGGTGCTGTTCCGCGCCTGCGCGCTGGCCTGCGGCGGGTTCCTGCTGGCGATCCTGGTCGCGGACGTGGAGCTGTGGCTGGCCTCGGCGACGGCCGCCGTGGTCGTCGTCGTGGCCTTCGCGGTACGCGACCGCGCCGCGCTGAGGCTCTCCCTGATCCCGTGGCGGCTGCTGGTCATGGTCCCCGGCATGTTCCTGGTCGTGGAGACCGTCAACGCCAACGGCCTGGACACCCTGCTGGCCTCCGCGATCGGTGACGACGGCGGCCTCGCGGGCATGTTCCGCGCGGCGGCGGTCGGCGCGGGCCTGTCCAACGTCCTCAACAACCTCCCCGTCTACCTGGCGGGCGAGGCGGCCGTCCCCCTGGCCAACCACGACCAGCTGCTGGCCCTGCTGGTCGGCACCAACGCCGGCCCGCTGATCACTCCGTGGGCCTCCCTGGCGACCCTGCTCTGGTACGAACGCTGCCACGCGTACGGCGTACGGGTGCCGCCGGCCCGCCTGATGGGAACGGGTGCGGTTCTCTCGGCGGCGGTGGTGACGGCTTCGGTGGGGGCACTGGCGGTCACACGGTGAGAGGCACCGGGCGGTCCGGCCCCGGACCGAGCGCCACCCGCCCGCGCCACGACGGGGCCGGCGCCGGCCGTCCCACCCGGGCCCGGGCGTGCGCCGCCGTCACGGGCGCCGCACCCGCCGCCCCTCCGCCACGGCAGCCTCCCGGAGGAGGAGCAGGAGGGATGGTGGAGGTCCGGCCGCGACTGCGGCGCGGGGAGCGGCCTCACCGGCGCGTGGCTGCCTCCGACGGCGTGTCCCGACGGGTGGACGGTGACGGTGAGGACGCCGCTCCCTGTCGCCACCGGAACGGCGACGACGCGGGGCCCTCCTGCGACCCGGTGCGGTCGGGGCCGGGCGTGGGCAGCGCGGTGGTGGGGTCGGGGGCCCGGGTTTCCCGGGCGAGGTCCGAGGTGGGCACGGGTGACGTCGACGGGGTCGGCACGGTCGACGGGCTGCGCGCGGGCGGTGGGGCCATCGGCACCACCGGGGCGGCCGGCCCGTCCGGTCCGCCGGAGCGCAGCGGCAGGACGACGAGCGTGGCGACCGCGCAGGTCGCGCCCACTCCCACCGCGGTCCGCAGCAGCCGTCGGCGGACGGCGCCGCGACGGACCGCCTCGTAGCGGCCGGGCGGCGGGGCGAGGTGGCCGGCGGGGGGCCGCAGGATGACGGTCAGCGGGTCGTCGGCGGCGCGCGTGCCGTCGTCGGCGTCGTCAGCGTGCGTGATCAAGGCTTCTCCCCAGGTGTGCGCGGAGCAGTTCGCGGGCCGCGTGCAGATCGGCCTTGACGGTTCCTTCCTTGCGCCCGGTGAGCACGGAGACCTCCCGGATCGGCATGTCAGCGTAGTAGTGCAGCAGGATCGGCACCCGCAGCCGGTCGGGCAGCGACTGCACGAGCAGCCGGACCGACGGGTCGGCGGGCGGGGCGGGCGGGTTCACCGCGGCCTCCACGGTCGCCCGGCGCACGGCCCGGCGTTCGCGTTCGAGCTTGCGCCAGTGGTCGCGGACCAGGTTGGCCGCGGTGACGTAGAGGAAGCCCTGCGGTTCGGCGACCGCCGTCCAGCGCGCCCAGAGCCGGGTGAACGCCTCCGAGGCGATCTCGTGGGCGGTCTCGTCGTCGTCGACGAGCCGGCGGCACCAGCCGGCCAGGCGCGGGTAGAGGGCGGCGAAGAGTTCGGCCGCCGCCCGCTCGCGGGATCGCTTCACCGTTCTCCCGCAGAGGTCAGGACCGCGAACACGATCACGTTGTCGCGGTACCCGTCCCCGGTGACCGGCCCGCCGCAGGTGATGAGACGCAGCTCGGGCCGGTCCACGTTCCCGTAGACGTCGGCCGTGGGGAACTCCTCCTTGCCGACGGTCCGTACGGCGGTGACGGCGAAGTCCGCGCTCGTGCCGTTCTCCAGGCGCGCCGTGATCCCGTCGCCGGTGCGCAGCCGGTCGAGCCGGCGGAAGACGCCGTCCCCGTACTTCCCGACCGTGACGTGGCCGAGGATCACCGACGGCCCGGTCTGGCCGGGCGTCGGCGAGTACCGGTACCAGCCGGCCCGGTCGTCGGCGGTGACGGCGGGCACCTCCACGCTGCCGTCGGCCTGGAGACCCAGCCGTACGACCGGGGTGTCGACCCCGATGGCGGGGATCCGCAGGGCGACAGGCGCCGAGCGCCCGAGCGGACGTACCGCCCCCGCCCGGCCCCCCGGCAGGGGAGCGGGCGAGGTGACCGGCGAAGCGGGCGGTGTGCCCGGGGTCCGGTCGGCCGGGTGGCCGCCGGTGCAGCCCGCGAGCAGGCCGGCGCCGGCCGCGGCGAGGAAGGCGCGCCTGGAGGACGGGCTCATGCGCCGGTCGTCCTCCGGCGCCGCAGGACGTACACCCCGGCGCCGCCCACGGCGAAGGCCGCGGCGACCCCGCCGCCGATCACGCCGCCGGCGCCGGACGACGGCGCGGCCGTCGTGGCCGCACCGGTGTCGGCGGCGCCGCGGGGGACGACGGGCACCTGGCCGCGGGAGCCCGGCATCACGGTGGGCTCGGGCACCGGCGTCGCCTCGGCGGGAGCCCGGGTGGGAGCGGGGACGGGGGTGGGGGCGGACGCGGGGGCGGACGGGACGGGCGTCGGCGTCCCCCCGTCGGCGAACGCCGGCCCCGCGCCGATCAGCAGGGCGGCGCCCGCCACTGCCAGGGCGGTGAGGCCGGTCCGGGGTGTGTGTCGCATGTGTCGCTCTCCTTCGTCGGTCCGCACGGGCTGCGTGACGGATCGAGCGGAGAGACGAGACAGCGGGGACACAGGTTGTAAAGAGATGGCAAAGCCGGTCGGCGGCGACGACGCGAACGGCGCCGCCCCGGACGGGAACACCCGTCCGGGGCGGCGAGGTGCGACGGCCGAACCGCCGGAGGCCTACGCGTCCAGCGACGTCATCACGTGCTTGATCCGCGTGTAGTCCTCGAAGCCGTAACCCGACAGGTCCTTGCCGTAGCCGGACTTCTTGAAGCCGCCGTGGGGCATCTCGGCGACGAGCGGGATGTGGGTGTTGATCCACACGCAGCCGAAGTCGAGCTTCTTGGACATGCGCATCGCGCGGCCGTGGTCCTTGGTCCACACCGAGGAGGCGAGGGCGTACTCGACGCCGTTGGCGTACTCGACGGCCTGGTCCTCGTCGGTGAAGGTCTGGACGGTGATGACCGGGCCGAAGACCTCGTTCTGGATGATCTCGTCGTCCTGCTTGAGGCCGGAGACGACGGTCGGGGCGTAGAAGTAGCCCTTGTCGCCGACCCGGTGGCCGCCCGCCTCCACCTTGGCGTGGGCGGGGAGGCGCTCGATGAAGCCGGTGACCTGCTGGAGCTGGTTGGGGTTGTTCAGCGGGCCGAAGAGCACGTCCTCGTCGTCCGGCTGCCCGGTCTTCGTCTCGGCCGCGGCCTTGGCCAGCGCCGCCACGAACTCGTCGTGGATGGCCTCCTGGACCAGGACGCGGGTGGCCGCCGTACAGTCCTGGCCGGCGTTGAAGAAGCCCGCCACGGAGATGTCCTCGACGGCCTTGGCGATGTCGGTGTCCTCGAACACGACGACCGGCGCCTTGCCGCCCAGTTCCAGGTGGACGCGCTTGAGATCCCTCGACGCGGACTCGGCGACGGACATGCCGGCGCGTACCGAGCCGGTGATGGACGCCATCGCCGGGACCGGGTGCTCCACCATCAGACGGCCGGTGTCGCGGTCGCCGGTCACGACGTTGAAGACGCCCTTGGGCAGGATCGAGCCGACGATCTCGGCGATCAGGACGGTGGAGGCCGGGGTGGTGTCCGACGGCTTGAGGACGACCGTGTTGCCCGCCGCGATCGCCGGGGCGAACTTCCACACGGCCATCATCATCGGGTAGTTCCACGGCGCGACCTGCGCGCAGACGCCGACCGGCTCGCGGCGGACGATCGAGGTCATGCCCTCCATGTACTCGCCGGCCGAGCGCCCCTCGAGCATCCGGGCCGCGCCCGCGAAGAAGCGGATCTGGTCGACCATCGGCGGGATCTCCTCGGACCGCGTGAGGCCGATCGGCTTGCCGGTGTTCTCCACCTCGGCGGCGATCAGCTCCTCGGCACGCTCCTCGAAAGCGTCCGCGATCTTCAGCAGGGCCTTCTGGCGCTCGGCGGGGGTGGTGTCGCGCCACGCCGGGAAGGCGGCCGCGGCGGCCTCCATGGCCGCGTCCACGTCCGCCGGGCCGGACAGCGGTGCCGTCGCGTACGCCTCGCCCGTCGCGGGGTTGACCACCTCGGTGGTCCGTCCGTCGGCGGCGTCCCGGAACTCACCGGCGATGTAATTCCGTAGGGTGCGCAGCCCACGCAGCTCCGTGCTCACTGCCGGCCTCCTGTGTCAGGGTCGAACTGTCCAATGATTGAGACACCCACCCTAATCGGGGCACCGACGTTTTCAACACCCCCGATCGCGCCGCCGCTGCGAAATCCGCAAGTCTCAGTCACGTAAACAACGAATTTCATCGCCCTTACCTTGCGCAACTGTCGATACGTCGTGCAGAGTGACCCCGTGGCCAGTCGAAGCGCAGAGCACCGGGACTCCCGCGAGTCCAAGAACGGCACCCCGCACCTGGATGCCGTCAGCCTCGGCATCATCGAGCAGCTCCAGGAGGACGGCCGCCGGCCGTACGCCGCGATCGGCAAGGCCGTCGGCCTGTCGGAGGCGGCCGTGCGCCAGCGCGTCCAGAAGCTGCTCGACCAGGGCGTGATGCAGATCGTCGCCGTCACGGACCCGCTCACCGTGGGATTCCGCAGGCAGGCGATGGTCGGGATCAACGTCGAGGGGGACACCGAGGCGATCGCCGACGCGCTGACCGACATGGCGGAGGTCGAGTACGTGGTGATGACCGCGGGCTCGTTCGACGTCCTCGCCGAGATCGTCTGCGAGGACGACGACCACCTGCTCGACGTCATCAACAAACGCATCCGTGCGCTGCCCGGCGTGCGCTCCACCGAGAGCTTCGTCTACCTGAAGCTCAAGAAGCAGACCTACATGTGGGGAACCCGATAACCGTGAGGACCCGATAACCGTGAGCACCAAGGACCTCAGCCGCACCGCGTACGACCACCTGTGGATGCACTTCACCCGCATGTCCTCGTACGAGAACGCTCCCGTCCCGACGATCGTCCGGGGCGAGGGCACCCACATCTACGACGACAAGGGCAAGCGCTACCTCGACGGTCTCGCGGGCCTGTTCGTGGTGCAGGCCGGTCACGGCCGCACGGAACTGGCCGAGACCGCCTTCAAGCAGGCGCAGGAGCTGGCGTTCTTCCCGGTGTGGTCCTACGCCCACCCCAAGGCCGTGGAGCTGGCGGAACGCCTCGCCCACCACGCGCCCGGCGACCTGAACAAGGTCTTCTTCACCACCGGCGGCGGCGAGGCGGTCGAGACCGCCTGGAAGCTCGCCAAGCAGTACTTCAAGCTGACCGGCAAGCCCACCAAGTACAAGGTCATCTCGCGCGCGGTGGCCTACCACGGCACCCCGCAGGGCGCCCTGTCCATCACCGGCCTGCCGGCCCTCAAGGCCCCCTTCGAGCCGCTCGTCCCGGGCGCGCACAAGGTCCCGAACACCAACATCTACCGCGCCCCGATCTTCGGCGACGACCCCGAGGCCTTCGGCCGCTGGGCCGCCGACCAGATCGAGCAGCAGATCCTCTTCGAGGGCCCGGACACCGTCGCCGCGGTCTTCCTGGAGCCGGTCCAGAACGCCGGCGGCTGCTTCCCGCCCCCGCCCGGCTACTTCCAGCGGGTCCGCGAGATCTGCGACCAGTACGACGTGCTGCTCGTGTCGGACGAGGTCATCTGCGCCTTCGGCCGCCTCGGCACGATGTTCGCCTGCGACAAGTTCGGCTACGTGCCGGACATGATCACCTGCGCCAAGGGCATGACCTCGGGCTACTCCCCGATCGGCGCCTGCGTCATCTCCGACCGCCTGGCCGAGCCGTTCTACAAGGGCGACAACACCTTCCTGCACGGCTACACCTTCGGCGGCCACCCGGTCTCCGCGGCCGTGGGCCTCGCCAACCTCGACCTGTTCGAGCGCGAGAACCTCAACCAGCACGTCCTCGACAACGAGGGCGCCTTCCGCGCCACCCTGGAGAAGCTGCACGACCTGCCGATCGTCGGCGACGTCCGCGGCAACGGCTTCTTCTACGGCATCGAGCTGGTCAAGGACAAGGCGACGAAGGAGTCCTTCACCGACGAGGAGACCGAGCGTGTCCTGTACGGCTTCCTGTCCAAGGCGCTCTTCGACAACGGCCTGTACTGCCGTGCCGACGACCGCGGCGACCCGGTCGTCCAGCTCGCCCCGCCGCTGATCTCCGACCAGGAGACCTTCGACGAGATCGAGCAGATCCTGCGCGCCACGCTGACGGAGGCGTGGACGAAGCTCTGACGGCCTTCGCGGATCCCCGGCCGAGCCGTGGGGATCTTCCTCTCAGGTGATCAACACCGGCCCCGGTGCCGTCCGTTCGAGTGAGAAACGGCGGCCCGGGGCCGTGTGCTGTCCGGATGCCCGACCCGGGCTGCCTAGCGTGCCAGTGACCGATCGGCCCTGCCTTCGTTCCCCCGGACGGGGGAACGGCACGGGAACTACGGATCTGAACGAAGGTGTACGCCCATGGAGGCCCCGCCGGACAACGACGTGCTGTGGGCACGCGCCCTGCACTACACGCACCCCGACGGCTCCCCCGCGCTGGGCGGCGTGTCGCTCGGCGTGCGGGAGGGCGAGATCCTCGCCGTGACCGGCCCGCGCGGCAGCGGCAAGACGGCCCTGCTGCACTGCCTGTCCGGGCTGGCCCGCGGCCAGCGCGGCGAGGTGTGGTTCAACAGCGTCCCCGTGCACACCATGGGCCCGATGGCCCGCGAACGGCTCCGCCGCGACCGCTTCGGCTGGATCGACCCGGCGCCGGCGCTCGTCCCGGAGCTGAACGTCTGGGAGAACGCGGCCCTCCCCCTGATGCTGCGCGGCACCAGCCGCCGCCGGGCCAAGGTCGCCGCCCTGGAGTGGCTGGAACGCCTGGACGTCGGCGACAAGTGCCGCCTGCGGCCCCACGAGCTGACCCAGGCGGAACGCCAGCGCGTGTGCATCACCCGCGCCCTCGCCCCGGCCCCGTCCGTCCTCTTCGCGGACGAACCGACGGCCCCCCTGCACCGGGCGGACCGCGGCCACGTGCTGCGCACGCTGACCACGGCGGCCCGCTCGCACGGCATCACCGTCGTCCTGGCCACACACGACGCCGAGACCGCGGCCCTCGCCGACCGCACGGTCTCGCTCCTGGACGGACGTCGGGTGCGCACCGTCCACCTGCCGCCGGTCACCGAGTCGGAAGGCCGGGCGACGTGCTCGCTCTCCGCCTGACCCGCAGCGCCCGTCCGGCCGTCCAACTGCGCCGTCTGCTCGTCGCGACGGCCTCGGCCGGCACCGGCTTCCTCCTGCTGTGCACCCTCGGCCACGCCCTGAGCCACCCCGGCGCCCCGGCGGGCGCGGCGCTCCGGCTGGCCTGGTGCGCGGTCCCGCTGGCCGCCACCGTCCACTTCGCCCTCGCGGTCGCCCGCACCGACCCCGGCACCCGGCCCCGCCCCGGCCTGGCGGCGATCGGCCTGGGCCCCGCCCGCCTGATGGCGATCGCGGCGGCCACGACGGCCCTGTCCACCGCGCTCGGCTCGATGCTGGCCCTGCTCGTCTTCCTCCACCTCCGCGGTGACCTCACGGGCATGCCCTTCGACGGAGCGGCGGCATCGTTCCTGGCGGCGGACATCCCGCTCCCCCTGCCCGCCGCCCTCACCCTCGTGGCCCTGACCCCCGCGGCGGCCTCGCTGGCGGTGGCCCTGACGCTCCGCCCCCGGGACAACCGGCCGGCCGGAACCGCCCGGGGCGCGGGCCTGGCCCTCCGCCGCTTCACCACCTCCGCGGGCGCCCAGGAGACGTTCGGCGCGTACGGCAGGTTCGGCGCGAGGCAGGCCCGTCAAGCCGTGACCGCGCCGACCCCGGACGGCGACGGCGACCCCCGGCACCCCGGTCGCACCGTGACCGCTCCGGCCCCGGACGTCGACCCCCGGCGCACCGTGGCCACGGCCGCCCCGGACGGGGACGGCGAAGCCCGGGAAACCCCGGCCCATGCCCCCGGCCACCCCCCGCACGACCCCCCGCGCCCCGACCCCACCGGCCTCCCCTGGGGCGCGGCCCTCCTCGCCGCCGGCCTCGCCGTCGAGGCGTACGCCGGCCGCACCCCCGGCCACCAGCTCACCCTCCCCGGCGGCCCCACCGGCCCCGCTGCGGTCCTGCTCGGCTGGACGCTCACCGCGATCGGCCTGGCCGTGGCCGGCCCCAGCCTCACCCACCTCTGCGGCCGCGTCCTCCAGTCGGCCCGCCCCGGCGCCCTCCGCCTCCTCGCCGGCCGCGGGCTGATGGAGGAGGCGTCCCGCATCGGCGCCCCTCTGGGCGTCCTGTGCGCGGTCGCCTCCGGCGCGTACACCATGGCCGCGCTGCACGACCCCGCCGACCCGCCCTTCGGCCCGCTCACCACCCTCGGCGGGGCCCTGGTCGCCGGCTGCGCCCTCGCCACGCTCCTCACGGCCGCCGTCGAGGCCCGCCAGGCCCGCGCCGGCACGACGGCCGCCCTGCTCCGCCTCGGCGCCCCGTCCACCGTGCTGCGCAGCGCTGCGGCGCTCCGGGCCGGTGCCCTGGCCGCGCTGTTCGTCCCGCTCACGCTGGCCGTTGCGGCCCTCGCCGCCCTCCCGCTGACCCCCTGAGGCCCCGTGCGGAGCGTCCGGGGATCCGCGCGGAAAAAAATCTTCGGCCACCGATGACTTCCGCACGGCCCCCGGGTCCTCACCACCGGAAGAGCACGCACGACACCGCACGCGAGCAGCACGAGCGGCACGACCCGATGGGAGACACCCCGATGAGCACCCCGGCCTACCAGCAGATGGTCTTCGTCAACCTGCCCGTGAACGACCTGGACGCCTCCAAGAAGTTCTTCACGGACCTGGGTTACTCGATCGACCCGCAGTTCAGCAACGAGAACGCGGCCTCCGTGGTGATCAGCGACACCATCATGGCGATGCTGCTCACCAAGCCGTTCTACTCGACGTTCACCAAGAAGGAGATCGCGGACGCCACCAGGACCAGCCAGGTCATGATCGCGCTGAGCGCCGAGAGCCGCGAGAAGGTGGACGAACTGGTCGACCGCGCCCTGGCGGCGGGCGGTTCGCCGGCCAACGAGACGCAGGACCTCGGCTTCATGTACGGGCGTTCCTTCGACGACCTCGACGGCCACACCTGGGAGGTCGTCTGGATGGACCCGTCGGCGGTCCAGGGCTGACCCGCCCCGACGGGGCACGCCCGGCGGGGCGGGTGCACCCGACACCCGCCCCGCCGTACCACGGCACACACGGCCGTGAGAGCGAGTCCCCCACCGAGTTCGACGAGGCGGTCCGCACCCGGGGCACTCCGTCCCCCTTCCCCGACAGCCCGCTGCACCGCCGGCGTCGTGTTCCTGCCGGGCGCCGCCGGGACCGTACGGGAGGTCTTCGACAACGCGACGCCCGACCACCACGAGTCGCGGGGCGGGCCGACGCCGATGGCTCTCGTGGACCGGGCGCACCGGACGGAGCGGCTGCCGGCCCGGCCGCTGCTGCGGAAGCCGGCGAAGGAGCGGTCGACGGGCGGCCGTACCGCCCAGGTCGACCGGATCGAGCAGGCTCCCGACGCGCTGAAACATCTCGGCGGTTGATGATCGGGCAAAGCCAAGGGGCCGGAACCATCGACGCATTGACACTCCTTATGGAACGCTTATAGACCTGTGGGACCCCCGGGGAGGCCGTCGCCACCACATCGAGGGCGGCATCTCCCCCTCCGCTCCCCGCAGTTGCACATCACGTAAAGGACAAACGTGTCCCCATCCCGCCGTACCGCCGCCCGTCCGGTGCGCGTGTCCGCTCTCGTCGGCGCCTCGGCCGCCCTTGTCCTCGGCGCCTCCGGCTCCGCGCTGGCCACCGGCTCCCCCGGCATCGACCAGTTCTCCGCGACCGCGTCCTGCGACGGACCGAAGGGCGTCATCACCGTCACCGACACGGATCCGTCGGGCACCACGGCCGTCGTCAAGGTCTTCCTCCAGAACAACAACGCCGACCTGAAGAAGATCGGCGAGCAGACGATCGAGGGTTCGAAGAAGGGCGTCACCGTCACCTTCGCCGAGGCCTGGGAGCCGGGCGCCGAGTACCGCGTCCGCGTCGCGGCCGCCAGGGGCGGGAAGACCCTGCTCGACGCCGACATCGCGCCCAACCTGACCACTCCGGCCAAGGCCTGCCAGGCGGACGCCACGCCCACCACCCCGACCACCCCCACCACGCCGTCGACCCCCTCGACCCCGTCGACGCCCCCCTCCGACACCGCCTCACCCCCGGCGAAGTCGGGAACTCCCACCCCGTCGGCCTCCGGGAGCGACAGCGGCACGCCCGCCGACACCGCGAGCAACGCCCCGTCGCCCGCCGCCCAGGAGTCCAACCTCGCCGAGACCGGCGCCAGTTCCCGCACCGGCCTGATCGTCGGCGTCGCGGCCGTCCTGGTCCTCGTCGGCGGCGGCGCGGTCTTCTTCGGCATGCGCCGCAAGGGAACCGGCAACCGCTGACCGCCCGAGTGGCCCGCCCCGGGCCGATGGACGGGGCCGGGGCGGGCCACTCGCCGGTTCAGCCGAAGGCCGTCCTCTCCAGCCAGAACTCCAGCAGCTCACGGTCGCCGAGGATCTCCAGCTCCGGCGCGTCCAGGGGCAGTCGGCGGTAGAAGGCGAGCAGGACCGAGGTGAGCGGGCCGCGCAGCGCCACGGACGCCTTCCCGTGTCCCCGCCGCAGGACGATCCCGCGCTCGGTCAGCTCCACCCACCTCCCCCACCCTTCGGACGAGGGGACCCCCCTCCCGCTTCGCTCGGCGTCCAGCCCCGTCGGCGCGTCGGTGGCGTGCAGATGGATGCTGCGGCCCCGGTGTTCCGCGGCGCACAGCTCGGCGGACGCCCGGTGCGGCAGGTTCCGCTGCACCCACTCCACGAGGTACAGCCACTCGTCCAGCGCGTCGGCGGCGATCTCCGGCGCCACCTCGTAGGGCAGCCCGGCGGTGAGCGCGGCGTCGGCACGGTGCACGGTGATCTCGTGGGTCATCCGGCGGGCCCAGAACCGGGTGTCGCCCTCCCCCGCCCAGCCCCACACCCCGGTGTCGGGCCCGGCCTCCCGCAGTGCGGCGACGACGCCCTCACCGGTCTCCGCGAGCCAGGCGTCCAGCGCGGCCGGGTCGGCCCGGGCCTGCGGACCGCCGTGCGCGGGGACCTGCTCGTCCCTGACGTTCTCCTGCGCCCGGGTCCGCACCAGCAGCTCCACCCAGCGCAGGGCCCCGCCCGTGTGCCGGACGAGCTGCTCCAAGGACCAGTCGGGGCAGGTCGGCACGGTGGCCGACAGATCGGCACCGGAGGTCACGATGGACCTCAACTGCCCTACCTGGTGGGCGATTTCGTCGCAGTACCGGTCATGCGCGAGAAGGCTCATGCGCCACACCGTACGGGCGGGACGATCAGTCGAGCACGACGATTTCGGTCGCGTCGAACTCCACCCCGACCATGTCCCCGGTCTCCGGCGCCAGCCGCAGCGCGCAGGCGGCCTCCAGGCGCGGGGCGTCCTGCGGCTGGAGGTGGACGGTGACGTGGGTGCCCTTGAAGGTGCGGGCGGCGACCGTGCAGGGCAGACCCTGCCCGGCGTCGACCAGCCGCACCCCGGCCGGCCGCACCAGCAGCGTGCGGGTGCCCTGCGGGGAACCGGCCGGCACCGGCACCTTGCCCCACGGGGTGTCCGCGGCCTCCCCGGTGACGCCCGCCTCCACCACGTTGTCGAAGCCGAGGAAGCGGGCCACGAACGCGTCCGCCGGCCGCTGCCACACCTGAAGTGGCGTGCCGGACTGGGCGATCCGCCCGTCCCGCATCACCACGACACGGTCGGCCAGCGCGAACGCCTCGCCCTGGTCGTGGGTGACGGCGAGCACCGTGGTGCCCAACCTGCCGAAGATTTCACGCAGTTCGACGACCAACCGCTCCCGCAGCGACCGGTCGAGCTGTCCGAGCGGTTCGTCCAGCATCAGCAGCCGCGGGCTGGGCGCGAGCGCGCGGGCCAGCGCCACCCGCTGCTGCTCACCGCCGGAGAGCGCGGCGACGGCCCGCCCGGCCGCGTCCGGCAGCCCGACCAGATCGAGCAACTCCCCCACCCGTTCGCGCTGTCGTCCCCGGTCGGCGCCGCGCATGCGCAGTCCGAAGGCCACGTTGCCGCCGACGTCCCGCTGCGGGAACAGCTGATGGTCCTGGAACATCAGCCCCAGCCCGCGCCGGTGCGCGGGCACACCCGTCTGGTCCCGTCCGTCCAGCACCACCCGTCCGGCGTCCAGCGGTTGCAGCCCGGCCACCGCCCGCAGCAGCGTCGACTTGCCGCTGCCGCTGGGCCCGAGCACACACACCACCTCGTGCTCGACCACGGTGAGATCGACGGCGTCCAGCACCGCCCGGTCCCCGAACCGCACGGTCACGCCTTCGAGCCTCAGCATCAGAACTCCCCGGTACGGTCGGTGCGCAGCCGCTCGAGCACCAGCATGGCGATCGCGCACACCAGCATCAGAATCGTCGAGAGGGCCATGGCCTGGCCGTAGTTCAGCTCGCCGGCCCGCCCCAGCAGCCGTGCCACGGCGACCGGCAGGGTCGGGTTGTCGGGCCGCGCGATGAACACCGTCGCGCCGAACTCCCCCAGCGACACGGCGAAGGCGAACCCGGCCGCGACCAGCAGCGCCCGCCGCACCATCGGCAGGTCCACCTCCCGCCACACCCGCCACGGTGACGCCCCGAGCACGGCCGCGGCCTCCCGCAGCCGCTCGTCCACGGCCCGCAGCACCGGCAACATGGTCCGCACGACGAAGGGCACGCCGACCAGCGCCTGCGCGAGCGGTACCAGGATCCAGGTGGCCCGCAGGTTCAGCGGAGGTTCGTCGAGCGCGATCAGGAACCCGAAGCCGACGGTCACCGCGGAGACGCCCAGCGGCAGCATCAGCAGCGCGTCGAACCCGCGGACCAGGCGCCCGGCGTCCCGCCGGGTCAGGGCCGCCGCCGCCAGCCCGCCGATCGTCACCGCGATCGCGGTGGCGGCGAGGGCGTACTCCAGCGAGTTCCCGACCGCCTCGATCGGCGGCACCAGGAACACATTGCCGTCGTCACTGGTCAGCGCCCGGTAATAGGCGAAGTCGGGGGCGTCGAGGGAACGCTGCACCAGCACGGCCGGCGGCAGCACGAGCAGCAGCGCGACCGTGCCGAGCACCCCGGCGAGCAACGCCCACTGCCCCGCCCCGCGCGGTCGCCGTGCCGTCCCCGCCGCGTCCACGAGCCGCAGCGCGCTCTCCCGACGCCGTACGGTCCAGGCGTGCACGGCGAGGACGGCGCCGACGGCGCCGAACTGGACGATCGTGAGGACGGCGGCCGTCGACAGGTCGAAGATCTCCGAGGTCTGCCGGTAGATCTCGACCTCCAGCGTGGAGAACGTCGGCCCGCCGAGGATCTGCACCACACCGAAGGAGGTGAAGGTGAAGAGGAACACCATGAGCGCGGCGGCGGCCACGGCCGGCGCGAGGGCCGGCAGGGTGACCTGCCGCCAGGCCCGCAGCGGCGAGGCGCCCAGCATGCGCGCGGCCTCCTCCTGCCGCGGGTCGAGCTGCGCCCACAGCCCGCCGACCGTGCGCACGACCACGGCGTAGTTGAAGAAGACGTGGGCCAGCAGGATCGCCCACACCGTGGTGTCCAGCCGTACGCCCCACAGGTCGTCGAGGAGACCGCCGCGCCCGACCAGCGCCAGGAACGCCGTGCCGACGACGACGGTCGGCAGGACGAACGGGACGGTCACGACGGCCCGCAGGACCTGCTTGCCGGGGAAGGAGAACCGGGCGAAGACGTAGGCGGCGGGCAGCGCGATCAGCAGGGTCAGCACGGTGGAGGCGAGCGCCTGCCAGGTGGTGAACCACAGGACGTGCCGGATGTCGGGCTGCCCGAGCACGTCGAACAGGCGCCCGAAGTGCCAGCCGCCGCCGGAGTGCAGTCCCCGCGCGGTGATCGCGGCGACCGGGTAGGCGAAGAACAGCCCGAAGAACGCGACGGGCAGGGCCATGAGCCCGAGCCGCGCCGCGCTCCCGGTGCGCCGGCGGCGGACGGCCGCTCGCCGCCCTACTTCAGTACGAGCGAGGTCCACGACTTGACCCACTGGTCGCGGTCCGCGGCGATCTTCGCCGGGTCCATCGTCTCGGGATCCTCGGCGGCCGGACCGTACTCGGTGAACTCGGCGGGCACGGCCGCGCCCTTCGCCACCGGGTAGACGAACATGTTGAGCGGCATGTCCTCCTGGAACTCCTTCGAGATCAGGAAGTCGAGCAGCGCCTTGCCGCCCTCGCTGTTCTTCGCGTTGCTCAGCAGTCCGGCGAACTCGATCTGCCGGAAGCAGGTGCCGGTCGCGACGCCGGTCGGCGCGGTCGTCGGCTTCGGGTCGCCGTAGATCACCTCGGCGGGCGGCGAGGAGGCGTAGGAGACGACGAGCGGCCGGTCCGCCCCGGTCTTCCTGCCGCCGGCCGACCCGGAGAACTCCTCGTTGTAGGCCTGCTCCCAGCCGTCGACGACCTTCACGCCGTTGGCCTTGAGCTTCTTCCAGTAGTCCGGCCAGCCCTCGTCGCCGTACTTCGCCGCGGTGCCCAGCAGGAAACCGAGGCCCGGCGAGGAGGTGGAGGCGTTCTCGGTGACGAGGAGGTTCTTGTACTCCGGCTTCGCCAGGTCGTCGAAGGTGGCGGGCGGCGCCAGCTTGTGGTCGGCGAAGTACTTCTTGTCGTAGTTGACGCAGATGTCGCCGTGGTCGACGGGCGTGACCCGGTGCTTGCCGGCGTCCAGCTGGTACTGGCCGTCGACCTGGTCGAGCCCCTGCGCCTCGTACGGCTGGAAGAGGCCGTTGTCGAGCGCGCGGGAGAGCAGGGTGTTGTCGACGCCGAAGAAGACGTCGCCCTGGGGGTTGTCCTTGGTGAGGATCGCCTTGTTGACGGCCTGCCCGGCGTCGCCGTCCTTGAGGACCTTCACCCGGTAGCCGGACCGCTTCTCGAAGTCGGCGAGCACGCTCTTGGAGACGACCCACGAGTCGTGGCTGACAAGGGTGACGGTCTTGCTCCCGCCCTGCGCGGATCCGCCGTCGTCCGACGATCCGCAGGCGGACAGCGTGACGAGGCCGAGGCCGACGGCCGCGGCCATGAGCGTCCTGGTGTGCACTGGTATTCCTCCTGGAGGTGACCAGGAAGAGACGCGGCCCTGCCCGGGGACCCGCGAGGGGGCTCCCGGGCAGGGCGCAACAGCTCGAGTGATGACCGAACTTCCTACCCAGAATGACCTGGGCGAGGTTCAGAGGGTCTGCGGCCCGGTTGCCGCACTCTCAGCGCTGTGGCGCTCCCCTGTCGGAATATGAAGATGTCTGGTTCGTCGCACTGTCCGAAAACAAGACAGTGCTGACGTCGGCCAGACTACCGCTCGGTGGCGGCGAGCTGACCACACGCCCCGTCGATCTCCTGACCGCGGGTGTCCCGGACGGTGACGGGTACCCCGTGCGCCGCGATGGCCTCGACGAACGCCTTCTCGTCCTCGGGCCGGGAGGCGGTCCACTTGGAGCCCGGCGTCGGGTTCAGCGGGATCAGGTTCACATGCACGGGCCGGCCCTTGAGCATGCGCCCGAGCCGGTCGCCCCGCCAGGCCTGGTCGTTGATGTCGCGGATCAGCGCGTATTCGATGGACAGCCGGCGTCCGGACTTCTCGGCGTACTCGAACCCGGCGTCGAGCACCTCGCGCACCTTCCACCGCGTGTTCACGGGGACGAGGGTGTCGCGCAGCTCGTCGTCGGGGGCGTGCAGCGAGATCGCGAGCCGGCACTTGAAGCCCTCGTCGGAGAACCGGTTGATGGCCGGCACCAGCCCGACCGTCGACACGGTGATCCCGCGCTGCGAGAGCCCCAGCCCGTCGGGCGCGGGGTCGGTGAGGGCACGGATCGCGCCGACGACCCGCTTGTAGTTGGCGAGCGGCTCGCCCATGCCCATGAACACGATGTTGGACAACCGGGCCGGCCCTCCGGGGACCTCCCCGTCGCGCAGCGCCCGCATCCCGTCCACGATCTGGTGGACGATCTCGGCGGTGGACAGGTTCCGGTCCAGCCCGGCCTGCCCGGTCGCGCAGAAGGGGCAGTTCATCCCGCAGCCGGCCTGCGAACTGATGCACATGGTGACCCGGTCCGGGTACCGCATCAGCACCGACTCCACGAGCGTGCCGTCGAACAGCCGCCACAGCGTCTTGCGGGTGGTCCCCTGGTCCGTGGACAGATGCCGCACGACCGTCATCAGCTCGGGCAGCAGCGCCTCGCGCAGCTTCTCGCGGGCCCCGGCGGGGATGTCGGTCCACTCGGCCGGATCGTGCGCGAACCGCGCGAAGTAGTGCTGGGACAGCTGTTTCGCACGAAACGGCTTCTCACCGATCCCCGCCACCGCCTCCTTCCGCTCGGCGGGCGAGAGGTCGGCAAGATGCCGCGGCGGCTTCTTGGCTCCGCGGGGGGCGACGAAAGTGAGTTCTCCGGGTGCAGGCATAACCCTTCCAGTGTCGCAGATCCACTCGGATGCCCCGGTCGGCTCATGCGACGAGCCCCCGTCCTCGGGGGACGGGGGCTCGTTCCGGGCGCGGGGCGGGATACCGCTCAGCCGGAGCCCACGAACAGCACCAGCAGCAGCCACACCACCGGCGCGGTGGGCAGCAGGGAGTCCAGCCGGTCCATGATGCCGCCGTGGCCGGGGAGCAGCGTGCCCATGTCCTTGATGCCGAGGTCCCGCTTGATCATGGACTCGCCGAGGTCGCCGAGCGTCGCGCTGGCCGCGACCGCCAGGCCGAGCAGCAGACCCTGCCACCAGGCGCCGTCCTCGATCAGGAACTGCATGCACAGCGCGCCCACGACCATCGCGAAGGACACCGCGCCGAGCAGGCCCTCGCGGGTCTTGCCGGGGCTGATGCGCGGAGCGAGCTTGCGCTTGCCGAAGCGCCAGCCGACGGCGTACGCCCCGGTGTCGCTGACGACGGTCAGGAGCAGGAACGTCAGGACGCGGCGCGCTCCGTCGTCCGCGGTGAGCATCATGGCGACGAACGTGGCCAGGAACGGGACGTAGAAGGCCGCGAAGACGCCGGCCGTGACGTCCCTGAGGTAGCCCTCCGGCGGTTCCGTCATCCGCCAGACCAGGACCGCCAGCGCGGTCAGGGCCATGGCGACCCAGGCGCCCTCGGCGCCCCGGACGTACCCGGCGACGACCATGGCGGCGCCGCCGACCGCGAGCGGCACCAGCGGCGCCTTGATGCCCTTGCGCTCCTGGAGGCGGCTGGTCAGTTCCCACAGGCCGACGACGACGGCGACCGCGACCACGCCGACGAACACGGCCTTGACCACGAACAGCGACGCGACGATCACCGCACCGAGTCCGACACCGACGCCTATGGCCGCAGTCAGGTCACGGCCCGCGCTCTTCTTCTGCGGGACGGGTGCCGGCTGCGGTGCGTCGGGCATGGGCTCCGGATTCTGCGGCACCGCCGCAGGGGGCAGCGCCGACGGGGTCTCGTCACGGAACGTCCCCACAGGGGACGTCTCGTCGCGGAACGTCCCGCCGTGGGACGTCCCGTCTCGGAACGTCTCGTCTCGGAACAAGGGGCCGCCCAGCCGAGCGGCCCCCCGGTCGTCATCCTGGTTTCCGCCATGAGCGGGTACGTCGGGGACGATGGGCATGGGGCGAGTCTGCTGCGCCTCAGGCGCATCGTACGCGGGACCCGCCGCGGCAGCCCCCTGGACAGGTCCGTGCGGGACGGCCCCGTGATCGTTGGGCCCCCAGTACCCGGCCTGTGAACCGGCACGTGGCGGAGCGCCCCAGGAAGAGTCGTTCATCAGACCTCGAGCAGCTCCGCTTCCTTGTGCTTCAGGAGCTCGTCCACCTGCGCGACGTACTTCGCGGTGGTGTCGTCGAGTTCCTTCTCCGCACGGCGGCCCTCGTCCTCCCCGACCTCGCCGTCCTTGACGAGCTTGTCGATGGCGTCCTTGGCCTTGCGGCGCACGGCGCGGATGGACACCTTGGCGTCCTCGCCCTTGCCCTTGGCGACCTTGATGTAGTCGCGGCGGCGCTCCTCGGTCAGCTCGGGGAACACCACCCGGATGATGTTGCCGTCGTTGCTCGGGTTGACGCCGAGGTCCGAGTCGCGGATCGCCTGCTCGATGTTGCGCAGCGCGCTCTTGTCGAACGGGGTCACGACCGCCATGCGCGGCTCCGGCACGGAGAACGAAGCCAGCTGGTTGATCGGCGTCGGCGCGCCGTAGTAGTCGGCCACGATCTTGTTGAACATCGCCGGGTGCGCACGGCCGGTGCGGATCGCGGCGAAGTCCTCCTTGGCGACCACGACGGCCTTCTCCATCTTCTCCTCGGCCTCGAGGAGGGTCTCTTCGATCACCACTTGCTCCTGCGTGTCTTGAGTAGGCCCGGCTGCGGTTCCTTGCGGAGGCGGCGGCCGGCTGCGTCGCGTCTTCTTCCTGCACGGTTCCCGACCGGCAGGACATTGTCCATCCCCCGGCCAGGGTCCGTCGCCCGGTCAGGCTTTGTCGTACGAACCGGGGTTCCTACGGGTCGGACTCGGGAGTTCTCCCCGGTCAGGCCCGGCTGCCTTGCTCACTCACCAGCGTGCCGATCTTCTCACCCTTGACGGCCCGCGCGATATTGCCCTCCGCCAGAAGCTCGAAGACCAGGATCGGGAGCTTGTTGTCGCGGCACAGCGTGATGGCGGTGGCGTCGGCGACCTTCAGATCGCGGGTGATGACCTCGCCGTAGCCGAGGGCGTCGAACTTGACGGCCTCCGGGTTGGTTTTCGGGTCGGAGTCGTAGACGCCGTCCACGCCGTTCTTGCCCATGAGGAGGGCCTCGGCGTCGATCTCCAGGGCGCGCTGGGCGGCGGTGGTGTCGGTGGAGAAGTACGGCATGCCCATACCGGCGCCGAAGATGACCACGCGGCCCTTCTCCAGGTGGCGCACGGCGCGCAGCGGGATGTACGGCTCGGCGACCTGGCCCATGGTGATGGCGGTCTGGACGCGGCTGTCGATGCCCTCCTTCTCCAGGAAGTCCTGGAGGGCGAGGCAGTTCATGACCGTGCCGAGCATGCCCATGTAGTCCGAACGGGCCCGGTCCATGCCGCGTACCTGGAGTTCGGCGCCACGGAAGAAGTTGCCGCCGCCGATGACCACCGCGATCTCCGCCCCGTCGCGCACGACGGCTGCGATCTCGCGGGCGATCTTGTGCACCACGTCGGGGTCGACACCCAGGCTGCCGCCACCGGCGAAAGCCTCTCCGGACAGCTTCAGCAGAAACCGGCCGCTCACTTTGCCGTCGTCGCTCTTCTGGGCCTTGGTGGTCATGGGAGATCCCGCCTCTTTCACGTGGTGCACATACGAAGAAGGCCACTGCCGGTGGGGTGTTCGCAACCCGTGCGCGGCAATGGCCTCCTCGTCAGATCTGCTGTCGTCCGCCACACGCCAGGTGACGGCGTCCACGGACGACTGCTGCCGACCCTACCGGGGCCGGGCGTCCGTCGCGGTACGGACTCAGATGCCGACCTTGATGCGCGCGAAGCGCTTCAGGGTGACACCGGCCTCGTCCAGGACCTTCTGCACGGACTTCTTGTTGTCCAGAGCGTACGGCTGACCGAGGACCGTGGCGTCCTTGAAGAAGCCGTTGAGGCGACCCTCGACGATCTTGGCGATCGCGGCCTCGGGCTTGCCCTCGGCGCGGGTGGTCTCCTCGGCGATACGACGCTCCGACTCGACGACCTCGGCCGGCACGTCCTCCTTGGAGAGGTACTTCGGCGCGAAGGCGGCGATGTGCTGGGCGATGCCCTTGGCGACCTCGGCGTTGGGCTTGTCCAGCTCGACGAGGACACCGATCTGCGGGGGCAGGTCGGGCATCGTGCGGTGCATGTAGACCGAGACGTAGCCGTCCGCGAACTGCGCGAAGCGGTCCAGGACGATCTTCTCGCCCAGGTTGGCGTTGGCCTCGTCCACGAACGCCTGGACGGTCTTGCCGGGCTCGATCTCGGAGGCGAGCAGCGCCTCGATGTCGGCCGGGGAGGTCTTGGCGACGTGCTCGGCGATCGCGTTGGCGACGGCCTGGAACTTCTCGCCCTTGGCGACGAAGTCCGTCTCGCACTTCAGCTCGACCAGGACGCCGGAGGAGTTGTCGTCGGCGATGACGGAGACCACGGCGCCGTTCTCGGCGGAGCGGCCCTCGCGCTTGGCGACGCCCTTCTGGCCCTTGATGCGGAGCGCCTCGACGGCCTTGTCGACGTTGCCCTCGGCCTCGTCCAGCGCCTTCTTGCAGTCCATCATGCCGGCGCCGGTGAGCTCGCGGAGCTTCTTGACGTCGGCGGCGGTGTAGTTCGCCATGAGTCTGTGAGTCTTTCTCGAAGTCTGGAAGATCGGAGATCTACGGGGTCTGTGGCCCACACGGAACCGTGGGGCCGCGCCCCACCGCTGACCTATGGGTGAACGGCGGGAGCGGACTCGATGTCACCGCTCCCGCCGTCGCACGTCCCGACGGGTCAGGCCTGCTCGCCCTCGGCGGCCGGGGCCTCGGCGGCCGGAGCCTCCGCGGCCGGGGCCTCCTCGGCGGCGGGCGCCTCGGCAGCGGCCTCGGCCGGCTTCTCGGCGGCCTCGTCCGTGTTCTCGGCGGTCTCGGCGGTCTCGGCGTCCGCCTTCTTCTCGCCCTCGAGCAGGTCGCGCTCCCACTCGGCCAGCGGCTCGCCGGCGGCCTTCTCGCCCTTGCCCTCGGTGGCGACACCGGAGCGGGAGATGAGGCCCTCGGCCACGGCGTCGGCGATCACGCGGGTGAGCAGGGTGACGGAGCGGATCGCGTCGTCGTTGCCCGGGATCTTGTAGTCGACCTCGTCGGGGTCGCAGTTGGTGTCGAGGATGGCGACGACCGGGATGTTGAGCTTCCGGGCCTCGCCGACCGCGATGTGCTCCTTCTTGGTGTCCACGATCCAGACGGCGCTGGGAACCTTGGACATCTCGCGGATACCACCGAGGGTCTTCTCGAGCTTGGCCTTCTCACGCGAGAGGACCAGGAGCTCCTTCTTCGTCAGACCCGACGCGGCGACGTCCTCGAAGTCGATCTGCTCGAGCTCCTTGAGGCGCTGCAGACGCTTGTAGACGGTCGAGAAGTTGGTGAGCATGCCGCCCAGCCAGCGCTGGTTGACGTAGGGCATGCCGACGCGGGTGGCCTGCTCGGCGATGGCCTCCTGCGCCTGCTTCTTCGTGCCGACGAACATGACCGTGCCGCCGTGGGCGACGGTCTCCTTGACGAACTCGTAGGCGCGGTCGATGTACGACAGCGACTGGAGCAGGTCGATGATGTAGATGCCGTTGCGCTCGGTGAAGATGAAGCGCTTCATCTTCGGGTTCCAGCGACGGGTCTGGTGACCGAAGTGGACGCCGCTCTCCAGCAGCTCCCGCATCGTGACGACGGCCATGGCCGTTCTCCTTGTTTTTCTCGGTTGTGCCGCGGGGACCGGACGGCTCCCGCGCCTGACGCCCGCGATGCGCCGAGCCACGAAGGACCGAGGGGCGCAGATACCGGAATCCGACCACTGCCGGGACCCCGGTACCGGGGCGTGCGAAGTCGACCCGGTGACCCGGATCGCCAGAAGAAGTGTACGGGACTTGCGGGGTACCGGGTGACGCCGCTGTCCACAACCGGGGAGTGGTCCACAGGTCCGGGCGCCGTCGGCCTGCGGGCGGAGACCGTACTCCCATGCACGTCAAGCGACTCCTGACCCTGCTGCCGGTCCTCCTGCTCTCCGCGACGGCCTCGGCGGCCGGCGCCGCGCCCGAGCCGGTCCGGGCTCCGGTTCCGGTCCGGGCTCCGGCTCCGGACCCGCCTCCGGCACCGGCCTCGGACCCTCCTCCGGTACAGACCCCGGCCCCGGCCCCGGAGCCGGTTCCTGTTCCTGTTCCGGCGATCGCCCGGTCCTGGCCGGTGGGCGCCCGCCCCGTGGTGGTACGCGGCTGGGACCCCCCGGCCACCCCGTACGCCCGCGGCCACCGCGGTGTCGACCTGGCGGCCCCCGTCGGCGCCCCGGTCCGGGCGGTGGCGGCGGGCCGGGTCCTGTTCGCGGGCCAGGTGGCGGGCAGGGGCGTGGTCTCACTGGAACTGACCGGCACGGGTACCCCGCCCCTGCGCACGACCTACACGCCGGTGCGCCCCTCGGTCTCCGAGGGCGACGAGATCACCCCGGCCCAGCCGGTCGGCACCCTCGCCGCCACGTCCTCCCACTGCGCCATCCCGTGCCTGCACTGGGGCCTACGCAGGGACAAGGCCTATCTGAACCCGCTGTCCCTGCTCCCGGCGTGGCTGAGCGCGCGGGCCCCGGCGCGGCTGCTGCCCGTCCTGGGCGTACCGCTGCCGTAGCCCGGTGACCCGCGGCGACCGTGCCGTCCGGGGCGGCTCCCGGCCACCGGGGGAGGGCACCCCGCGGTCGCCGGGCGGCCCTGCTCACCCCCACCACCGACGGCGGGCACCAGGCAGCAAGCAGCGGGCACCGAGCACCAGCACCAGCACCGAGTGAACCCGCGGCGCGGGTCTACCCCCGAACCCCTCGCGCCACCATCCCCACCGCCGCCTCCGTCACCACAAAGGCCTCCTCCACGCCCAGCTCGAGCCTGCGCACGGCCGCGTCCACGACACCCTGGACCAACATGGCCGCCAACCGCGGTTCCGCGTGGCCCAGCTCCGCCAGCGCTTCGACGATCATCGCCACGAGGCCCCCGTGCGCGGCCCGGATCTTCTCCCGCGCCCCCGCGTCCAGCTCGCTCGCCGAGATCGCCACGACGGCCCGGTGCCGCCGGTCCCCGACCAGCGACAGCTGCCGGCGCACGTACGCCTCGACCTTGGCCTCCGGCCCTTCCGCGGCGGCCATCGCCGACTCGACCTCGGCCGCCCAGACGGGGAAGTCGACCTCGCACAGCTCCTCGACCACGGCGGCCCGCGACCGGAAGTACTCGTACACGGAGGAGCGCGCGAGCCCCGTCCGCTCGGCGAGAGCGGGGAAGGTCAGCGCCTCCGTACCGCCCTCGGACAACAGCGAACGGGCCGCGTCCAGCAGGGCGGCTCGCTGCATCGACCGGTGCTCGGCCACGGAGGCCGCTCGAATCCTTGGCACGTCGACCACTCTACGGACGCCGCACCCGCATGGGGAGTGGCTCCACCCGCACGACCCCGCGCGGCCCGCGCCACAGCCGTGGGGCCACCGCCCGTCGCCGCACCGCCTCGGTCCGGTCGGGTCAACGGCCGAAACTGGCCAGTTTCGCGCGCAGCTGGAGCACGGATTTGGTGTGGATCTGGCTGACCCGACTCTCGGTGACCCCCAGCACGTTGCCGATCTCGGCGAGGGTCAGCCCTTCGTAGTAGTACAGCGTCACGACCGTCTTCTCCCGCTCGGGCAGGGTGTTGATGGCCCGCGCCAGAAATCGCCGCAGCTCACGGTCCTCGGCCACCTCCACGGGGTTGTCCGCGGTGGTGTCCTCCAGGGTGTCCATGAAGCTGAGGCCGTCCCCGCCCTCGCCGCCGACATGCAGCAGCTCCTCCAGGGCCACCACGTTGGCCAGCGACAACTGGCTGAACACGGAGTGCAGGTCGTCCACCGCGATGCCCAGCTCGGCGGCCACCTCGACCTCCGACGGAGTCCGTCTGAGCCGTGCCTCCAGGGTGGCGTAGGCCCGCTCCACGTTCCGTGCCTTCTGCCGCACCGACCGGGGGATCCAGTCCAGCGCGCGCAGTTCGTCGATCATCGCGCCCCGGATCCGGGTGATCGCGTACGTCTCGAACTTGATCTCCCGTTCGATGTCGAACTTCTCGATCGCGTCGATCAGCCCGAACACCCCCGAGGACACGAAGTCGGCCTGCTCCACATTGGGCGGCAGGCCCACGCTCACCCTGCCCGCCACGTACTTCACGAGCGGCGAGTAGTGCAGGATCAGCTGCTCCCGCAACCGCTCGTCCCCCGTCGCCTTGTACGACCGCCACAGCTCGTCGAGTGTCGAGGGAGCGGGCGGCCGCACGCTGCCACCGTCACGGGCGGCTGGGGGGATCGCCGCCCGGTCGGACCCGGAGGTGTGCTGGGGCATTCGTCGCCTTGTGTCGTTCTGCCGTGATGTGCGTGCGGGAGTGTCTGGGTGAGCCGTCGGTCTGGTGTCGGGTGGTGCCGAGTGGCCGGTCTGTGCCGGAATCCTCGTGAGCGTAGCGTGACTGGGGTGTCGCGGTGTGCGAACAGCATGCCCCGCGCTGTACGCAGATACGTTCCGCTGGGCGACCCGGCGGGGCGCGGCGGTCGCCCTGGGTGACCGGCGGACCGTGTCAACTGCGGTCAATCCCAAGGGCTTCGGCGTTCCCTCGGACGGCCGAACCCCCTCGGTCAACACGAGCGTCGCCCCGCTCGGACGGTGACCATCGCCTGGCGTGTCAACTTCCAGTCGTCGCCGTGTCGTTCGACGTAACCGAGTGCCCTGAGTTCGTACAGTCTCGCGATCGCGTCGTCCTTGGTGGTGCCGCCCTCCCGGGCGATCTCGTCGACCGCCGCCGCCCGCCCGCCGGGAAGCGCGGCCAGGACGCGCCGGGCGTCCGGCTCCAGGAGGTCGTGGGGCAGCACCGGGCCGCGCCGCTCCGGGGCCAGTTCTCCGATGCCGCCGACCAGTTCGACGACCTCCGCGGCGTCGGTGACCAGCACGGCCTCTCCGCGCAGGAGTTCGTGCACCCCCGCCGAGAGTCCGCTGGTGGCGGGGCCGGGGACGCCCATGGTGTGCCGGCCCAGTCGCTGTGCCGCCCGCGCGGTGACGAGGGAGCCGCTGCGGTGGGCCGCCTCGACCACCACCGTGCCGCCGGTGAGCGCGGCGATGACCCGGTTGCGCAGGATGAACCTGCTCTGCGTGGGATGGTCGCCCGGTGGCAGCTCACCCACGACCAGTCCCTGTTCCGCGATCCTGTTGATCAGTCCCGTGTGTCCGCGCGGGTAGGGCCGGTCGACCCCGCATGCGAGCACGGCGACGGTGGCACCGCCCGCGGCGAGCGCGCCCCGGTGCACGGCGCCGTCGACGCCGTAGGCGCCGCCGGAGACCACCACCCAGCCGCGCTCGGCGAGTCCGGCGGCGAGGGTGGCCGCCATGTGCGCGCCGTACTCGGTGCAGGCGCGGGCGCCGACGACCGCGACCGACCTGAGCGCCCACATCCGCAGGCTGGGCCGGCCCCGGACCCACAGACCCAGCGGCCGGGCGTCCCCGAGATCGTCCAGCGGGCCGGGCCACTCGGTGTCTCCCGGGCACACGAACCGCACCCCGGTCTCCCGGGCGACGACCAGGTCCCGTTCCGGCTCGGCCCGGGCCGCCCGCGCCAGGAGCCCGGCCCATCGCTGCCCGGTCACCCCGGGCAGGGCCTCCCGGCCGGCGCGCAGCCGCCGCACCACCTCCCCGGCGCCGTGCTCGCGCACCCAGCCACCGCCGACCTCGTCGCCGGGTTCGAGGACCCGGGTGAGGAAGGCCCGCGCGAGCCGCTCCCCGCCCGGCCCCTCGGTGCCGGTCACGTCAGCGCCCCGAGCGCCATCGGCACGCCGCGCGGGACCCCCGTACGCAGTTGCAGGGCCAGGGCGACGTCCCCCGCGTCGGGCCGGTCGTGTCCGACCAGGTCGGCGACGGTCCAGGCGACGCGCAGGACGCGGTCCAGCCCGCGGGCGGTGAGCACCCCCCGCTCCAGGCTCCGCTCGGCCTCCTCCATCGCACCGGTCGCGGGATGCCACCGGCTGCGCAGCTCCCGTCCCGGCACCTCGCTGTTGGTCCGCCAGGGAGTGCCCGCCAACCGGGCTCCCGCGCGCTCGCGTGCGGCCCGGACCCGGTCGGCGACGGTCGCCGTGGAGTCGCCGCCGGGGCCGCGGTGGGCCAGTTCGGCCCTGCTGACCGGGTCGACCTCCACCCGCAGGTCCACCCGGTCGAGCAGTGGCCCGGAGAGCCGGGCCTGGTAGCGGCGGATCGCCGAGGGCGGGCATTCGCACAGGGTGTCGCGCTGGGAGAACCGGCCGCACGGGCACGGATTCGCCGCCAGCACCATGAGGAACCGTGCGGGAAACCGCACCACGCCGGCGCTGCGCGCGATCACGACGTGACCGGCTTCCAGGGGCTGCCGCAGGGCGTCGAGGGCGTGGGTGCTGAACTCCGGGGTCTCGTCCAGGAAGAGAATGCCGCGGTGAGCCATCGACACGGCTCCGGGCCGGGCGACGTGGGGGCCGCCTCCCACGAGCGCCTGCATGGTGGCCGAGTGGTGCGGGGCGCAGTACGGGGGAACGTCGATCAGCGGTTTGCCCGGCGGCAGCAGTCCGGCGACCGAGTGGACGGCCGTGACCTCCAGGGACTCCTCCCGGTCGAGCCGGGGCAGAATGGCCGGCATGCGCTCCGCGAGCATGGTCTTGCCGGCGCCCGGCGGGCCTTCCAGGAACAGGTGGTGCCCGCCCGCCGCGGAGACCTCGACGGCCGTGCGCGCCGAGCGCTGTCCCACGACGTCCGCGAGGTCGTGCCCCGGGTCGTGCGGGGCGGCGCCGAGGCCGTGCCCCCCGGTGGCCGTGCCGGTGCCGGGCATCCGCAGGCCGGCCATGAGCGGGTCGGGCCGGCCCGGCTCGTCCGGTTCCTCGTCGGGCACCGGTTCGTCGGCGAGGACGGCGATCAGCTGGCGCAGGCTGCGCACGCCGAGCACGGAGACACCCGGGACCAGTGAGGCCTCGGCGGCGGCGCACTCGGGTACGACCACCTGTTCGTAGCCGGCGTCCGCCGCCGCCAGCACCGCGGGAAGGATCCCGCGGACCGGGCGGACCCGTCCGTCGAGACCCAGCTCGCCGATCATCACGATGTCGGCGAGCACCCGCGGGTCGATCCGCTCGGCCGCGCCGAGCACGGCGCTGGCGATGGCGAGGTCGAAGCCGCTGCCGGCCTTGGGCACGGAGGCGGGGCTGAGGCCGACCGTGAGCTTCTTCTGCGGCCATTCGCCGCCCGAGTTCACCACCGCCGCCCGGACCCGGTCCCGGCTCTCGCTGAGGCTCTTGTCGGGCAGCCCCACCAGAGTGAACGCCGCCACTCCGGGTTCCAGGTCGGCCTGGACCTCGACGACGACGCCTTCGACGCCCACCAGCGCCACCGAGCAGGTGCGCGCGAACCCCATCTCAGGCCACCCCCCGCGCATGCTCGACGAGGGCGGCCCCGCGGCGGGGCAGGAGGACGCCGACCAGGTCGATGCGGACGCCGCCCGGCGGGGCTCCTCCGTGCGTCTGGATCCATCGCTCGGCGAGTCCGCGCAGCCGCTCCGCCTTCTCGGGCGTCACCCCGGCCATGGGGTGCTGGAACCCACCGCCGCGGCGGGTCTTGACCTCGCAGACGACCAGCACGTCGCCGTCCCGCGCGACGATGTCGATCTCACCGGTCCTGCCGCAGCGCCAGTTGCGCTCCAGGACCGTCATCCCGGCCTCCGCCAGCCGCCGCGCGGCCAGGTCCTCGCCGTACCTGCCGAGTGCGCCTCGTGCCAGATCCGTCTTCATGTCGGCACCACCTCCGGCGCCAACGTTCACGTATCACCGGAAGCCGGAAGGATCTTGGTGCACAACTCGGCGGCTGTGGACAACTCCGTCACCCGCGGGAGCGGCGGTCATCCGCCCGGAAGCTCCAGGTCGCTCTTGTTCAGCTCCTCGATGTTCACGTCCTTGAACGTGAGTACCCGCACCTGCTTCACGAACCGGGCCGGCCGGTACATGTCCCACACCCAGGCGTCCGCCATCGACACCTCGAAGAACACCTCACCCTGGACCGAGTGCACCTGCATCTCGTAGTCGTTGGTCAGGTAGAAACGCCGCTCGGTCTCGATCACGTATTTGAACAGACCGACGACGTCGCGGTACTCCCGGTAGAGCTTCAGCTCCATCTCGGTCTCGTACTTCTCGAGGTCCTCGGCGCTCATGGCATGTTCCCCTTCAGCCGTGCGATCCCCCCATTGTGCGCCAGTCCCGAGAGCCGCTAGACGATTTCCGTGTCAAGGGTTACGGGCCGGGCCGGGGGACCTTCGTCGAGCAGTTTGCTCAGCAGCCCTGCGAGTCGGGTCGGATACACCGTCTCATGTGCCCGGGTCAGTTCCCGACACGTCCACCAGCGCGCTCCGGAGACGCTCCGCCGCTCCAGTTCGGTGAGGGCCGTCGCCCTGGGCTCCACCTTGGACGTATCGGCCGTACGGGCCAGGTAGTACCACTCGTCCTGGTCCCAGCGGCGGCCCGCGAACGGGAAGGAGCACCTCCGCCGCCACAGCACCGGGCCGAGTTCGACGTCGGTGATGCCGGTCTCCTCGGCGAGTTCCCGCAGCGCGGCCTCTTCACGGGTCTCGTCGCCCTCCACGCCGCCGCCGGGCGTGAACCACCAGTCGTCGGCCGGGTCGTCCGGCTCATGGCCGTGGAGCAGCAGGATGCGGTCCGCGGGGTCGAGCAGGACCACCCGGGCGACCCTGCGCAGTCCGCCCTCGTACGAGTCGACGCCCGCGTCCGTCGTCTCAGCGGGCACCGGCGGACTCCGGACGCGTGCCGGCGCGGCCCCGGGCGGCACGCTTGGCGATCGGGCCGTAGGCGCCGCCGCCGAGGACGAGCACCGCGCCGGCCGCGATCAGCCAGCCGATCGTGCGCAGCGGCCCCGGCTCGGAGAGCGTGCCCAACGCCTCGAAGCCGGTGGGGCGCTTGAGCATGCCGTCCATGGGCCATACGACGGCGTCCACGCGGGCCTTGACGGACCCGCGGGACACCGTGCCGCTGGCGGCGTCGGTGAGGTGGGCGGTGGAGTCCAGGGAGCCCTGGCGTTCGTCGCCGAGCAGGAAGAGGCGGCCGTCGGGGACCTTCACGGTCGGGAAGTCCGTGATCTCGGCGAGGCTGCCCTCGGGCAGGTACGGTTCCTCGATCTGCTCGCCGTTGACGGTCAGCTTGCCGTCGGTGCAGCAGGAGACGGTGTCGCCGCCGACCGCGACGACCCGCTTGACGACGGGCGCGTTGCTCACCCACGTCTTGTCGGTGAAGACGACGACGTCCCCGCGGCGCACCTCGTCGCCGTCCACGACCTGGGCGAGGACGCGGTCCCCGGCGGCGATGGTCGGGGACATGGAGCTGGTGGGCACGGTGTACGGCCGGTAGACGAGCGCCGCCCAGCCGAATCCGCCGAGAAACAGCGCGAGGCCCAACGCGACGGCCACACCGGACAGCACGTGTCCGGTCCGCCCGCCCGCCGGGCCACTGCTGGTGCCACCGCCGCCGTGCGGGGCCGTACGTGTCGTGCTCTCGCCACCCATGGATCGGCACCCTACCCGGCGGTACGAGGCCGGGTCAGCCCCTCGACCCCGGCCGGGGTCGGGGCTTGGGAAAGGGTTTGCCGAGCGGATCAGCGGCACCCTGGCAGATCAGGGGCCCGGCCGGGTCAGCGGGTCCCGGCCGCCCCGGCGCGCCGACGGCGCCAGAGGGCCACCGGTACGACACCGGCCAGCGCGACGCTCTGCGGGGCGACCGTGAGGGCGGCCGAGGCCGCCGAGCCGGCCTGGAGGCCCTGCTGGTCGAAGGTGTCCGGCACCGGCAGCGTGCCCCAGCGGTTGATCGGCCAGGCCTTGACGATGGCACGCCCGACGACCTGGTCGACGGGGACCATGCCGTGGTTCTCGTCGGACTGGTTGTAGCGGGAGTCGCGCGAGTTCTGGCGGTGGTCGCCCATCACCCAGATGAAGCCCTTGGGGACCTTCACCGTGAACTGGCCGCCCTGGTCGTCCATGCTGCACGGGGTGTTGCCCGGGTACACGTACGGCTCGTTCAGCGCCTTGCCGTTGACCCTCAGCGGGCCGGTCTTGTTGCAGGAGACGGTGTCGCCGCCGACTCCGATCACCCGCTTGATCAGGTCCTTCTCCTCCACCGACGGCATCAGGCCGATCCAGCTGAGGAAGGTCTGGATCGCGTTCGGCTCGGCGGTGGGCTCGCCCGCGAGCCAGGCGTCCGGGTCGTGGAAGACGACGACCTCGCCGCGCTCGGGCTCGGAGCCGAACCACGGGGTGAGCTTGTCGACCAGGACGCGGTCGCCCTCCTGGAGGGTGTTCTGCATCGAGTCGGAGGGGATCGAGAACGCCTGCACGAGGAACGTCTTGATCAGCAGCGCGAGGACGAGCGCGATGCCGATCAGGATCGGCAGTTCCTTCCAGAACGAGCGCGGCTTCTTCGCCCTGGGGGCCCCGTCGCCGGAGCCCTGTCCCGTCACGGGGGGCTGCCCGTCCCCGGGCCCGTCGTCCCCGGCCGCCGGGGAGTCACTCCCGGAGGTCACAGCGCCGTCCGCGGCCGGGCCGGCCTCGTCCACGGGGTGTCCGCGGTGCTCCTCGCCGTCGTGCCCGGACCGTGCGCCAACCGCCACATCCCCCACGCCAACTCCTCACTCTGTGCCGCTGCCTGCCCCACATACGACGCAGGCCCACTACTCCCATAACGAGCGGGAGTTCCGCAGGGCTCGGGAGTCGGATCGTTCCGTTCGGATCGTCGGGGGCAACCCTATGCGACCCGTCGGACTGCGCGGCCGCCCCGGACGCCGAGTCGGTCACGGAGGAAAAGGTTTGCGGTTCCTTGAGGGAGTTCCAGTGACCCAGCGGCCAGGCGATCACCATGGCGCGCCCCACCACCCCGTCCTCGGACACCGTGCCGCCGTAGTCCGTGTCCTGGTGGGACCGGGAGTCCGCGGAGTTCTCCCGGTGGTCGCCCATCACCCACAGGCGTCCCTCGGGGACGGTGATGTCGAAGGGTGTGAGCGAGGGGGCGTTGGCGGGGTGGAGGTAGTCCGCCTCGTTCAGGGGAACGCCGTTGACGGTGACCCGCCCTTGCGCGTCACAGCACTGGACGTGGTCGCCGCCCACGCCGACGACCCGCTTGATGAGGTCCTTCTCGTCGTCGGACGGCAGCAGACCGATGAAGGTGAGCCCTTCCTTGATCTGCTTGACGACGACGGGGTCGTCCTTCTTCGTGGTGGTCTGCTCGTCCTGCAGCCAGCCGCCGGGGTCCTTGAAGACCACGACGTCCCCGCGCTGCGGCTTGGAGCCGAACCACGGGGTGAACTTGTCGACCAGGACCCGGTCGCCGATCTGGATCGTCTGCTCCATGGAGCCGGACGGAATCACGAAGGCCTGCACCAGGAACGTCTTCAGGACGAGCGCGATCAGGACGGCGACCCCGACGAGCAGCGGGATCTCCCGGACGGCGCTGCGCCTGCGCTTGCGCTTGACCTTGCGCTGGAGCTTGCGCCGCTCCGCGCGCGTGCGGCCGCCGGCCGGTCCGGCGGCGCGCCGGACACCGGTGGGCAGGAGGTTGTCCGCGGCGCTGTCGGACGCGCCGCGGGGCTTGCCGCGGTTACCCATGGGCGCCCGCCGGGTCCGGCTCGGTGCTCGCCTCCGGCACGCGCGCGTAGCCGCTCGGGCGGTGCAGGCGGGTGAGGTGGGCGAAGGGCCAGGCGATCCAGTCGGCACGGCCGATCACGACGTCCACGGGGACCATGCCGCCGCCCGGGGAGCCGAGATGGTCGCGGGAGTCGCGGGAGTCGCTGCGGTGGTCGCCGAGGACGAACAGGGTGCCCTCGGGCACGGCCACGTCGAAGGGCACCGTGGACGGACTGTCGCCCGGATACAGGAACGTCGACTCGTCGACCGGCCGGCCGTTCACCTGGATCCTCCCCTCCTTGTCGCAGCAGACCACGTGGTCTCCCCCCACACCCACAACGCGCTTGATGTAGTCGGCGTCCCCGAAATACCCGGCGCCGTCGAACACGACGACGTCCCCGCGTCGCGGCTCGGCCCCGAAACGGTACGCCAACCTATTTACGAGAACGCGGTCGCCGATCCTCAATCCGTTCTCCATGGATCCGCTGGGAATCTGGAACGGTTTCACCACGAAGAGGTTGAGGAGCAGCAGGAACAACAGACAGATCAGCAACGTGAGACTGATCCGGCCGCCCGGCAGCCATTCCGTGATCCGTGCCACGAACGCGAAACGCGACCGGTCCTCCGGTCCCTCCGGGTCCGGGATCGCTCCGGGATCGGAAGGGCGGGAGGAGCGGTCGCGCTCCGTCGGCTGAGCTTCGGTGTCCATCGGAGCCAGATGCTATCCGGCCCCGTCATGAACTCCTGAAGGCGCTCAGTTGTCGCGCTTCTCCTTGATCTTCGCGGCCTTGCCGCGCAGCTCACGGAGGTAGTAGAGCTTGGCGCGACGCACGTCACCGCGGGTGACCAGCTCGATCTTCTCGACGATCGGGGTGTGCACCGGGAAGGTGCGCTCGACGCCGACGGAGAAGGAGACCTTGCGGACCGTGAAGGTCTCGCGGACACCGGCGCCCTGGCGGCGGATGACCACGCCCTTGAACTGCTGCACACGGGAGCGGTTGCCCTCGATGACGCGGACGTGGACGTTGACGGTGTCACCCGGGCGGAAGGCCGGGACGTCGCTGCGCAGCGACGCGGAGTCGACGGTGTCGAGCAGGTGAGACATTTCGTCTGCTTTCCTCGTTGATGCCACAGGTCATCAACGGAAACTAGGAGTTCTGAAGGGGAGTGGTGCGCGTCGGGGCGGGCGTCGTGTCCCCCCGTGGCAGGGGCGCACGCCGGACTGCGCACAACAGCGACCTATTCTTCCACGCCGTCGGTCCTGCGCCAAAATCGGCCGTACGGCTCACCCTCGGGGTCGGGTGACCAGCCCAGGATGGAGAGCATCTCGCGGTCCTTCTTGTCGAAGGCCCGGGGATCGCAGCGTTCGATCAGGTCGGGCCGGTTGGCCGTGGTGCGCCGCAGGGCCTCGTCGCGGCGCCAGCGTGCGATCTTTCCGTGGTGGCCGCTGAGCAGCACCTCGGGGATCTCCCGGCCCCGCCAGGCGGGCGGCTTGGTGTAGACGGGGCCCTCCAGGAGGGAGGCCATGGCGCCGGGCGCGAAGGAGTCGTCGCGGTGGGACTCGGCGTTGCCCAGCACGCCGGGGAGCAGCCTGGCCACGGCCTCCGTGACGACCAGGACGGCAGCCTCGCCGCCGGCCAGGACGTAGTCGCCGATGGAGACCTCGTAGACGGGGATCCGGGTGGCGTACTCGTCGATGACGCGCCGGTCGATGCCCTCGTAGCGGGCCGGGGTGAAGATCAGCCAGGGCCGCTCGGAGAGTTCGACGGCGAGTTCCTGGGTGAAGGGCCGGCCGCTCGGGGTGGGGACGACGAGCGCGGGGGCGTGCGCGCCCCGCTCGTAGCCGTCGGCGAGGACGGTGTCGAGGGCGGCGCCCCACGGCTCGGTCTTCATGACCATGCCGGGGCCGCCGCCGTAGGGGGTGTCGTCGACGGTGTTGTGGCGGTCGTACGTCCACTGCCGCAGGTCGTGCACCCGGACGTTCAGCTGTCCACGCGCGCGGGCCTTGCCGACCAGGGAGACGTTCAGCGGGTCGAGGTACTCGGGGAAGATCGTGACGACGTCGAGGCGCATCAGGAGCCGTCCCCGGTCCCGTCGGCGTGCTCTCGCGCCTGCTCGTCCGGTGCGGAGGCGGTCCCGTCCTCGTCGCGCGCGGAGGCGATCTCGGCGCGGTCGTCGATCAGGCCGGGTGGCGGGTCGATGACCGCCCGCTGCTCCTCCAGGTCGATCTCGACGACGATCGTCTCGACGAAGGGGATCATCACCTCGCTCCCGTCGGCCCGCTCGACGATGAAGAGGTCCTGGGAGGGCAGGTGCGAGATCTCCGTGATGCGGCCGACCTCGACGCCGTCCTTCGTCACCACATCCAGGTCCATGAGCTGGTGGTCGTAGTACTCGTCCTCCTCCTCGGGGAGCTCCCGGGGATCCACCTCGGCGATCAGGAGGATGTTGCGCAGGGCCTCGGCCGCCGTGCGGTCGGTGACCCCCTCGAAGCGCAGGAGGAGACGGCCGCTGTGCACCCGGCCGGTCTCGATCGTGAGCGGACCCTTGGCGGCGGGGTCCGTCGCCAGTACGGCGCCGGGGGCGAGCCGCAGTTCCGGCTCGTCGGTGCGGACCTCCACGGTGACCTCGCCCTTGATGCCGTGGGCGCGGCCGATCCGTGCGACTACGAGCTGCACTGTCGAAGATCTCCTGTCGTACCTGTCGTACCTGTCGTACCTGTCATGCCTGTCATGCCTGGCGTTCGTGTGCGCCCGCCGTAACGACTGCGGGCCGGGGACGGCCCAGTGGCCCTCCCCGGCCCGAGCCGGTGCTGCTGATGCGTCAGCGGACGTGGTCGACGTCGACGAGGTCGACGCGGACACCGCGGCCGCCGATGGCGCCCACGACAGTGCGCAGGGCGCGTGCGGTGCGGCCGTTGCGGCCGATCACCTTGCCGAGGTCGTCCGGGTGGACCCGGACCTCGAGCACCCGCCCGCGGCGCAGGTCGCGCGAGGCGACCTGCACATCGTCAGGGTTGTCGACGATGCCCTTCACGAGGTGCTCAAGCGCCTCTTCGAGCATGCTGCTCAGGCCTCGGTCGACTCGGACTCAGCCGCGGCCTCGTCCTTCTTCTCAGCCTTCTTCTTCTGGGTGATGGCCTCACCCTTGCCCGTGTCCTCGCCACCGAGGGCCTCGAACGACGGGCGCGCCTTCTTCGGCTCGGCGACGAGCAGCGGAGCCGGGGCGGGCTCGCCCTTGAACTTCTGCCAGTCGCCGGTCTTCTTCAGGATGGCGAGCACGGGCTCGGTCGGCTGCGCGCCGACACCCAGCCAGTAGGCCACGCGGTCGGCGTCGACCTCGATGACCGACGGGTGGTACGTCGGGTGGTACTTGCCGATCTCCTCGATCGCACGACCGTCACGACGGGTACGGGAGTCGGCGACGACGATGCGGTAGTGAGGCGCACGGATCTTGCCCAGACGCTTCAGCTTGATCTTGACTGCCACGGGAGTGAGTTCTCCTGGATTGACGTGGTTGGGCACGGCGAGATTGCCGCGTGGGGTTGCGGTACCCGAGTGCCCGATGGACGCGTCAGCCGGAGGAGAGAGGGGTCCTATGCGGCTGTCGAGTACAGCTGACCATTCTGCCACACCTCGCGGGCCCTCCTGAGCCGCGGGTGCGGCAGGGCATGCCGCGGAAGCACCCGGCGCCGCGACGGCCGTACGTCGGGTGCGCGCTGCGCCGCGGGGTGCCGTCGGGTGACGGCTCCCCGCGCCGCCTGTCGAACCGGCAGCCACGAGATGCCGGTGCGTCCACGCCCGCGGTTACGCCGCGCCCATGACCTCCGGGATGCGGAACGGCTTGCCGCAGCCGCCGCACACGATCGGGGCCTGGGCCAGGACCGACGGAACGACCCGGACGTTGCGTCCGCAGTCGCAGACGGCCTTGACGCGGACGCCGCCACCGGAGGAGCCGTGCCGGGCTGCCGGGCCGCGGAAGGCACGGGTCGTCTCGGCGGTGGTGGCGACCACATGGGCCTTGAGGGCCCTCTGAAGGCGCTCGATGGTCGGGCGGTAGCGCCGCTTGGCCTCGGGGTTGAGGACCACCAGCGAGAAGCCGCTGCTGGGATGCGGTTCCTCGGGATGGTCCAGGCCCAGCTCCTCGGCGATCGCGAGGAACCGGCGGTTGTGGTAGCGGCCGGCGCGGGAGGTGTCGCGGACTCCGCGGGCGGCGGCGATGCCATGGACTGCCTCATGAAGCAGTCGCTCGAAGGAGAGCTCGTGACCGCAGGCGGACGACGACTCCCCGATCAGTGACTCTGGCGCGGCAAGGTCCGGCAGCTCGGGGTGGTACCGCTGAATGTCGGCCCACGCCTGTGCCAGCTCTGCGGCGAGAACAGGTGGTGTCTGTGTCGTGCTCACGTAATGACAACGAGCGGGGGTGCCGCTGTGTTCCGATTCCGGGGCATCCCAAATAATTTGCACGTACCCGTCAGTTGCCTCTGATGCGTCCTGACGAGGGCGGGTGCGCTGATCTGCGGAGAAGCCTCACAGCTCCTACCAAGCCGGTGCGTAGCGCCACGTACGCCCCTCACTCCGTGTCATGTCCACGGCCGGGGAGAGAGGGTCCGGCCGAGGCGCAAGAGACGTTTCGGTCGCTCTCGGAGCGGAGGGCGTCGACTCAGTAGGCGCGCGCGACGACGGCGACGTTACCGGGCGCGTCCTCGGCCTCGGGCACCGACCCGTCCTCGGCGACCAGACACCGTACGGTCGCCGCGTGCTCCGCCAGCGCGTTCTCACCGTCCTCGCCGAGGGTGGCCCAGGGAATGCGGGCCCAGCCGCCGGCGGTGGCCACCTCGACGGCCTCTCCGAGCGTGGACACGTCCGTCGTGCGCGACGCGCGGCGCTCGCGGGCCTGGCCGAGCAGCAGCGCCTGGTCATCCTCCAGAACGGCGGGCAGCAGGCCGGCCAGTGCGTCCAGGGCGACCGGCTCCTTGCCCCCGGGGATGCGCCGGACCAGCATCGCCGTGCCGTTCTCCAGGTCGCGCGGGCCGATCTCGACGCGGACGGGGACGCCCTTCAGCTCCCAGTCGACCGCGCGCCGCCCGAACGGGATGTCGGTGCGGTCGTCGACGTGGACGCGGATCCCGGCCGCCCTGAGGCGGTCGCCGACCTCGCGGGCCTTGGCCGGAACCGCCTCGTCGCCCTTGATCGCGAGGACGACGGCCTGGACCGGGGCCAGCCGGGGCGGGACGCGCAGCCCGTGGTCGTCGCCGTGCATCATCACCAGGGCGCCGATCATGCGGGGCGTCGAGCCCCAGGAGGTCTGCCAGACCAGCTCCTGCCCGCCGTCCTTCGACAGGAACGAGGTGTTGAAGGCCTTGGCGAAGTTCTGGCCCAGCTCGTGGCTGGTGGCCATCTGGAGGGCTTTGCCGTCGCCCGTCATGCCTTCGAGCGTCAGGGTGTTGATCGCGCCGGCGAACCGCTCCCCGGCGGTCTTGCGGCCGGGCACCACGTCCATGGCCAGGACGTTCACCATGAAGTCCTCGTAGACCCGGCGGTGGACGCGCGCGGCGAAGTCCCGGGCCTCCTCGTACGTGGCGTGCGCGGTGTGGCCCTCCTGCCACAGGAACTCCGTGGTGCGCAGGAAGAACCGGGGCCGCAGCTCCCAACGCACCGCGTTGGCACACTGGTTGATGAGAAGCGGCAGGTCGCGGTAGCTCTGCACCCACTTCGCGAAGTACTCGTTGACGATCGTCTCGGAGGTGGGCCGGACGACCGCGGGCTCCTCCAGCTCCTTGCCGCCGCCGCGGGTCACCACGGCCAGCTCGGGGGCGAAGCCCTCGACCTGGTCGGCCTCGCGCGCGAGGGAGGACTGCGGGATCAGCAGTGGGAAGTACGCGTTCCGGGTGCCCGTCTCCTTGATCCGGGCGTCCATCTCCGCCTGCATCCGCTCCCACAGCCCGTACCCGTACGGCCGGATCACCATGGTGCCGCGCACCGGTCCGTTGTCGGCCAGTTCCGCCTTGGCGATCAGGTCCTGGTACCAGCGGGGGAAGTCGTCCGCCCGCGGGGTGAGAACGGGGGCCTTTGCCATGGCGCGATGGTACGGGTCCACGTTGCCGGGACGTGAAATCTCGCCACACGCGCGGGCGGCGCGCAAGCGGGCTTCCACAACCCCTGGACGCGGGGTCGAGTGGGGAGTTACCTGGCATACGGGAGGGAGTGCGGGCGCACTGACGGGGGCCACCTGAACGGGTACTGCGGCAAACTCTCGGCGGATTGGGGCGCTTATCCATGACACCTACGCTCGTGCGGGAGCACCTGCCTCATGCGGGGCCCGCGCTCTGCATCGACCGCGGTGCACGCGCGCGTGACTGGTCCGAGATCCAGGAGCGGATGCTGGTTCCGCTCTACGAGGCCGTCTACGAGCGCCTGGGAGTGGGGTCCGGCACCCGTCTCCTGGGCCTCGGCTGCGGTTCCGGGCTGGCCCTGCTGATGGCGGCCTCCAGAGGCGCGGTCCTCACCGGCGTCGAGGCGCGGGCCCCGGAGCGGCTGGCCCTCGCCCGGCAGCGCCTGACTCCGGAGGCGGGCGGCACGCGCGCGGGGGGCGGCACGCGCCTCGTGGAGGGCTCCCCCGGCGACGCGGCCGACGCGAAGACGCCCGCGTACAACCTGGTGACCGCCTTCGAGCCCATCGGATGCCTCGCGGGCGACTCGGAGGGGCTCGGCGAGCTGCTCGCGGCCGCCACCCCGCTGGCCGAGCGCGGAGCGCCCGTGGTGCTGGTGGGCTGGGGTCCGCCGGAGCGCTGCGCGACCTCGTCCGTGTTGCGGGTCGCCACCAGGCTGGCCGATCCGCTGCGGGCGGCGGGGAGTTGGCGCCCGGCGCTGCGCGACGACCTGGAGGAGGTCGCCCAGCGGGCCGGCCTCCGGCCCGACGGCTCCGGCCGGGTGGCCTGCCCGTTCGGGTACGCGGACGTGGACAGCGCCCTCAAGGGCCTGGTGTCCACGGGCCTGTTCGACGCGGCGATCTCCGCGACGGACCGGGCACAGGTGGACAAGGAGGTGACCGAGGCGCTCCACCCCCACCGGCGGGCGGACGGCACGGTGTGGATGCCGAACGTCTTCCGGTACCTGATCGCCCGGGTCCCCTGAGACCCCGGCTCCCTGCGACCCCGGACCCGCCGGACCCTCGTGCCGCGGGTGCTACGTCTCGGTGTCCTTGGTCAGCCTGGTGATGCCCGCGATGCGGTACGCGTCCGCCTCGTCCAGCGTCTCGTTCTCCAGCAGCGCCCGGGCGAGGGCGTCCAACTGGCCCCGGTGGTCGCGGAGTTTGCGGCAGGCCTCCTCGTAGCACTCGTCGACGACGCGCCGCATCTCGTCGTCGATGGCGTCGAGGGTCTGCGGTGCGGCGGAGAGCCCGTAGGCCTGCTGGGCGTCGCCGGGCAGGGCCGACATGCGGCCGACGCGCTCGCTCATGCCCCAGCGGCCGACCATGCCGCGCACGATGCCGGTGACCTGTTCCAGGTCGTTCTCGGAACCGGTCGTGATCATGTCGTAGACGACGTGCTCGGCCGCCATGCCGCCGAGCGCGCCGATGACCCGGCCGCGCAGGTACTCCTCCGTGTACGCGTACCGGTCGGCGTCCGGCGTCGACAGGGTCACGCCGAGGGCGCGGCCGCGCGGCACGATGGTGATCTTGCGGACCGGGTCGGCGCCGGGCTGGAGCATCCCCAGCAGGGCGTGCCCGCTCTCGTGGTACGCCGTCCTGCGCCGCTCCTCCTCGGGCATCACCAGGGAGCGTTCCGCGCCGAGCTGCACCTTCTCCAGCGCCTCCGACAGGTCGCTCCGGGTCACCTGGTCCTGCCCCCGTCTGACGGCGAGCAGCGCCGCCTCGTTGGCGAGGTTGGCCAGCTCGGCGCCGGTCATGCCCGGGGTCGTACGGGCCACCTGGGCGAGGTCCACGTCCCGGGCGAGCGGGATCTCCCGGGTGTGGATCGCGAGGATCGCCTCACGGCCGCCGCGGTCGGGGGGCGAGACGTTAACGATCCGGTCGAAGCGGCCCGGCCGGGTGAGGGCCGGGTCCAGGATGTCGGCGCGGTTGGTGGCGGCGAGGACGATCACGCCCTCGGAGCCGGAGAAGCCGTCCATCTCGGTCAGGATCTGGTTGAGGGTCTGCTCGCGCTCGTCGTGACCGCCCATGGCCGAGCCGCCGCCGCGGGCCCGGCCGATGGTGTCGATCTCGTCGATGAAGATGATCGACGGGGCCACCTTGCGGGCCTCCGCGAACAGCTCCCGCACCCGGGAGGCTCCGACGCCCACGATCATCTCGATGAACTCGGACGCCGACGCGGAGAAGAACGGCACCCCCGCCTCCCCGGCCACCGCCCGCGCGAGCAGCGTCTTGCCGGTGCCGGGCGGGCCGGCGAGCAGCACGCCGCGGGGCATCTTGGCGCCCATCCTGCGGTAGGCGTCGGGGTTCTTCAGGAAGTCGACGACATCGCTCAGCTCGCCCGCGACCTCGTCGATGCCGGCCACGTCGTCGAAGGTCGTCCGTTCCTGCCCCGGCTCCAGCTCGACCGGCCGGGGCGGCGCCTTGCGGCCCAGCATGCCGCCCGCCCCGCCGAAGCCCGAGCGCATCCGCCGGGCGATGAACACCCACACGGCGACGAGCAGCACCATCGGGGCGAGCGCGATCAGCAGATTGGCGAGAAGGCTGCGCTGGCGGACGACCGGCTCGGCGGTGACGGTGACGTCGTGCTCGGTCAGGTGGTCCCAGAGCGGGTCGTCCGCGAAGGTCGGCCGCTCGGTGCGGAACTTGGTGTACCCGCCGCCGCCCTGCGGGTTGTCCCGCTCCTTCCTGAGCTGCCCCTGGATCGCGTCGCCCTTGGCGTAGATCTTGCTGACGTTGCCGGCGTCGACCTGCTTGCTGAACTCGGTGTAGGAGATCGTCGCCTCGTCGCCCTTGTTGTAGAGCGACAGCACGAGCAGCGCGATCAGGAAGACGACCAGCGCGGCGAGGATCAGGCTCCACCAGCCGCCGCGCAGCCGTCGTCCGCCCGACGGCGGCTTCGGCGGCTCCTCCGGGGCGCCCTCGGTGCGCCAGGGCTTGTCGGGCGACTTCCGTGGCGGCGCAGCGTTGGTCATATCGGGACGTTACGACACACCACGGCCGTCAGCACCCGCGGGGAACGCGAAGGGAGCACCCGCGTCTCGGCACGAGAGGGCATGCGAAGGGGGCGCCCTCCCGAGGAGGGGCGCCCCCGACGCCGTACGGCCGTGATCAGCCCATGAACTTCTTGAACTCGTCGGGGAGCTCGAAGTCCTGGCCGGCCTGCTGGCCCGGCAGGCCGAGGGCGCCGCCCTGGGCCCCGGCGGCCCTGCGGGCGGCCTCCTCCTGCTCCTGCTGCTTGCGCTTCATCGGGTTGCCGGAGCGCTGCTTGCCCTTGGCCTTCTTGGGCTGCTTCCGGGCGCGGCCGGGACCGCCGCCCATGCCCGGCATCCCCGGCATGCCCGGCATCCCGCCGCCCTGGGCCATGCGGGACATCATCTTGCGGGCCTCGAAGAACCGCTCGACCAGGCCCTTCACGGCGCTGACCTCGACACCGGAGCCCTTGGCGATACGGGCGCGGCGCGAGCCGTTGATGATCGTCGGGTCCTGGCGCTCGCCCGGGGTCATGGACTTGATGATCGCGGCCGTACGGTCGACGTCGCGCTCGTCGATGTTCTGGATCTGGTCCTTGATCTGGCCCATGCCCGGCAGCATGCCGAGCAGCTTGGAGATCGACCCCATCTTCCTGACCTGTTCCATCTGGGACAGGAAGTCGTCCAGGGTGAAGTCCTGGCCCTTCTTGGACGCCAGCTTGGAGGCCATCTTCTCGGCCTCTTCCTGGCTGAACGTCTTCTCCGCCTGCTCGATCAGGGTGAGCAGGTCACCCATGTCGAGGATGCGGGAGGCCATCCGGTCCGGGTGGAACGCGTCGAAGTCGTCGAGCTTCTCGCCGTTCGACGCGAACATGATCGGCTTGCCGGTGATCTGCCGGATCGACAGGGCGGCACCACCGCGGGCGTCGCCGTCGAGCTTGGAGAGCACCACGCCGTCGAAGCCGACGCCGTCGCGGAAGGCCTCGGCGGTGTTGACGGCGTCCTGGCCGATCATCGCGTCGACGACGAAGAGGATCTCGTCGGGCGAGACGGCGTCGCGGATGTCCGCGGCCTGCTGCATCAGCTCGGCGTCGATGCCGAGCCGGCCGGCGGTGTCCACGATCACGATGTCGTGGACCTTGGACTTCGCGAAGTCGATGGAGTCCTTGGCGACCTGGACCGGGTCACCGACGCCGTTGCCCGGCTGCGGCGCGTAGACGGCCACGCCGGCCCGCTCGGCGACGACGCTGAGCTGGTTGACGGCGTTGGGGCGCTGGAGGTCGGCGGCGACGAGCAGCGGCGAGTGACCCTGCTCCTTCAGCCAGTGGCCGAGCTTGCCCGCGAGGGTGGTCTTGCCCGCGCCCTGGAGACCGGCCAGCATGATCACGGTGGGCGGGGTCTTGGCGAAGCGCAGGCGCCGGGTCTCGCCGCCCAGGATGGTGACGAGTTCGTCGTTGACGATCTTCAGTACCTGCTGGGCCGGGTTCAGCGCCCTGGAGACCTCGGCGCCGAGGGCACGCTCCTTGACGTTCTTGATGAACGTCCGCACGACCGGCAGCGCCACGTCGGCCTCGAGGAGGGCGATGCGGATCTCGCGCGCGGTGGCGTCGATGTCCGCCTCGCTCAGACGCCCCTTGCCGCGCAGATTCTTGAAGGTCGCTGAGAGGCGATCGGAGAGAGTATCGAACACGGCGGCGTCGGTCCTCGGAGTCGGGGGCAGTGTGAGCGTCTTCCAGGGTATCCGGCCGCGCAAGACAGTCGTCCCACCCGAGGCGTCCACGCGTCCCCGCCCGCCGCGTCCGGCGGGCGGAAACGGCGTCGCGCGTCGTGCGCCGCGGGGACGGCGGAGCGTGCGGGCCCGCTCGCGCAGGCGTCGCGGGGCGCCCCCGCCCTGGCGGGAACACCCGGTCCGGCGCCCGGGGACGCCCGGGTCATCCCCGCAGCATCTCCTCCAGCTTCCGTGCCACGGAGGCCGCCTCGTCGCCGGGGAGCGGGCTGCCGGCGTGGCCGGTGACGTAGAACGCGTCCACCGCGTTCGCGCCCAGCGTGCTGACGTGCGCGCTGCGCATCCGCACGCCCGCGTCCTCCAGTGCCCGCCCGATCCGGAACAGCAGGCCCGGCGCGTCCTGCGCGCGCACCTCGATCACGGTGGCCAGGTGGGAGGCCGCCGGGGCGACGGTCACGCGCGGCGGGGGCGCGACCACGCCCCGGCGCCGGGGGTAGGCCGCGTCGCGTTCCGCGAGGCGGCCCGCGATGTCCAGGGAGCCGTCCAGGGCGCGGACCAGGTCGGCGCGGAGCCGGGCGGCCTGGGGCAGTGAGCCGTACTCCGCGGCGACCCGCCAGTTCAGCAGCAGGACGGATCCCTCGACGCCGGACGGCAGCTCCAGCGCCCGCAGCTCCGCCGTGCGCACGGTCAGCCGGTGCATGGCGAGCACACCGGCCACCGCGGGCAGCACGCCCGGCTGGTCGGGTACGGCGATGAGCAGTTCCACGCCGAGCGGCTCGGGGTCACCGGCCGGCCGGTCCACGGGGTCGGCCGGGGGCTCGGTCTGGGCGCGCAGTGACAGGACGGGGCCGCCGGTGGCGACCGCCTCGATGGCGAGCCGTTCCTGTTCGGCGGTGGTCGCGGCGGCCTCGGGCTCCTCGGGGACGTCCCCGGCGAGCACCGCCGAGACGCGTCTGACCAGGTCGGCCACGAGCGAGCCGCGCCAGGTGGACCAGGCGGCCGGGCCGGTGGCCAGCGCGTCGGCCTCGGTCAGGGCGTGCAGCAGTTCCAGGGTGCCCTGGGAACCGACGGCCTCGGCGACCGAGCGGACGGTGGCGGGGTCCTCCAGGTCGCGGCGGGTGGCCGTCTCCACGAGCAGCAGGTGGTGGCGTACGAGTGTGGACAGGACGGCCACGTCGGTGCGGTCGAAGCCGATGCGGGCGGCCACGTCCTTGACGATGATCTCGCCGGCCACGGAGTGGTCGCCGGGCCAGCCCTTGCCGATGTCGTGCAGCAGGGCGGAGACCAGCAGCAGGTCGGGGCGGCTGACGCGGCGGGTGAACTCGGAGGCGCGCACGGCGGTCTCGATGAGGTGCCGGTCGACGGTCCAGATGTGCACGGCGTTGCGCTGGGGGCGGCAGCGCACCCGTTCCCAGTCGGGCAACAGCCGGGTGATCAGCCCTTCGGCCTCCAGCGCCTCCCAGACCTCGACGGTGGGCTGTCCCGAACCGAGCAGGGTGACGAGCTGTTCGCGGGCCTCGGCGGGCCAGGGCGTGGGAAGGGGGCGCACGGTCGCGGCGAGGCGCCGTACCGCGTGCAGGGACAGCGGGAGGCCGGCCTGGGCGGCGGCGGCCGCGGCGCGCAGGGGCAGCACGGGGTCGCGTTCGGGGCGTGCCGCACGGGCGAGCACCACCTCGCCGTCCTGCTCGACGACCCCTTCGGCCAGCGGCGACCGCTCGGGCGCGGGCTTGCCGCCGCCCAGTATGGCGCGCAGCCGGGGCCGCATCGAGCGCGATCTGAGCACGCGCCCCACCTCGCGCCAGGTGACGTCGCTGGCGTACGAGATGACGCGCGCGGCCTCGTACACCTGGCGCAGCAGGGTGTCGGCGTCGAGGAGGCCCAGTTCGGCGGCGACCTGGTCCTGTTCCTGGAGGGCCAGCCGGTCGGTGGCGCGGCCGGTCGTCAGGTGCAGGGCGTCGCGGACGTCGAGGAGCCTGCGCCGGGCGTCGTCGAGGCCCTCGCGGGGCGCGTCGGCGAGCCAGGAGGCGGCGACGGCGCGCAGCGCGGTGGCGTCGCGCAGGCCGCCGCGGGCCTCCTTGAGGTCGGGCTCCAGCAGGTACTGCAGCTCGCCCTGGCGTTCGGCGCGCTCGGCGCACAGTTCCTGGAGTTCGGGCAGCCGCTTGGGCGCCTGGTTGCGCCAGTCGGCCAGTACGGCCGTCCGCAGTCCCGCCGTCAGTCCCAGGTCGCCCGCGAGGTGGCGGGCGTCGAGCAGGCCGAGCTGGACCTTGAGGTCCTCGCCGGCGGTCCTGCGGGCCTCGGCCGGGGTGCGGACGGAGTGGTCGAGGGCGAGGCCGAGGTCCCAGACGGGGTACCAGAGGCGGTCGGCGAGGGCGGCGACCGCCTGCGGTTCGGCGCCGTCGTGCAGCAGGAGGAGGTCGAGGTCGCTGCGTGGGGACAGCTCGCCGCGGCCGTAGCCGCCGACGGCGACCAGGGAGACGCCCCGCAGTTCCTCGCTGCCGGCGGTGAACAGGCCGGCCAGCCAGTCGTCGGTCAGTTCGGAGAGGGCGGAACGGCGCGGCGGCCCGGACCGCGCCCCCTCGGTGAGGAGACGCAGCCGGGCCGCCGCATAGCCGCTGGGTCCCGAGTCCTCTGCATCCTTGCGCATGTCCGTACTCGTCACCCAGTGGCTCCTGTTCCGTTCTTCTGTCAGAGCGCGTCCGGGCCGCGCTCGCCGGTGCGGACCCGCACGGCGGTCTCGACCGGGAGGGACCAGACCTTGCCGTCACCGATCTTGCCGGTGCGGGCCGACTTGACGATGACGTCGATCAGCTGTTCGGCGTCGTCGTCCTCGACCAGCACCTCGATGCGGATCTTGGGGACGAGGTCGACCGTGTACTCGGCACCGCGGTAGACCTCGGTGTGTCCCCGCTGACGACCGTAACCGCTGGCCTCGGTGACCGTGAGGCCGTGGACGCCGAAGGCCTGGAGGGCTTCCTTGATCTCGTCGAGCCGGTGCGGCTTCACGACGGCGGTGATGAGCTTCATGCGTCCACCTTCTTGCTGGCAGTGTCGGCCACCGGGCCCGTGACGTTGGTCCGGGCGGCACCGCCGCCCGCACCGCTGAAGTCGTACGCGGTCTCGGCGTGCTCGGCCTGGTCGATGCCCGCCACCTCGTCGTCCTCGGGGACCCGCATGCCGATCGTCTTGTCGAGCAGGAAGGCGAGGACGGCGGAGACCACCAGCGAGTAGCCGAGGACCGCGAAGACACCGGCGCACTGCTTCCAGAACTGGTCGAGACCGCCGCCGTAGAAGAGGCCCTGGACGTCGGACTGGCCCTTGCCGCTGGCGAAGAAGCCGATCAGCAGGGAGCCGGCGACTCCGCCGACCAGGTGAACGCCGACCACGTCGAGCGAGTCGTCGTAGCCGAACTTGTACTTCAGGCCGACGGCCATGGCGCACAGGACACCGGCGATGGCGCCGACGGCGATCGCGCCGAGCGGGGAGACCGCACCGCCGGAGGGCGTGATGGCCACCAGGCCGGCGACGGCGCCGGAGGCGGCGCCCAGCGTGGTGAACGCGCCGTGGCGGATCTTCTCGTAGATCAGCCAGGCCAGCATGGCGGCGGCGGTGGCGACCTGCGTGTTGACGAACATCAGCGCGCCGACGCCGTCGTCGTTGCCGAGCCACGAACCGGCGTTGAAGCCGAACCAGCCGAACCACAGCAGACCGGCGCCGAGCATGACCAGCGGGAGGCTGTGCGGGCGCATCGGGTCCTTCTTGAAGCCGACGCGCTTGCCGATGACCAGGATCACGCCGAGGGCCGCGGCACCGGCGTTGATGTGCACGGCCGTGCCACCGGCGAAGTCGATCACGCCGAGCTCGAAGGCCCAGCCGCCGGCGCCCCACACCCAGTGGGCGACCGGGAAGTACACGATCGTGACCCACAAGGTGATGAACAGTGCCCAGGCGGAGAACTTCACGCGGTCCGCGAGCGCTCCGCTTATCAGGGCGGGCGTGATGATGGCGAACATCAGCTGGAAGACCAGGAAGACGAAGACCGGGATGGTGTAGCCGTCCCACAGCTCCGTCAGGCCGATGTTGCTGAGGCCGACCCAGTCGGAGTTCCAGCCGATGAGCGAGCCGGAGTCGGTGCCGAAGGCGAGGGAGAAGCCGTAGAGCACCCACAGGACGGTGACGATCCCCAGGCTGATGAAGCTCATCATCAGCATGTTCAGGGTGCTCTTGACGCGGACCATGCCTCCGTAGAAGAAGGCCAGGCCCGGGGTCATGAGCATCACCAGGGCGGAACAGATGAGCATGAAGCCTGTGTTCGCGGACGACAGCGTGGGTGCGTCCGCCGCAAGCGTGATGGCTGGTGCCATCGGCGTCTCCTCGTCGTTGGTACGGCCCCGTGCGGGCGAAGCCAGAGCGGGATTGAGGGGTGGGCCGGTTATGCGCCATGAGATTGACGCAGCGCCGTTTCGGTGGACGCCCCTCGTTGTTTCGCCGCCGTGACGAAGGCACCTCGCGCGTTACGCCTCGATGAACTGGCTGATGCTCCCCGAGTGGATCGTTATCGTGGCGCAACCTTCTTCGGGGCAACACGAACCGGCCGCGGTCGGCCTTCCGATGACCTGGCACGGGGGAGCCGAGTCGGGCGGTTCGGGAAGGCCGGCCGCGGCCGGGGTCCAGGGGTTTCGCCGGGTCTCAGACCGCCTCCGCGGTCTCCGGAAGCTCCACGGCGAGCCGGTCGGTGAGATCGACGACCTCGGTGAGGTCCCCGAAGTCGCGGACGGCCGTGTCGACGGTCTTTCGGATACGAGTGTTGACCCGCTCGGAGCGCACTTTTTTCGCCGCCTTCATGGCCTGCTCGGCGAGCACGGCGCTCTGCTCGGGCTCCTGGCGCAGCAGATGCACGGTGGCCATGCCGATGAGGTTGAGCGCGTAGGACCGCTGGTGCTCGCCGTCCTTGGCGAAGAGGTCCACGGCCTTCTGCATCAGCGGCTCGGCCAGCGAGGCGTACGCGGGGCTGCGGCCGGCCACGTAGGCCAGGTCGCGGTAGGAGTGGGAGTTCTCGCCGTACAGCTCGGCCTCGGAGAAGAAGCGGATCCAGTCGGGGTCGGGCTCGTCCCAGTCGTCGGCGTCGGCGAAGGTGTCCTCGGCCATCCTGACGGCCCGCTTGCACCGGCCGGGCTGGCCCATGTTGGCGTAGGCGCGGGCCTCCATCGCATACAGCATCGACTGGGTGCGCGGGCTCGCGCAGTCCCGGCTGCCGTACTGCGCGAGGTGGATCAGCTCCAGGGCGTCCTCGGGCCGGCCGAGGTGGATCATCTGCCGGCTCATGCTGGACAGCACGTACGAGCCGAGGGGGCGGTCACCGGCCTCCTTGGCGGCGTGCAGCGCGAGGACGAAGTACTTCTGCGCGGTGGGCTGGAGCCCCACGTCGTACGACATCCACCCGGCCAGTTCGGCCAGTTCTGCGGCGACCTTGAAGAGCTTCCTGCCGGTGGCCTCGGGCTGCGGTTCCTGGAGGAGTTCCGTCACCTCGTGGAGCTGGCCGACGACCGCTTTGCGGCGCAGTCCGCCGCCGCACTGGGCGTCCCACTGGCGGAACATGGCGGTGGTGGACTCCAGCAGCTCCAGTTCGGGCCGGGAGAGCCGGCCGCGGGCGCGGCTGGTCGGGAGGGAGTCGGTGTCCTCGTACGCGGCGGGCGGGGAGGGGACGAGCCAGCGCTGCATGGGCTCGATGAGGGTGGGGCCCGCGGACAGGGCCAGCGAGGATCCGAGGAAGCCGCGCCGCGCCAGCATCAGGTCGCTGCGCGAGAACTCGCTGAGCAGGGCCACCGTCTGCGGGCCGGTCCAGGGCAGGTCGACGCCGGTCGCGGAGGGTGCCTGGCGCACGGTGCGCAGGCCGAGGTCCTCGACGGAGACGACGCAGCCGAACCGCTCGGAGAACAGGTCGGACAGGATGCGGGGGATCGGCTCGCGGGGGTTCTCGCCGTCCAGCCAGCGGCGCACGCGTGACGTGTCGGTGGAGATGTGATTGGCGCCCAACTGGCGTGCTCTGCGGTTGACTTGACGGGCGAGTTCGCCCTTCGACCAGCCGCTGCGCACGAACCAGGAAGCGAGCAGGCCGTTCGGGCGCTTGTCCGCGTGCACGGCGCTCCCCGCGCCCGTCCCGCCTTCGCCGTTGCCGCCCACTGGAACGCCCCCATCCCTGAGACCACTTGTCGCTCTGATGCGCCAAGCCTTATCAGAATGCCGGTAAATACGGCCCGCCGTCCGGCGGTTCTCACCCTTCGAACAGGAAGCCGACTTGCCTCCGGCATACCCGCATGGGCATGCGCCCACGGGCCTCGCACACTCAAAGTAGTCCTACGATCACGCCTCCAGCCACGGCGGTCCCGGAAACGCCACCATTCGCCACCCCTACGAATGAACTCACGGTGGCGCGCAGGCGATTCACTTGACAGAGGACGGTCGGGGCGGGCGGAACGGTGCACTCAGGGGCGCGCGCCGCCCGCCACACCACCCCGGACGCCTCCAGGCGCTGTCTGGAACGGGCAGCAGCGGGAAGGCGTCAGCACGCAGAGTCACTTCGTGCGTCCGCTGCGTAACCATCGGCGCGCCGGACCCGTTGGAGGGGGCATGGGCTTCACGATCGGCGGCATCCGCGAGATCCGCTCCGGCACGCGCAGGCGCGGTCGCTCGTCCGAGTGCACCGCGGTCGCCGAGTTCACCGGACTGTGGGGCTGGGATGTGGTGCCGGGCGCGCGCGCCGCGGCCGGCGCCTGTTCCTGCGGCCGCGGTGACTGCCGCCGACCCGGCGCGCACCCCCTGGACTTCGCGCCCCGGGTGCCGGCCGGCGCCACCCTCCACGACGCGACGAGAACCTGGGCGGACTTCCCCGGCGCCGCCGTGATGCTGCCGGTCGGCCGCGCCTTTGACGTGATCGAGGTGGCCGAGGCGGCCGGGCTTCGCGCGCTGGTGCGCCTGGAGCGCATGGGCCTCCCGCTCGGACCGGTGACCGCCACCCCCGAGGGCCGCGCCCAGTTCCTGGTCGCCCCCGGCGCCGCCGCCGACCTCTCCGGCCTGCTCTACCGCATGGGCTGGGACGACCCGGCCTCCCTCGACCTGCGCGGCCTCGGTCCCGGTACGTACATCACGGCGCCGCCCTCCGACCGCGGCGGCCTCGGCCCGGTGCGCTGGCTGCGCCCGCCGGCGCTGGACTCGGCGACCAGGCCCCCGGCGGCCCGGCTGCTGCTGGGCACGCTGGCGTACGTGGCACACCGGTCACGCGCCTAGCTCCGGCCGAGCGGCGCGGCCCGGCCCGGCCCGGCCGAGCAAGTGGCTGGGCAGCGCGGATCAGGATCACGGCGTACACAGCGAAGCGCCCGTCCCCCGACTGCACCTCGGGGGGCGGGCGCTTCTTCGTCACCGGTTACCGCGTCGGGGTCCCCGGTCACTCGCCGATGAGAGCGTCGACGAACGCCTCCGGCTCGAACGGCGCCAGGTCGTCCGCGCCCTCGCCGAGCCCGATGAGCTTGACCGGCACGCCCAGCTCGCGCTGGACGGCGATCACGATGCCGCCCTTGGCCGTGCCGTCGAGCTTGGTCAGCACGATGCCGGTGATGTCGACGACCTCGGCGAACACCCGGGCCTGCACGAGGCCGTTCTGCCCGGTGGTGGCGTCGAGGACGAGGAGCACCTCGTCGAGCGGGGCGTGCTTCTCCACGACCCGCTTGACCTTGCCCAGCTCGTCCATGAGGCCGGTCTTGGTGTGCAGTCGGCCGGCGGTGTCGATGAGGACCACGTCGACCCCCATCTCCTTGCCCTCCTTGACCGCGTCGAAGGCGACGGAGGCGGGATCACCGGCCTCGGGACCGCGCACGGTGTGGGCACCGACGCGCTCGCCCCAGGTCTGGAGCTGGTCGGCGGCGGCGGCGCGGAAGGTGTCGGCGGCGCCCAGGACGACCGTACGGCCGTCGGCGACGAGCACGCGCGCGAGCTTGCCGGTGGTGGTGGTCTTGCCGGTGCCGTTGACGCCGACGACCATCACGATGCCGGGCTTGCGGCCCTCGGGCTCGGTCCTCACGGTGCGGTCGACCTCGGTGCCGATCAGCTTGAGCAGCTCGTCGCGCAGCAGGCCGCGCAGTTCGTCGGTCGTGCGGGTGCCGAGCACCTTCACGCGCTCGCGCAGCCGTTCGACCAGCTCCTGGGTGGGCATGACGCCGACGTCGGCGGTGAGGAGGGTGTCCTCGATCTCCTCCCAGGTGTCCTCGTCGAGGTGCTCGCGCGAGAGCAGCGTGAGCAGGCCCTGACCGAGGGCGTTCTGGGAGCGGGAGAGTCGGGCGCGGAGGCGGACCAGCCGCCCCGCGGTGGGCTCCGGGATCTCGATCCGGGGAGCCTCGACAACGGGAGGCTCCTCGACGGCGGTGGGTGCGCCGCCGCCGAGGTCCACCTCCTCGATCGTGCGGCGTGGTTCTTCGCGCGGCGTCTCGGCCTCGTCGCCGACGTGCGGCTCGGCCGGAGGCGCGGTGATGTCGGGCGCGGCCGGGGGCGGCGGCGGCAGCGGCTTCTTCCGCCGGCTGCCGACGATGAGCCCGCCGAGCGCGACGAGCACGACCACGGCGATGACTACAGCAAGGATGACGGTTTCCATAACAACGCCAGTATGCGTGACCCCCTCGTCCGGGGCGGGTGACGGCCCGCCCGTTCCTCAGCCGATCAGCTTGCTCTTGTGCAGCGCGGATCGCGCCCGGAACCGCAGGCGCGGACAGCGCTCCTCGACCTCGGCGGGCGCGTCCTCGGCGCGGCAGTGCGCGGCGGGCCGGCACAGGCCGTCGGGGTCGAGCCGGAGGACGGTCCGGCCCGCCGTGGTCTCGTCCTGCGTCCGCCGCGCCGGCGGGCGGCATGACCTGGAGGAGGGCCGCCGCGGTCTGCGGCTGTTCCGCGCGAGCGTGCCGCCCCGGCTCATCGGGTGAGCCGGGGCGGCACGCCTCACGGGTGTCGAGGAGAAGGGCAGCGGGGACTTGGCCCGTCTCCTCGAGTCCAGGGGCCTCGGTACGAGGCTCAGCCCATCTCCTCCAGCGACTTGCCCTTCGTCTCCTTGACGTACCTGAGGACGAACGGGATGGAGAGCGCGGCGAAGACCGTGTAGATCACGTAGGTCGCGGAGAGGTTCCAGTCGGCCAGGGACGGGAAGCTCGCGGTGATGGCCCAGTTGGCGATCCACTGGGCGGCGGCGGCCACGCCGAGCGCGGCGGCGCGGAGCTTGTTGGGGAACATCTCGCCGAGGAAGACCCACACGACCACGCCCCACGACAGGGCGAAGAAGAGGACGAAGACGTGGGCGGCGATCAGGGCGACCCAGCCCTGGGTGGCGGGCAGCTTGCCGTCGACCAGGTCGAAGGAGAACGCCCAGGCCTCCAGGGCCAGGCCGATCACCATGCCGACGGAGCCGATGAGGGCGAGCGGCCTGCGGCCGACGCGGTCCACGAAGATCATCGCGATCACGGTGCCGAGGATGTTGATGATCGACGTGGTGAAGGAGTAGAAGAACGAGTCCGTCGGGTCGACGCCGACCGACTGCCACAGCGTCGAGGAGTAGTAGAACGCGACGTTGATGCCGACGAACTGCTGGAAGACCGACAGGCCGATACCGATCCAGACGATCGGCTTGAAGAAGAAGGAGCCGCCGAGCAGGTCCTTGAAGCTGGACCTGTGCTCGCTGTTCATGGCGTGCTCGATCTCGGCGATCCGGGCGTCGAAGTCGACGTCCTCGCCCTCGACCTCCATGAGGATCTCCCGGGCCCGGTCGCGCTTGCCCACGGAGATCAGGAAGCGCGGGGACTCGGGGATCGCGAAGGAGAGCAGGCCGTACAGGACGGCCGGGATCACCATGACGCCGAGCATGACCTGCCAGGCCTCGAGGCCCATGATCTCGCCGCGCTGGTCGCCGCCGGCGGCGTTGAGCAGACCCCAGTTGACCAGCTGCGACACGGCGATGCCGATGACGATCGCGGCCTGCTGGAAGGAGCCGAGGCGGCCGCGGTAGGCGGGCGGGGCGACCTCGGCGATGTAGGCCGGGCCGATGACCGAGGCCATTCCGATGGCGAAGCCGCCGACGACCCGCCAGAAGGCGAGGTCCCACAGCGAGAAGGGCAGCGCCGAGCCGACGGCGCTGATCGTGAACAGCGCGGCGGAGATCTGCATGCAGCGGATGCGGCCGATGCGGTCGGCCATGCGGCCGGCGGTCGCGGCGCCGATGGCACAGCCGATCAGGGCGATGGCGATGACCTGGGCCAGGGCCGCGGAGCCGACGTCGTAGCGGCCCCGGATGGCCTCGACGGCACCGTTGATGACCGAGCTGTCGTAGCCGAAGAGGAAGCCGCCCATCGCGGCTGCCGCGGCGATGAAGACGACGTGCCCGAGATGATCGGGGTGAGCCGTCCTGGCTCCTGGCTGAGGTGCCTGCGCTGTGCTGGTCACGTGTTCTCCTCGGGCCACCCGGCAGCGCTGCCGGGCGTGGGGGGGCGAGCCGTTTCAGGTGAGGGTTCCCGTGGCATGCGAAACAACACCACTCACACCTGAAGGCAAAAGCAACGCTGCAGAGACTATGCCTTCAAGTTTCGAAGTCAATGGTTCGGCAGCTGTGAGCTTTCCCCCACATGATCTACGGCTTGCGTTTACTTCTTGAAGACTTGAAAAGACGCTGGTCACACTAGATGCAGACCGCACGCTGTTTCAGCGAAGGCGCTGCGAGATGACCTTCGACACACCGTCGCCCTGCATGGACACGCCGTAGAGGGCGTCGGCGATCTCCATCGTGCGCTTCTGGTGCGTGATCACGATCAGCTGCGAGGACTCCTGGAGCTCCTGCATGATCCGGATCAGCCGCTGGAGGTTGGTGTCGTCGAGGGCCGCCTCCACCTCGTCCATGACGTAGAAGGGGCTGGGCCGGGCCTTGAAGATCGACACGAGCATCGCGACCGCGGTCAGCGACCGCTCGCCGCCCGAGAGCAGGCTGAGCCGCTTGACCTTCTTTCCGGGCGGCCGGGCCTCGACGTCCACCCCCGTGGTGAGCATGTTGTCGGGGTCGGTCAGGATCAGCCGTCCCTCGCCACCCGGGAACAGGCGGCCGAACACGCCTTCGAACTCACGGGCGGTGTCGCGGAACGCCTCGGTGAAGACCTGCTCGACGCGCTCGTCGACCTCCTTCACCACCTGAAGAAGGTCGGCGCGCGTCTTCTTCAGGTCCTCCAACTGCTCGCTGAGGAACTGATGGCGCTCCTCCAGCGCGGCGAACTCCTCCAGGGCGAGCGGATTCACCTTGCCGAGCTGCTGGTACGCGCGTTCGGCCGCCCTCAGCCGCTTCTCCTGCTCCGCCCGGACGAAGGGCCGGGGCTGGTTGCGCGGGTCCTCGGGGTCCTCCGGCAGCGCCTCGCCCTCGGCGGGCGGCGAGGGCGGCACCGGCTGGTGCGGACCGTACTCGGAGACCAGCCCCGCCGGCTCGACGCCCAGCTCCTCCAGCGCCTTCGTCTCCAGCTGCTCGATCCGCAGCCGCTTCTCGGCGCCGAGCACCTCTCCCCTGTGGACCGAGTCCGTCAGCTTGTCGAGTTCCGCCTTGAGGTCGCGCCCGGTGGTCCGCGCGGCGGCCAGCTCCTGCTCCCGGCGCGCCTTGGCGGCGTCGGCGGCGACCCGCTCCCGCTCGGCCCGGCCGAGCGACACCTCGACGTGCGCGAGCAACTGCCGCGCACCGGCGGCGACGGCCCCCGCGACGGCGGCCTCGTGCCGTAGCCGGGCCCGGCGCCGCTCGGCACGCGCGCGTGCCTCACGTTCCGCCCGCGCGGCGCGGTCCAGGGAGTCCGCCCGCCCGGCGAGCCCCTTGACCCGCTCCTCGTGCGTGCGGACCTGGAGGCGTGCCTCCATCTCGGTCTGCCGCGCGTTCGCCCCGTCGGCGGCGAGCCGGTCCCGCACGGAGGTGTCGGGCTCCTCCTCCACCGGCATCTCCTCGGCGACGGCCAGCCGCTCGGCGAGCTCCTCTGCCTCCGTCACGGCCCGGTCGAGCGCGTCCTGCGCACGGGCGGCCGCGGCGGCGGACCTCTCGGCCTCCCCCGCGGCACCGCGCGCCTGCCCGGCGAGCCGCCCGAGCTGCTGGGCGACGGCCGACTTCTCCCGGTCGGCGGCCCGCCGCCGCTCCCCCAGCTCCTCGACCGACGCGGCGCACTCCCGGCGCCGCTCCCCCGCCGCCCGCTGGGCCTCGGCCAGCTCCTCGCACCGCACCGCCAGCTCCTCCAGTTCGGCGGCGGCCTCGTCGACGGAGGCCTGCGCCTCCAGCAGACTGGGCGTCCCGGCGGACCCGCCCTGCGCGAAGTGCGCGCCGAGCAGATCCCCCTCGGCGGTGACGGCGGTCAGTTCGGGCCGCGCGTGGACGAGTTCCTCGGCGTCCTCCAGCGTCCCGACGACGGCCACGCCCCGCAGCAGCCGCCGTACGGCGGGCATCAGCTCGGCGGGGGCACGGACCAGGTCGGCGGCGAGGAGGTGGCCGGCCGCGGTGGGCCTCACGACCCCGGCGCGGGCGGTCCCGTCGACGGCGGCCGGCGGCACGGCGGCGGAAGCACCCCCGCCGGCGTCGACGTCCGTGGCTCCGGCCGGGGCCGGCGTGCTGCCGGCGGGTCCGGTGCCGGGGTGCTCCGCCGGGCCGGTGCCGGTACCCGGCGCCCCCGGCCCCTCGTCCCGGCCCGACGACGGTTCCGTACCCACCAGTCCCTCGGCGGCGCCACGCTCCGGATCTGCGGTGGCGGGCCCTGCGGGCGGCTCCTGCGGTGCGCCCGCCAGCAGGAGTGCCGCCCGGCCCGCGTCCTGTCTGCGCAGGAGGCGGAGGGCCTCGGCTGCGGCGGACGGGGTGGTGACGGCGACGGCGTCCGCGGCGGCGCCGAGGGCCGCGGCGAGCGGGACCTCGTGTCCGGGGGCGACGCTGAGGAGTTCCGCGGCGGGGCCGAGCAGGCCGGTGAGGCGGTCCTTCGCGTCGAGGAGCGCGCCCGTGCCGTCCCTGCGGCGCAGGCCCATGGCGAGGGTGTCGTGGCGGGCCTGGGTGGCGGCACGCCTGCGTTCGGCCGCGGTGACCGCTTCGCGGGCGGCGGTCGAGGCGGTCTCGGCCTCGGCGAGCCGCCGCTTGGCCTCGTCGTGCCGCTCGCCCAGTTCCTGATCGCCCGCGTCCAGCCCGTCGACCTCCGCCTTCAGGGCCTCGTACTCCTCCTGCGCCGTGACCGCCCGTTCCTGCGCCTCGTCGCGGGCGGCGGCCAGGCGGTCGATCTCGGCCTGGGCGGAGGCGGCGCGGGAACGGGCGGCGTTGACCTGACCGTGCAGCCGGGCGAGTCCCTCGCGCCGGTCGGCGATCGCGCGGGCGACGTCCTTCAGCCGCCGTTCCTCGACCGCCAGCTCCCGCTCCAGGTCGGCGCGGTGGGAGACGGTGTCGTCGAGGGCGTACCGGGCCGCTTCGAGGGCGGCCTCCAGCTCCGCCTCCTGCTCGCGGACGCGGGCGGCCTCGCGCTCAAGGTCCTCGGGGTCGCGGCCGCGCCGCTCGTCGACCGGCGCCGAGGTCGCGCTCTGCACGCGGGCGTCGGCCAGCGAGACCGTGCCGCGGACGCGTTCGGCGAACTGGGACAGCTCGTACCAGGTCTGCTGGGCCCGCTGGAGCCGGGGGGCGAGCCGCCGGACCTCGTCCTCCAGCAGGGCCTCACGCCGGAGGGCCTCGCGCAGCTCCCGCTCGGCGGCGTCCTTGCGTTCCTTGAGGGCGGCCTCGTCGGCGATCTCCGCGGTGAGCGCCTCGCGCAGCCGTACGAGGTCGTCGGCGAGGAGGCGCAGGCGGGCGTCGCGCAGGTCGGCCTGGATGACGGCGGCGCGGCGGGCGACGGCGGCCTGCCGGCCCAGCGGCTTGAGCTGTCTGCGCAGTTCGTCCGTCAGATCCTGCACGCGCGCGAGGTTGGCCCGCATCGCGTCCAGTTTGCGGAGCGCCTTCTCCTTGCGCTTGCGGTGCTTGAGGACGCCGGCGGCCTCCTCGATGAACGCGCGGCGGCCCATGGGGTCGGCGTGCAGCACGGAGTCGAGCTGGCCCTGGCCGACGATGACGTGCATCTCGCGGCCGATCCCGGAGTCGGACAGCAGGTCCTGGATGTCGAGGAGCCGGCAGGTGTCGCCGTTGATCTGGTACTCGCTGCCGCCGTTGCGGAACATGATCCGCGTGATGGTGACCTCGGCGTACTCGATGGGCAGGGCACCGTCGGAGTTGTCGATGGTGAGGGACACCTCGGCGCGGCCCAGCGGGGGGCGGCCGGTGGTGCCGGCGAAGATGACGTCCTCCATCTTGCCGCCGCGCAGCGACTTGGCGCCCTGCTCGCCCATGACCCAGCTGAGCGCGTCCACGACGTTGGACTTGCCCGAGCCGTTGGGTCCCACGACACACGTGATGCCCGGCTCGAACCGGAGTGTGGTCGCGGAAGCGAACGACTTGAACCCTCGGAGGGTCAGGGCCTTGAGGTGCACGCCGCTGGACTTTACCGCCCGGCGATGTCTCACTCCATGAACCCGCGGTTTCACCCGGGAGGACGCAGGGCAGACCAGACGGGAAAGCGCTGAAAGGACGCACGGGGGAAGAAAGAAGGGACGCCGAAGCGTCCCTTGCAGACTCTCTTGCAGACTTAGCGGTCCGACGCGGTTTCATGAGCCGCCCGACCACTGCGTTTGCTGTTGTGGAGCAGTGCAGCGGTCAGGTGAGCGCAGGCTCCGCCTGGTGTGCGTCGATGCTCTCCATGAACCTGTCGTGAGACGCGGCAGCCGTCAGAGCGTCGTTCTCGGCCTGGATCCGTCCGAGCTCGTTTTCCAGGTCCTGGACGCGCTGCTGGAGCCGTCGCATCTCGGCGAGGAGTCGCGGGTCGGAGCCGCCGACGTAACCGAGAAGCGCCTTTGCCATGATGGATGGTCCTCCACAATGAGTGACCGACCGAAGCGGTGTGGGTCGTGAGGGATTCGCACCCGCGGTGTTGACCGGATCTTGCTGGTGTTGCCGTTCATCCATGCCAAACAGCTAGGTGCGGGGGGTGCTTTCAGCGTCTCACCAAAAAGTTTGACGGTCAACACGATCACGCCCCGTATCGGCGGGCAACCCTTGCGTGCGCGGCGCGGAACGGCGGCGCGACGACTCCTAGGGACCCTCGGGGCGTGGCGATCATCCTTGCGTGCGGAGCCTGCCGACGCAAGCGATTCTCGGCACCACCTGCCTCTTTCTGTCGGGCGCGGCTGCCGGAGGCACTCGCCTCCGTGTCGGCGGGGCTGTTTCGCGCGCGATCGTCAGCGGATCGCGAAGCCGTCGTAGCCGCCGCGAGGTGTGTCCCATATCTCTGTGACTCCGTCCACGCGGCCGGGCGTGTCGTCGCCCTGGAGCCAGTCGAGCAGTTCTTCGCAGCCCTTCCGGGAGCCCTCGGCGACCACCTGGACCCGTCCGTCGGCCAAATTGAGAGCAAAACCACTCAGGCCGCCGATCTCCAGCGCCTTCGCCCGCGTGAACCAGCGGAAACCCACACCTTGGACGCGTCCGCGCACCCAGGCGACCAGCCGTACATCCTCGCTCATGGAGGCAACCTAACCAGGCAATGTCACTCGGGACACTTCCTCCCCCAGCGGCATGCGGTACCGTCCCCACCCAATGAATCTCATATGAAACTCACTCGTTCGAGTGGGTCAGGTCGACCATGAGGAGTCATGCGCCCCATCGGCGCCGGTCGACCACGGGAGCCCCGCGGGCACCGGGAGACCGGGGACTCCGCCCGGACCAGTTGGACGAGGAAGGCCAGAACATGGGACGCCACCGACGCTCCGCCGCCGGCCGCGCCACGGCGGCCGGCCACACCGACGGCTCGCGCCCGGAGGGCCGCTCACGGCGGGACGTGTACGGCGGCGACCACCCCACCATGGGCATCGCGCCCTACCTGAACCCGGAGGCGTACGCCGAGACGGTCGCCCGGAGCCAGGAGTACCTGTTCGCTCCGGAGGAAGGCCGCGCGGCCGCCGAGGACACCGCGGTCTTCGCTTCGGACGGATTCGTTCCGGACGGGTTCACGTCGGACGGGTTCACGTCGGACGGCTTCGCGACCGACGGCTTCACGCCGGGCCGCGGCTCGGCACACGGTGCCGGTGGTCGCGGCGGTGCGGGTCGCCGTCGCAAGCGGAAGGCCGTGACGCCGGTCAGGACCGGCCTGCTCGGGATGTCCGCGGCGGTCGCCCTCGGCACGGTCGCGGTGGCCACGGGTGTGGTGCCCGGCCTCGACAGCTACCGGCTGGGCGGAGGCGGTGGCGCGGGCGACCGGGTCCAGGCCGCCGACTCGCCCACCAACTCGGCCTCCGAGCAGGGCGGCACCTCCGGCTCCGCGGAGACCGACCGCGACAGTACGTCGACCAGCCGCGACGCCGGCCGCCCCGCCCCGCCCTCGGCCTCCGCCCCGACCTCGGCCACGCCCTCCCCGTCGGCCTCGAAGGCGTCGCCGAGCGCATCGGCGACCACCGAGAAGCCCAGCGCCACGACGCCGACGAAGAAGCCGGAGAAGACCCCTTCCAAGGTGGCCACGAAGGCCCCGGCGAAGTCGTCACCGGTGACGGTCTCGGCGGAGATCCAGGCCGCGGCCGAGGTGCTGAAGCTCGTCAACGAGGAACGGGCCAAGGTCGGCTGCAGCGCCGTCTCCGCGAACAGTTCGCTGGCCGACCTCGCCCAGAGGTTCAGCCAGGACATGGCGGCGCGCGGCTTCTTCGACCACACCGACCCGGACGGCGCGACCCCGTGGGACCGCGCCGGGAAGGCCGGCATATCCGACCTCGGCGGCGAGAACATAGCCCGCGGCCAGGCCGACGCGGCGGCGGTGATGGAGGCCTGGATGAAGAGCCCCGGTCACCGCGCCAACATACTCAACTGCGACTTCAAGACCCTGGGCGTCGGCGTGCACCTCGGCTCCGGCGGCCCTTGGTGGACGCAGGACTTCGGCTACTGAGACGCGCCGGGACCCGCCCGCCTCGTGCACCGACGGCGGCCGGGCGACCTGGTGGCGGACGGGCCCCTGGGCGAGCCCCTGGGCGAGCCCCTGGGCGAGCCCCTGGGCGAGCCCCTCGCGGCTAGGGCGTGTTTCGAAAGTAGCGTCGTCTGCCCGAAGGGCAGGCCCGGCGGCGTCTGGTGCGTGCGATCGCAAGGCGGAGGGTCGCCCCGA
>NZ_JBFBCB010000027.1:0-108609 GCF_040682975.1 Streptomyces sp. NPDC051051
CGGGCGCGGCTGGTGGCGTGGCTGCGGCGGATCGGGATGCCGCTCGCGCGGATCCTGGGCGGCCCGCGCGGTGCCGCATGAGTCGGGACGGCCCCGGACGGGCGTCACAGGGCCGGGGCGGCCTCGCGGGGTTCCGTGGGGCTCCGGAGGAGTCCAGGAGTCCCCGGAGGGGCGCCGCGGAGCCCTAGGCGGCCCCCGGGGCCCGTCAGAGGTCCTGCGGCCCCGCCGCCGTCGCCGGCGCCGCCTTGCCGGCGGGCTCGCCGGGGACCGTCCAGGGCAGTTCGATGAAGACGGTCTTGCCGCCCTCGCGGGTGGGACGGACCCGGAGTCTGCCGCCGCGCTCCGCGGTCAGCCATCTGATGATCACCATGCCTCGGCCGTTGTCCTGCTGGACGGCGGCCGGCAGTCGTTGGGGGAAGCGCGGGTGGCTGTCGGTGACGCCGATGTACAGCCGCTCGTCGCGGTCGAGGACGAGGTCCACGGTGAAGGTGGGCGACTGTCCGAAGGTGTGCTGTACGGCGTTGGTGGCCAGCTCGGAGACGATCAGGCGGACGGTGTCGGCCAGCTCCGCGGTGGCCGGGAGGCCCCACTGCGCGAGGGTGTCGAGCACGTGGGTGCGGGCAGTGGACACCGAGGCGGGATCGCTCGGCAGAGTGACGGATGCTTCCAGGTGGTCTGCCATGGCGACGTCGTCCCTTTCCCCCGGGACCGGAGTCCGACACGGTGCGGATGTTCGAGTACGTTCCCGGACTGGTGCTTCGTCGCCAGAGTGCCATCAACACGCCGGTCGCGGATGGCGATCCACCAAGATGGGCATATATCTGTCGCTCGATGCGGTGAACTCTGCTACGGCAGAACATATGCGGACGGCCCGGAGGGAGTAACGAGGTCCCATGCAGCACGGTCCCGCGGTGCGCCGCCGGAAGCTGGGCGCCGAACTGCGGGCGCTGCGTTCCCGTGCGGGCTTCACCAGTGGTGAGGCGGCCCGGCTGGTGGGCTGGCACCAGTCGAAGGTGAGCCGGATCGAGACCGGCACCAGCGGTACGAGACCGGCCGACGTGCGGTTGCTCCTCGACACCTACGGCGTGGACGACGCGCAACTGCGGAAGCTGATGCTGGCGTTGGCCGGCTCGGTCGAGGGCGACGGCCGCGAGCGCTGGTGGCACGCCTATCGCGGGGTCCTGCCGCCCACCTACCGGGACTTCATCAGCCTGGAGTCGCAGGCGAGCGCGATGCGCACCCTGGAGACCACCGTCGTGCCGGGGCTGCTGCAGACTCCCGCGTACGCCCGCGCGGTGACCCGGGCCGCGGTGGAGGGCCTCGACGAGGACCGGCTGGACGCGCTGGTGGAGGTGCGGCTGGCCAGGCAGGACGTGCTGCGGGCCCGGCCGCCGCTGGAGCTGGACGCGGTGCTCGACGAGGCGGTGCTGCGGCGGGAGGTGGGCGGTCCCGAGGTCATGGCGCAGCAGCTGGAGCGGCTGGTGGAGGCGGCCCGGCTGCCCCAGGTCAGGCTCCAGGTGCTGCCGTTCAGCGCCGGGGCGCACATCGGCGTCACCGGCCCTTTCGTCATCTTCTCGTTTTCGAGCGCTTCTGATCTGGATGTGGTCGTTCTCGACCACTTGACGAGTAGTGTCCACCTCGAACGGAAAGAAGACCTCCAGGCCTACACCAAAGCCTTCAACGCCCTTCGGGCGCACGCTCTCTCGCCCGGGGACTCACTGGACTACCTCGCCGCGACCGCTGACGGCGCGTAAGGAGGCATCATGACCGCACTGCCTCGGAACGTACCCTGCAGCACCGATCCGCCCCGTCTCTCCCTCCCTCACCCCCACCCCCAGGCTCTGCGGTGGCTGCGCAGCAGCTACAGCACGGGAGCCAACAACTGCGTGGAGACGGCCCGCCCGGACCGCGGACCGTGGACCGGTCTGCTCGCCGTACGCGACTCCAAGGACCCGGCCGGGCCCGCCCTGCTCTTCTCCCCCGGGAGCTGGACGGACTTCACCGCCGCGTTCCGCTGGTCCCGGCTCGCCGGCCGGTCGGCGTCTCCCGGCGCACGGCCGCGCCACGCCGGCTCATGGCCGTGTCCCGTCGATCACCCGTACGGCACGTTCGATCTGCGCCTCGCCGAGGTCAGCGCGGGCGGTCAGCCTCAGGCGTGAGACGCCGTCGGGCACGGAAGGAGGGCGGAAGCAGCCCACGGCCAGGCCTGCCGCCCGGCAGTCCGCCGCCCAGCGCACGGCCGCCTCCGGGGACGGGGCCCGCACGGAGACGACCGCGGCGTCCGGACGCACCGCTTCCAGACCCGCGGCCGTCAGGCGCGCGTGCAGCTCGCCCGCCACCGCACGCGCGCGTGCCGCACGTTCCGGCTCGCGGCGCAGCAGCGTCAGGGCCGCCAGGGCCGCGCCCGCCGCCGCGGGGGCGAGCCCGGTGTCGAAGATGAACGTCCGGGCGGCGTTGACCAGATGGTCGATCACGCGCGCGGGTCCGAGCACGGCGCCGCCCTGGCTGCCCAGCGACTTGGACAGCGTGACCGTGACCACGACGTCCTCCGCCCCCGCCAGTCCCGCCGCGTGCGGCGCGCCGCGGCCGCCCGCGCCGAGGACGCCGAGACCGTGGGCGTCGTCGACGACCAGCCCGGCACCGTGCTCCCGGCAGGCGTCGGCGAGGTCGGCCAGCGGGGCCGCGTCGCCGTCGACGGAGAAGACCGTGTCGGAGACCGCCAGGGCCGGACCGCCGCGCGTGCCCAGCGCCTTGCGCACGGCGTCGGGATCGGCGTGCGCGACGACCTGCGTCGTGCCGCGGGCCAGCCGGCAGCCGTCGATGAGCGAGGCGTGGTTGCCCGCGTCGGAGACGATCAGGGAGCCGTGCGGGGCCAGCGCGGTGACCGCGGCGAGGTTGGCGGCGTAGCCGGAGGAGAAGACCAGGGCCGCCTCGAAGCCGCAGAAGTCGGCCAGTTCCCGCTCCAGTTGGGCATGCAGCTCGGTGGTGCCGGTGACGAGCCGGGAGCCGGTCGCGCCGCCGCCCCAGGTCCGCGCGGCCCGCGCCGCGCCCTCGGTGATCTCGGGGTGGCGGGCGAGTCCCAGGTAGTCGTTGCTCGCGAGGTCCAGGAGGGGCGAGTCGGCCGGACGGGGGCGCAGGGTCCGTACGAGTCCGGCGGTGCGGCGCGCCCGCGCCCGCTCGTCGATCCAGCCGAACGCCATGGCTCGTCCTCCGGGGAATTTGTAGGCAGTGGACAGACACTAGCCGTACGTCGCGTATCCCATGGTGTGGCAATACCCACACCTCGAATGCCCTTCGTTGTACGAACTCTCCCTGGCCCGCGCACGGGTCGGTACGACAGGATCGGCTCTCATGGACCTGCTGAACACGCTGGTGGACAAGGGGCTTCGGCGCGAGCTGCCGACCCGCGAAGAGGCGCTGGCCGTGCTGGCCACGTCCGACGACGACCTGCTCGACGTGGTGGCCGCGGCCGGAAGGGTACGCCGTCACTGGTTCGGGCGACGGGTGAAACTCAACTACCTCGTCAACCTGAAGTCGGGCCTGTGCCCGGAGGACTGCTCCTACTGTTCCCAGCGGCTCGGCTCCACGGCCGGGATCCTCAAGTACACCTGGCTCAAGCCCGACGAGGCGTCGCGGGCCGCCGCCGCGGGGCTGGCCGGGGGTGCCAAGCGGGTCTGCCTGGTGGCGTCCGGGCGGGGCCCGACCGACCGGGACGTCGACCGGGTCTCCGAGACCATCAAGGCGATCAAGGACCAGAACGAGGGCGTCGAGGTGTGCGCCTGCCTGGGCCTGCTCTCCGACGGTCAGGCGGAGCGGCTGCGCGAGGCGGGCGCGGACGCCTACAACCACAACCTGAACACGTCCGAGGAGACGTACGCGGACATCACGACCACGCACACGTACGCCGACCGGGTGGACACGGTGCACAAGGCGCACGCGGCCGGTCTGTCGGCGTGCTCGGGGCTGATCGCCGGCATGGGCGAGTCGGACGAGGACCTGGTCGACGTCGTCCACTCGCTGCGCGAACTGGACCCCGACTCCGTCCCGGTGAACTTCCTGATCCCGGTCGAGGGCACCCCGCTGGCCAAGGAGTGGAACCTCACCCCGCAGCGCTGTCTGCGCATCCTGGCCATGGTGCGGTTCGTCTGCCCGGACGTGGAGGTGCGCATCGCGGGCGGCCGTGAGGTCCATCTGCGCACGATGCAGCCGCTCGCCCTGCACCTGGCCAACTCGATCTTCCTCGGCGACTACCTCACCACCGAGGGCCAGGCCGGCAAGGCGGACCTCGACATGATCGCGGACGCCGGGTTCGAGGTGGAGGGCGCGGGCGAGGTGACGCTGCCGGAACACCGGGCCGGCGGCGGCTGCGGGTCGCACCAGGGCGGCGGCTGCGGATCCCCCGAGGCCGCCGGCGGCTGCGGTGCGCACGAGCAGGGGGGTGCCTGCGGTGCGCACGAGGGCGGCGGTGTCCGCGGTACGGCGTCCGCGCCGCAGGCGAACGAGGCCCGTACGGACCTGGTCGCCGTCCGCCGCCGGGGCGCCGGGACGGACCTCGCGCCCAATGCCTGAGCGGGACGTGTCCGAGCTGCTGGACCTCGACCGGCGTCATGTGTGGCATCCGTACGGTCCGATGCCGGGCCGGGTGGACCCGCTCGTCGTGGAGTCGGCGAGCGGGGTCCGGCTGCGGCTCGCCGACGGCTCCGGCGAGCTGGTCGACGGCATGTCCTCCTGGTGGTCGGCGATCCACGGCTACGGCCACCCGGTGCTCGACGAGGCGGCGCGGGCCCAGCTCGGGCGGATGAGCCACGTCATGTTCGGCGGGCTCACCCACGAGCCCGCCGTACGGCTGGCGAAGCTGCTCGTCGACATCTCGCCCGAGGGGCTGGAGCACGTGTTCCTCGCCGACTCGGGGTCGGTGTCGGTCGAGGTCGCGGTGAAGATGTGCCTCCAGTACTGGCGCTCGCTGGGCCGCCCCCGCAAGCAGCGACTGCTGACCTGGCGCGGCGGCTACCACGGGGACACCTGGCAGCCGATGTCCGTGTGCGACCCCGAGGGCGGGATGCACGACCTGTGGACCGGGGTCCTGCCCCGGCAGGTCTTCGTCGGTCCGCCGCCCGCCGAGTACGACGAGACGTACGCGCGTGAGCTGCGTGCGGCGATCGGGCGGCACGCCGACGAGCTGGCCGCGGTGATCGTGGAGCCGGTGGTGCAGGGCGCGGGCGGGATGCGGTTCCACTCCCCCGCGTACCTGACGGTGCTGCGCGAGGCGTGCGACGAGCACGGCGTGCTGCTGGTGTTCGACGAGATCGCCACCGGATTCGGCCGCACGGGCGCGCTGTTCGCCTCCGACCATGCCGGGGTGACCCCGGATGTGATGTGCGTCGGCAAGGCGATGACCGGCGGTTATCTGACGATGGCCGCGACGCTGTGCACGGGCCGGGTCGCCGACGGCATCTCACGGGGCGAGGTGCCGGTGCTGGCCCACGGTCCGACGTTCATGGGCAACCCGCTGGCCGCGGCGGTCGCCTGCGCCTCGATCGAGCTGCTCCTCGGGCAGGACTGGCTCGCGGAGGTCCGGCGGATCGGGACGGGGCTGCGGGAGCAACTGGCCGCGGCCGCGGACCTGCCGGGCGTGAAGGACGTACGGGTGCTCGGTGCCATCGGGGTCGTCCAGCTCGACCACGACGTGGACATGAAGGCCGCCACGCGGGCAGCCGTGCGCGAGGGCGTCTGGCTGCGGCCCTTCCGCGACCTCGTCTACACGATGCCGCCGTACGTCACCGGCGACGAGGACGTGGCACGGATCGCGCGGGCCGTGTGCGCGGCGGCGCGGGAGGGATGACCATGCCGATCCTGGTGATCACGGGGACGGGCACGGAGGTCGGCAAGACGGTCACGACCGCCGCCGTCGCCGCCGCCGCGCTCGCGGCGGGCCGCTCGGTGGCCGTGCTGAAGGCCGCCCAGACCGGCGTACGGCCGGACGAGCGCGGTGACGCGGACGAGGTCGCGCGGCTGGCGGGTGACGTCACGACCGCCGAACTGGCCCGCTATCCGGAGCCGTTGGCACCGGCGACGGCGGCCCTCCGGGCCGGGATGGTGCCCGTGCGGCCGCGTGAGGTCGCCGACGCGGCGGCCAAGCTGGCCACCGAGCACGACCTGGTCCTCGTCGAGGGGGCCGGCGGGCTCCTGGTGCGGTTCGACGAGGCGGGCGGCACGCTGGCCGACGCCGCGGAGCTGCTGCGGGCGCCGGTGCTGGTGGTGGCGTCGGCGGGGCTGGGCACGCTGAACACGACCGACCTGACGGCCCGTGAACTGCGTTTGCGAGGGCTTGAGCTGCTCGGAGTGGTGATCGGCTCCTGGCCCGACGCGCCCGACCTGGCGATGCGGTGCAACGTCACCGACCTGCCGGACGTCGCCGGCGCCCCCCTGCTCGGCGCGCTGCCCGCCGGTTCGGGGTCGCTCGCCCCCGCCGACTTCCGTGCGGCGGCCCCCGGCTGGCTGGCGTCCCGCCTGGACGGGACCTGGGAGGCCGAGGCCTTCCGGAGCCGGACGGAACCGGAGCCCTGGAGCCGGTCCCCGGTCTCGCGAGGGGACCGGTCCCCTTCCTCGGCTCCCCCGGCTCCCTAGCCGAGGAGGCGGAGCAGTTCGACGCGGGAGCGGGGGTGCGACGGGCCCGTACGGGGGAGAATCCCGGTAGGCCCGTCCGGCCCGGGAGGTCGCCATGCCGATACGGTCCGCCGGCTCCGGCAAAGTGCCCGGCGATCCCGTCCACCACCCGCTGTTCGCGCGCTGCTACGCCCGGTTGAGCGTGACCGCGGAGACCCGCGGGGGCCTGGCAGCGCTGCGCGGCCGGCTGCTCGCCGGGCTCTCCGGCCGCGTCATCGAGATCGGCGCGGGCAACGGCCTGAACTTCGCGCACTACCCGAGCACGGTCTCGGAGGTCGTGGCGATCGAGCCGGAGCGGCTGCTGCGCGCGCTGGCGGTGCGGGCCGCGCTGCGGGCCGAGGTGCCGGTGGACGTCGCACCGGGCGCGGCCGAGGCCCTGCCGGTCAAGAGCGAGGCCTTCGACGCGGCGGTGCTCTCGCTGGTCCTGTGCAGCGTGCGGGACCTGCCGCGGGCCCTCGCCGAGGTACGGCGGGTGCTGCGGCCCGGTGGCGAAGTGCGGTTCCTGGAGCACGGCACGGGCGGCGGCCCGGTCATGGCCTTCACCCAGCGCACGCTGGACCGGACGGTGTGGCCGCTCCTCAGCGGCGGCTGCCACCTCTCCCGCGATCCGGTCGGGGCACTGCGCGACGCCGGGTTCGAACTCGGCCCGTACCGGCGTCTGCTGGTCCCGGAGAGCGGACCGGCGCTGCCCTCGTCGTACTGCAGACTGGGCACGGCCTGGCGGCCGGCGACCGACGGGGCGCGCCGCTAGGACCCCTCACAGGCTCCAGCGGCGCAGTTCCCGCGCGATGTCGTGGACCGACGCCTCGCCGGTCTTGGCCAGGCGGGCCAGGTCGCGGACCTGGCCGGGGGTGGTGGGGCTGGGGCTGGTGTGGGGCGTGTGCACCCAGCGGTTGCTGGCCCTGCAGGGCATGAAGGCGCTGGCGATCCCGTGGGGCACGATCGTCGCGGTCGTCGTCGGCTCGGCGGTGGTGGGCGTGGTGGCGGCCCTGCTGCCGGCGCTGCGGGCCTCGCGGATGAACGTGCTGTCGGCCATCGCACACGACTGAGGGCGGCGGCACGGCGAGCGCCGGCGTCGGCCGCGGAAGGCGGGACGACCTGGGCGGCGGGGGCGGCCGGTGCCTCCGGGAAGCCGAGCCGCGCCCCGGCGTGGCACGGGTCGTGGGCGTCCGGATGCTGGAATCCGGCGCCGGGGGGTTCCTCGCGTGATGGGATCGCCCCATGTCTGATCTGCGGATACGGGCCGCGACGCCCGAAGACCTCGACACCGTGCTGGCCTTCTGGAAGACCGCCGCCGAGGGCACGAGCATCAGCGACGACCGCGAGGGCGTGGAGCGGCTCGTCGCCCGCGACCCCGAGGCGCTGATCCTGGCGGAGCGCGGCGGTGAGCTGGTGGGCACGGTGATCGCCGGCTTCGACGGCTGGCGCTGCCACCTCTACCGGCTGGCGGCGCATCCGGCGTACCGCCGTCAAGGCATCGGTGCGGCGCTGCTCGCCGCCGCGGAGGAGCGGTTCGTCCGGCTCGGGGGGCGGCGCGCCGACGCGATGGTGCTGACGCGCAACGAGACGGCCCATCATGCGTGGCGTGCGGCGGGGTACACGCCCGAGGAGAAGTGGCGGCGCTGGGTGAAGCCGCTGACCGGCTGAGCCGACGGCGCTCCGGTCGGACGGCCGAGCCGGGGCGGCCGACACCACTCTTTGCCGACCCTTTACCCTTGGGGGACCGCGCGGACCGTGCGGTCCCCTTCAACGAGTCCTCGAAAGGTGTGAGCCTCCGCCCATGGGCGAGCCTCCTGGTTCCCGACGTCGCGCGATCCTCCCCGCCCTGCCCGATCATGGGACGGAGGTGAACCGGTGATGGAACTGCTGTTGCTGTTGGTGGCGATCCTGCTGTCGCTCGCGTGCGGTGCCTTCGTCGCCGCCGAGTTCTCGTTGACCACGGTCGAACGGGGCGAGCTGGAGCGGGCCGTCGAGCGCGGCGAACGCGGCGCGGCCGGTGCCCTCAAGGCCGTCCGCAACCTGACCTTCCAGCTCTCCGGCGCCCAGCTCGGCATCACCGTCACCAACCTGGTCGTCGGCATGCTCGCCGAACCCTCGATCGCCAAGCTGATCTCCGGGCCGCTGGAGTCGGCCGGTCTGTCGAGCACGACCGCGAGTTCCGTCGCCCTGGTGCTGGGCACGGCGCTGTCGACGGTGTTCCTGATGGTCGTCGGCGAACTGGTGCCGAAGAACTGGGCGATCTCCACCCCGCTGGCCATGGCCAAGCGGGTGGGCAACGCGCAACGCTTCTTCAGCGCCGCCTTCCGGCCGTTCATCAGTCACCTGAACAACACGGCCAACCGGGTCGTCCGCCGCTTCGGGCTGGAGCCCGCCGAGGAGCTGGCCTCCGCCCGCGGCCCGCAGGAACTGGCGGCGCTGGCCCGGCACTCGGCCCGGCAGGGCGCCCTGGAGGCGGACACCGCCGAGCTGTTCGTGCGCACCCTGAACCTGGCCGACCTGACCGCGGAGAACGTGATGACCCCGCGCGTGCAGGTCATCGCCCTCGACGTCCAGGCGACCTGCGAGGACGTCGCGAACGCGACCCGGGCGACGGGCCTGTCCCGGTTCCCCGTCTTCCGCGGGGGCCTGGACACCGTCGTCGGCACCGCGCACATCAAGGACGTCCTGGCCGTCCCGGCGGAGCAGCGGGCGCGCGTGCCCGTCGCCGAGCTGATGCGCGAACCCCTGCTGGTCCCCGAGTCCCTCACCGTGGACCGGCTCCTCGACCGGCTCTCCGGCAAGCGGACGATGGCCGTGGTCATCGACGAGTACGGCGGTACGGCGGGCGTGGCGACCCTGGAGGACATCGTCGAGGAGGTCGTCGGCGAGGTCCGTGACGAGCACGACCCGCACGAGACGCCCGACCTGGCCCACGCGGGCACCGACGACGAGGGCCGCCGCATCTACTCCGCCGACGGCGCCGCCCGCACCGACCAGCTCGCGCGCGTCGGCCTGCACACCCCCGAGGGCCCCTACGAGACCCTCGCCGGGCTGGTCGCCACCGAGCTGGGCCGCATACCGGCCGTCGGCGACAGCCTGGACGTGGCCGGCTGGCGCATGGACGTCGTCGACGCGTCCGGCCGCCGGGCCGCTCGCGTCCTGCTGCACGCCCCGCTCACCCAGGACCACGTGGAAGGAGCGGACCAGTGACCGCCGTCCAGCTGCTGATCGGCCTGGCGACCCTGGTCGTCAACGCCTTCTTCGTCGGCGCGGAGTTCGCGCTGATCTCCGTACGCCGCTCCCAGATCGAGCCGTACGCCGAGCAGGGCGACCGGCGTGCCAAGAGCGTGCTGTGGGGCCTGGAGCACGTGTCCGCGCTGCTGGCGGCCGCCCAGCTCGGCATCACGCTGTGCACCCTGGTCCTCGGTGTGGTCGCCGAACCGGCGATCGCGCACCTGCTGGAGCCGGTGTTCCACGCGGTCGGCGTCCCCGAGGGCGCGGGCCACGCGGTGTCCTTCGTGATCGCGCTGGCCCTGGCGACGTATCTGCACATGCTGATGGGCGAGATGGTGCCGAAGAACATCGCGCTCGCCGAACCGGTGCGCAGCGCTCTGCTGCTCGGACCACCCCTGGTCACGCTCTCCCGGGCGCTGCGGCCGGTGATCTTCACGGTCAACGCCTTCGCCAACGGCCTGCTGAAGCTGCTGCGGATCGAGACGAAGGACGAGGTCACGGCCTCGTTCTCGGACGCGGAGCTGGCGCAGATCGTGCGGGACGCCGGGGAGGCGGGCCTGCTCGACGACCGCGCCCAGGAGCGTCTGCACGACGCGCTGGAGCTGGGCCGCCGCCCGGTGCGGGACGTCGTCCTGCCGCTGGAACGCGTCGTCTACGCGCGCGTGGGGATCACCCCGGAGGAACTGGAGCGGCTCGGCGCCGAATCCGGGTTCTCCCGCTTCCCCGTCGTCGACGAGGGGCGCCGGATCGTGGGCTACCTGCACGTGAAGGACGCGCTGGACGCCTCGCCGCGCGACGAGCCGTTCCGGGTGCGGGACCTGCGGCCCATCGCCCGGGTGCGCGAGACGACGCCGCTGGACGACGTCCTCACCGCGATGCGCGGCAGCCGCACCCACCTGGCGGCCGCGCTCGGCTCCGACGGGCGGCTCGCCGGGCTGGTCACCATGGAGGACGTGCTGCGGGAGCTGTTCGGGCAGCGGGCCTGAGACCGGGCGGCGGGGGGTGACCGACCGCTGGGTATGGCGTGCGGGTTACCATCGCTGACGCCATGCAGACGAACACCACTCCCCCGCACTCCAGCCTGGTCGCGGTCGGCGACTCCTTCACCGAGGGCATGTCGGACCTGCTGCCCGACGGCACCTACCGGGGCTGGGCGGACCTCCTCGCGGGCCGGATGGCCGCGCACACGCCCGGCTTCCGGTACGCCAACCTCGCGGTGCGGGGCAAGCTGATCGGCCAGATCGTCGAGGAGCAGGTGCCGGTCGCGGCCACCATGGGCGCCGACGTCATCACCCTGGTCGGCGGCCTGAACGACACCCTGCGGCCCAAGTGCGACATGGTCCGGGTGCGGGACCTGCTGACCGAGGCCGTGGAGCGGCTGGCCCCCTCCTGCAAGCAGCTCGTGCTGATGCGCAGCCCCGGCCGGCAGGGCCCGGTGCTGGAGCGGTTCCGGCCGCGCATGGAGGAGCTGTTCGCCTGCGTCGACGGCCTCGCCGCCCGGCACGGCGCGCTGGTCGTCGACCTGTACGGCGCCCCGTCCCTGGGCGACCCGCGGATGTGGGACGTGGACCGGCTGCACCTGACGGCCGAGGGTCACCGCCGGGTCGCCGAGGCGGTCTGGCAGGGCCTCGGGTACAACCCCGAGGACACCGGGTGGCACGAGCCGATACCCGCGACCGTGCCGCCGGCCTGGGTCGCGCGGCGGGTGGCCGACGCCCGGTTCGCGCGCCGGTACCTGCTGCCGTGGATCGCCCGCCGTCTCACCGGCCGCTCCTCGGGCGACGGCCTGCCGCCGAAGCGCCCCGACCTGCTGCCGTACGAGGGTCCGCGGGCGTAGCCGCGCGTGACCCGGGTCTCGTAGGTTCCACCGAACAGGGCCACGGCGCCGGCCTGCAGGAATCGCCAGTAGAATCCGTACACGTGACTTCCGCTCCCGCCAAGCCCCGCATCCCCAACGTCCTCGCCGGACGCTACGCCTCCGCCGAGCTCGCCACGCTCTGGTCGCCCGAGCAGAAGGTGAAGCTGGAGCGTCAGCTCTGGCTCGCCGTGCTGCGGGCCCAGAAGGACCTCGGGATCGAGGTGCCGGACGCGGCGATCGCCGACTACGAGCGCGTCCTCGACCAGGTCGACCTGGCCTCCATCGCCGAGCGCGAGAAGGTCACGCGGCACGACGTGAAGGCACGGATCGAGGAGTTCAACGACCTCGCCGGGCACGAGCAGGTCCACAAGGGCATGACGTCCCGCGACCTCACGGAGAACGTCGAGCAGCTCCAGATCCGGCTGTCGCTGGAGCTGGTCCGCGACCGTACGGTGGCGGTGCTGGCGCGGCTGGGCAGGCTGGCCGGCGAGTACGGCGAGCTGGTCGTGGCCGGCCGCTCGCACAACGTGGCCGCCCAGGCCACCACGCTGGGCAAGCGGTTCGCGACGGCGGCCGACGAGCTGCTCGTGGCGTACGGGCGGGTCGAGGAGCTGCTCGTGCGCTACCCGCTGCGCGGCATCAAGGGCCCGGTCGGCACCGCCCAGGACATGCTCGACCTGCTCGGCGGCGACGCGGGCAAGCTCGCGGAGCTGGAGCAGCGGATCGCCGGACACCTCGGCTTCTCGCAGGCCTTCACCTCCGTCGGCCAGGTCTACCCGCGCTCGCTGGACTACGAGGTCGTCACCGCCCTGGTGCAGCTGGCCGCCGCGCCGTCCTCGCTGGCCAAGACCATCCGGCTGATGGCCGGACACGAGCTGGTGACCGAGGGCTTCAAGCCGGGCCAGGTCGGCTCCTCCGCGATGCCGCACAAGATGAACACCCGCTCCTGCGAGCGCGTCAACGGCCTGATGGTGATCCTGCGCGGCTACGCGTCGATGACCGGTGAGCTGGCGGGCGACCAGTGGAACGAGGGCGACGTGTCCTGCTCGGTGGTGCGCCGGGTCGCGCTGCCGGACGCGTTCTTCGCGCTCGACGGGCTGCTGGAGACGTTCCTGACGGTGCTCGACGAGTTCGGCGCCTTCCCGGCCGTCGTCGCCCGTGAGCTGGACCGCTACCTGCCGTTCCTCGCCACCACCAAGGTCCTGATGGGCGCGGTGCGGGCGGGCGTGGGCCGGGAGCTGGCGCACGAGGCGATCAAGGAGAACGCCGTGGCCTCCGCGCTGGCCATGCGCGAGCGGGGCGCCGAGCGCAACGAGCTGCTGGACAAGCTCGCCGCCGACGAGCGCATCCCGCTGGACCGCGCGCAGCTCGACGCGCTGATGGCCGACAAGCTGTCCTTCACGGGGGCCGCCGCCGACCAGGTGGCGTTCGTCGTCGGCCGGATCGAGGAGATCGTGAAGCAGCGGCCGGAGGCCGCCGGTTACACCCCGGGGGCGATCCTCTGACCCGCTTCACCCAGGCGGAACTGGAGGCCGCCCGCGACCGTCTCGTGCCGGACGTCGTCGCGGGCGGCCTCCGGGTGCTCTTCTGCGGCATCAACCCGGGTCTGATGTCGGCGGCGACCGGCCACCACTTCGCCCGGCCGGGCAACCGCTTCTGGCCGGTGCTGCACCTGTCCGGCTTCACGCCCAGGCGGCTGGAACCGGCGGAGCAGCGGGAGCTGCTGTCGTACGGGCTCGGCATCACCAACGTGGTGGCGCGGGCGAGCGCGCGGGCCGACGAACTGACGGCGGAGGAGTACCGCGAGGGCGGCCGGCTGCTCCGGGAGAAGGTGGTCCGGCTGGAGCCGCGCTGGCTGGCGGTGGTGGGCGTGACCGCGTACCGGGTGGCGTTCGACGACCGTACGGCCCGGGTGGGGCCGCAGGAGCGGACGATCGGGGACACGCGCGTGTGGGTGCTGCCCAATCCCAGCGGGCTGAACGCCCATTGGACGGCGGCGACGATGGCGCAGGAGTACGCGCGGCTGCGGGTGGCGGCCGGGGAGTGACCTCCGGGCCTCCGCCGGGGGAAGGGCCACCGGTCAGGGCGGCCCGGCCCCGGTGACGGCCCGGCCCCGGTGACGGGCAGGAGCCGGTGACGAGCAGGAGGAGCCGGTGACGAGCAGGAGGAGCCGGGTCCCGTCGTCCCGGCCGGCGCCGGGGCCTGGCCCGCTCAGGCGTCCCGGCGCCGCAGCCGCCAGGCCCCCGCCGCGAGGGCCGCCGCCGTCCACAGCGCGGTCACCGTCAGCCCGGTCCACGGTCCCAGGGCACCGTCCCACGTGCCGTGGAGGGCGATCTGGCCGGCCCGGTCGGGGAGGAGGTCGGCGACGGAGCCGGACATGTCGCCGACCACGAAGGACACGATCAGCAGGAACGGGACGAGGATGCCGAGCGTGGCGACCCCGCTGCGCACGACGGCCGTCAGACCGGCGGCGAGGAGGGCCATCAGCGTGAGGTAGAGGCCGCAGCCGACGGCCGCGCGCAGTCCTTCGGCCGTGCCGAACCCCGCCGTCCGTCCACCGAGTGTCTCGCGGCCCACGGCCCAGGTCAGCAGGCCGGTGGCCAGGCCCACGGCGAGGACGGGCAGGGCGATCGCCGTGGTCTTGGCGGCGAACCAGCGGCCGCGGCGCGGGACCGCGGCCAGGGACACGCGCAGCGCGCCGCCCTGGAACTCGGCCGCCACCGCCGTCGTCCCGAAGGCCACCGCCGCGATCTGGCCGAAGCTGACGCCGAAGAAGGCGGAGAACAGCGGGTCGGTGTCGTCCGCGTCGGCGGCGGCGAGCAGGGAGAAGACGACGGTGGCGAGCAGGACCGCGCCCAGGGTGACGGTCTGGGACCGCAGCGTACGTATCTTGATCCACTCGGCGTGGAGTGCGGGCGTGAATCCCATGGTCAGGCCTCCTGGGGAGCGGCGGCGAACTCGGTGTCGGCGGCGGTCAGACCGAGGTAGGCCTGTTCCAGCGTGCCTTCCTCCGCGGTCAGTTCGAGCAGCGGGACGCCCGCCTCGGAGGCGAGCCGGCCGATGTCGTCCACGCGCGCGTGGTCCACCGTCCAGTGCCCGTCGGCGTGGGCGACCCCCTCGTGCCCGTGCCGGGCCAGAGCCTGCGCCAGGGCGGCGGGATCGGAGGTGCGGACGCGGACCCGGGGCCGCACGCGCGCGTCGATGAAGTCCCGCATGGGGGTGTCGGCCAGCAGACGGCCCCGTCCGAGGACCACGAGGTGGTCGGCGAAGGAGGCCGTCTCGTTCATGAGGTGACTGGAGACCAGGACGGTGCGCCCCTCGCCCGCGAGCCGGCGCAGCAACCCGCGGATCCAGACGATGCCTTCGGGGTCGAGGCCGTTGGAGGGCTCGTCGAGCAGCACCACCTGCGGGTCGCCGAGCAGGGCGGCGGCGATGCCCAGCCGTTGTCGCATGCCGAGGGAGTACGTCTTCACCCGGCGGCGCGCGGCCGGCGTCAGCCCGGTCTCCTCCAGCACCTCGTCGACCCGGCGGACGGGGATGCGGTTGCTCGCGGCGAGGGCCCGCAGGTGGTCGCGGCCGGTGCGGGAGCCGTGCGGGGCCTGGGCGTCGAGCAACGCCCCGACGTGGCGCAGGGGTTCGGGCAGCGTGGCGTAGGGGCGGCCGTCGATGCCGGCGGTTCCCGAGGTCGGCCGGTCGAGGCCGAGGACGAGGCGCAGGGTGGTGGACTTGCCGGCGCCGTTGGGGCCGAGGAAGCCGGTGACGCGGCCGGGCAGGACCCGGAAGGTGAGCCGGTCCACGGCCCGCCGGGGGCCGTACTCCTTGGTGAGGTCGTGGACGTCGATGCTGGTCATGGCACCACGGTGGCCGCCGGACCCGCTGCCGGGCCTCCCCCGCCGGTGGGGTTCGTCTCCCCCGCCCGGGGGAGGTGGCCTGTCGGTGGTGCCTGTCACGATGTGCGCATGGGCCGCTTCCTGCGCCCGCTGCTGCGGGGGACGACGTACACACGACTGGTGCACCTGTGGGTGCCGATGCTGGTCGTGAGCGTCTGGATGTTCATCGACCCGTCGCGGCCGTGGGTGCCGGCGCTGGCCCTGATCCCGGTCGGGTTGATCCCGGCGGTGCGCACGGGTGAGGGAGTGCAGGCGCAGTTGCTGCTGACGGCGGGCGCGCGGGACCCTGCGTTCTCCGTGACTCCGGCGACGGCCTGGCGGGACCGGTTGCGTACGGTGCTGTGGCTGGAAGTGCGGATGGCCCTCGGGCTGGTGACGGTCTTCGCCTGTGTCTGGCTGCCGGTCCTCGCCTACCAGTTGGCCGAGACGGCGCGCGGGCGCGTGCCCGACGACGTCCCGGTGCTGGCCGGGGCGACGCCGCACTGGGGGTACGCCCTCCTGGTGCCGCTGCCTCTCCTCGCCTGGTACGGACTCGTCGTCGGGCTGGGTGCGGCGGCCGCCTCGCTGGCGCGGCTGCTTCTCGGACCGTCCGCGGGCGAGCGGCTCGCGGCGTTGGAGGAGCGCACCGAGCAGCTCCTGGAGCGCAACCGCATCGCGCGCGAACTGCACGACTCCATCGGCCACGCCCTGACGGTGGCCGTGGTGCAGGCGGGCGCGGCACGGGCGGCGGGCGACCCCGCGTTCACCGACCGGGCGCTCGGCGCGATCGAGGAGACCGGCCGGGCCGCGCTGGAGGACCTCGAGCGCGTCCTCGGGGTGCTGCGCGAGGCGGAGCGGCCGGTGGGCGCCCGGCCGACGCTGGCCGAGGCCGACCGGCTGCTGGAGTCCGCGCGCGCGTCGGGCGCGGAGGTGGACGCCGAACTGACCGGGCCGCTGGAGACCGTGCCGGGCCCGGTGTCCCGCGAGGGCTATCGCATCCTCCAGGAGGCGCTGACCAACGCGCTGCGGCACGCGGGCTCCGTTCCGGTCCGGGTCAGGGTCGAGGTCGCCGCGGCCCGGCTCCGTCTGGAGGTGCGCAATCCGCTGGCCGCGCGCGTGTCCGCCGCTCCGGTGCGCGGCAGTGGGCTGCGGGGCATCCACGAGCGGGCCGCGCTGCTCGGCGGGCGGGCGGCGGCCGGCCCCGACGGGGGCGACTGGCAGGTGCGTGCGGAGCTGCCGCTGCGCTGATCTAGGCTGACCGGATGCCGGTCACCGTGCTCCTCGTCGACGACGAACCCCTGGTGCGTGCCGGGCTGCGGGCCGTGCTGGAGGCGCAGCCCGACATCGAGGTCGTCGGGGAGGCCGCGGACGGGGCGGCGGTGATCCCGCTGGTGCGGCGACTGCGGCCCGACGTCGTCGCCATGGACGTACGGATGCCGTTGATGGACGGGATCGAGGCCACGCGCGCGGTGCTGCGGACGGTGGAGGGGCCGCCGAGGATTCTCGTCGTGACGACCTTCGAGAACGACGAGTACGTGTACGAGGCGCTGCGCGCGGGAGCGGACGGGTTCCTGCTGAAGCGGGCCCGGCCCGCGGAGATCGTGCACGCGGTGCGGCTCGTCGCCGAGGGCGGGTCGTTGCTGTTCCCGGCGTCGGTACGGCGGCTGGCCGCCTCGTACGGCGGGGGGCCGGGGAACCGGGCGGCGCGGGACCTGCTGGAGCGGGCGCGGCTGACGGAGCGGGAGGCCGAGGTGCTGCGGCTGATGGCGGGTGGACTGTCCAACGCGGAGATCGCCGCGCGGCTGGTCGTCGGCGCGGAGACCGTCAAGTCGCACGTGAGCGCGGTGCTGGCGAAGCTGGCGGTCCGCGATCGCACGCAGGCGGTGATCACGGCGTACGAGTCGGGGTTCGTCACGGCGGGCCGGACCGGCGGGTGAGGCGGGCCGGTGCGCCGTCCGCGCTCGCCCGGGTGCCGCGCGCCGAGTACGATCCGCCCAACACGCGCACGAGCTGGGAGGACGGACGTTGGGGCGGCTGACCGGCGGGGATCCCTCGCTGTTGCGAAGGATCAATTCCGCGGTGGTGCTGCACGCGCTGCGTGCCGCCGACTGCGCGACGCTGACGGAGATCACGCGGGTGACCGGGCTGTCCCGGCCGACCGTCGAGGGGGTCGTCGAGGACCTCATAGGGGCCGGTCTCGTCGTCGAGAAGGCCGCCGAGGAGGGCGCCGCCCGCCGGCAGGGGCGTCCGGCACGCCGGTTCCGGTTCCGGGCCGAGGCCGGTCATCTGCTGGGTCTGGAGATCGGGGCGCACCGGGTGGCCGTGCTCCTGGCCGACCTGGACGGGCGGGTGCTGGGCGCGCAGGCGAAGGACGTCGCCGAGTCGGCGCCCGCCGACGAGCGGCTCGAACGGCTGCGGACCGCTGTCGCCGAGCTGCTGCGGCGGGCCGGGGTCCCGCGCAGCTCCCTGCGGGCCGTCGGCGTCGGCACGCCCGGCATCGTGGAGGCGGACGGGACGGTGCGGCTGGGTACCGCGCTGCCCGAGTGGACGGGGCTGCGGCTGGGCGAGCGGCTGAGCCGTTCCTTCAAGTGCCCGGTGCTGGTGGAGAACGACGCCAACGCCGCGGCCGTGGCCGAGCACTGGAAGGGTTCCGCCACCGAGTCCGACGACGTCGTGTTCGTGCTGGCCGGGCTGAGTCCGGGCGCGGGTTCGCTGATCGGGGGGCGGCTGCACCGCGGGTACGGCGGGGCGGCCGGGGAGATCGGCGCGCTGCACCTGCTGGGGCGCGGGGTGACGCCGGAGACGCTGCTGTCCACGACGGACGAGCCGCTGCACCCGCTGGACGAGCAGGCGGTCGCCGAGGTGTTCGCGCAGGCCCGCGAGGGCGACCAGCGGGCGCGGGCGGCCGTGGAACGCTTCATCCAGCGGCTCGTCCACGACGTGGCCGCGCTGGCGCTCGCCCTCGACCCCGAGCTGGTCGTGGTGGGCGGCTGGGCGGCGGGGCTGGACGGCGTACTGGAGCCGCTGCGGCGGGAGTTGGCGCGCTACTGTCTGCGTCCGCCGAAGGTGGCCCTGTCTCTCCTCGGGGAGGCGGCCGTGGCGACGGGGGCGCTGCGGCTGGCCCTCGACCACGTCGAGGAGCAGCTCTTCGCGGTGGAGGGCACGGTGACGGGCCGCGCGTGAGGCGTGTTCCGCGGTCCGGGGGGCGGGCGCACCCCGGAGTCCTTCCGGGGCGCGCCGGCCGTGCGGCCGGGGGCCGGGTGCAGGCCGTTCAGGGAGCCTGCCGGGCGGTCGCCGGGCGGTCAGGACGCCTGGCGTTCCGGGCCGTGGTGGATCTCCACGGTGCCCGAGGCGCCGAAGGTCAGGCGGCAGGTGTCCGCCCGGTAGGTGGCCACGGAGAGTGCCGCGGTGCGGCCCTCGGCGAAGAAGCGGGTGGTGACGACGAGGACGGGTGCGCCGGGGAGCCGGTCGAGTTCCTTCGCGTCGTCCGCGCGGGCCGAACCCAGTTCCACCGCGCGGTCCTGGCCCTCCAGCGCCGGGCGCCGCAGTTCGCGCAGCACCGCACGCGCGCGTGCGGCCCCGGACGGGGTGTCGATCGCGGTCAGGTCGGGCACCGACGAGCACGGGACGTAGAGCAGTTCCGCGGCGACGGGCTGACCGTGGGAGACCCGCGAGCGCCGCACGATGTGCACGGCCTCGTCGCGGTCGGTTCCCAGTGCGTCGGCGACCGCCGGCGGCGGCGCCGCGACCGTGCAGTCGACGGGCTGCCAGGCGTCCTCGGACGCGCCGGGCCAGGCCTGCCCCTCCGTGCCGACGTCGACGCCGACCCGGGGCGGCGCGACGGTCGTGCCGACGCCGCGGCGGCGCTGCAGACGCCCCTCAAGTTCGAGCTGCTCCAGGGCCTGCCGGAGCGTGGCGCGGGCGACGCCGAAACGCGCGGCGAGATCCCGCTCGTTGGGCAGGATCTCGCCCACGGCGAACTCCGAGTCCAGTGCCTCGCTGAGCACGGTCCTCAGATGCCAGTACTTCGGTTCCGGTACCGATTCCAGTTGCGTGGTCCCCACCCTGTCCTCCGCAATCGCCGTGGTACGGCGGCTTTTCGCGCCCTTGTTTATTAAAGGTTGTTGTACTTATCTGCGACCATAGGGCGGCCCCCACCCTTGGTCAAGACCAATCCTCCAACCCTGGGGGAGCCCACAGGTGTCCGGCGCACGAGGGTTCACGGCGTGTTCGCACGCGACCGTTCTCGTGACGCCCCGGCAAAGCCCCCGTCGTGTCCGACGAGACGCATCCACAGGGGCTACCCGCCGGTAGCAGTTGCTGACAAGCTGTCCAGGCGACCGGCCGCCGGTCGGCCAAGCTGTCCAGGCGACCGGCCGCACCGCCGTCGAACCCGTACCGCGTCCACCCGTCCAGACGAGGAGCACCCCCATGTCCGCCACCGTCTCCTTCCCGGTCCCCACCCCCGACGGGCCGCAGACCGTCACCGTCTCCTACGCGCGCGTGGGACGCGGTGAGCCGCTGCTCCTGCTGCACGGCATCGGACACCACCGGCAGGCCTGGGACCCCGTGGTGGACATCCTGGCCACCGAGCGCGAGGTGATCGCGGTGGACCTGCCCGGCTTCGGGGCGTCCCCGTCCCTGCCCGCGGGGCTCGCCCACGACCTGTCCACGACGACCGCGGTGCTCTCCGCCCTCTGCGAGACCCTGGGGCTGGACCGCCCCCATGTCGCGGGCAACTCGCTGGGCGGCCTGCTGGCCCTGGAGCTGGGCCGGGAGAAGCGCGTGCGGTCCGTCACCGCCCTGTCCCCGGCGGGGTTCTGGTCGGAGGCGGAGCGGCGCTACGCCTTCGGCGTGCTGCTGGCGATGCGCCGGATCTCGCAGCGGATGCCGCTGCCGCTGGTGGAGCGGCTGGCGCGATCGGCGGCCGGCCGGGCCGCCCTGACCAGCACCATCTACGCCCGTCCGGCGCGCCGTTCGCCCGAGGCCGTGGTCGCCGAGACGCGGGCGCTGGCCGGGGCCACCGGGTTCGAGCAGACCCTGCGGGCGGGCGGGGCCGTACGGTTCACCGACGACGTCCCCGGCATCCCGGTCACGGTGGCCTGGGGCACCCGCGATCTGGTGCTGGTGCGCCGCCAGGGCGTCCGCGCCAAGCAGATCATTCCGCGGGCCCGTCTGGTGCGGCTGCCCGGCTGCGGGCACTGCCCGATGAACGACGACCCGGCGCTCGTCGCGCGCGTGCTGCTCGACGGCAGCCGCTGAGTCCCCGCGGGGACGATCCGACGCCTCCTCGCCCGGGGCGGCCCCGGCTCCGGCGAGGGCGGTGCCGACGGCCTGCGCGGGGACGGGGTGACGACGGAGCCCGGGTTCGGCGTCCGGTTGTTCACCCGTGGTTCGCGTGCGCGCTGCGGCGTTCCCGTAGGTGTGACGGTGCACACCGGCAGGTTCCCGTTCCAGGAGGCCCACCCATGTCACACCGTCCACTCCCCGGACGCCGCAGCGTGCTGCGCGGCTCGCTCGCCGCGTCCGCCGCCCTGACCCTGCCCGTCGGCCTCGGCGCGGCGCCCGCCCTCGCCCTGTCGGGGCGGCCCCGCGCGGAGTGGGGGGTGCAGACCGGGGACGTGACCGCGAACTCCGGGCTGGTGTGGGTCCGTTCCGACCGGCCGGCACGGATGGTCGTCGAGACGTCGGCGACGGAGTCGTTCCGCAACGCGCGCCGCTGGCGCGGTCCGCTGCTCGGCGCCGGAACGGACTTCACCGGCACGACGCGACTGCACGGGCTGCCGTCCGGCCAGGAGATCCACTACCGCGTGCTGCTGGCCGACCCGGACGACCCGCGCCGTACCGGCGAGCCGGTCACCGGCACCTTCCGGACCGTGTCCGGACGGCGGCGCGACGGTGTGCGGTTCGTCTGGTCGGGCGATCTGGCCGGGCAGGGCTGGGGCATCAACCCGGAGCTGGGCGGTTACCGGATCTACGCCGCGATGGCCGCGCTCGACCCGGACTTCTTCCTGTGCAGCGGGGACAACATCTACGCCGACGGCCCGATCGGCGCGGCGGTGGCACTGCCCGACGGGCGCACCTGGCGGAACGTCACCACGGAGGAGAAGTCGAAGGTCGCCGAGACCCTGGCGGAGTTCCGCGGCAACTTCCGCTACAACCTGCTGGACGAGAACCTGCGGGCCTTCAACGCGCGCGTGCCCTCGATCATCCAGTGGGACGACCACGAGGTCACCAACAACTGGTACCCGGGCGAGATCCTCGCCGACGCGCGGTACACCGAGAAGAGCGTCGACGTCCTGGCCGCCCGCGCCCGGCAGGCGTTCTCCGAGTACTTCCCGATCTCCACGCTGCGCCGCCCGGACGGCCGCGTCTACCGGGTGCAGCACCACGGCCCCCTGCTGGACGTGTTCGTCCTGGACATGCGCACCCACCGGAACGCCAACTCCCCCGGCGACCAGGGTGCGGACGCCCAGGGCATCCTCGGCGAGGAGCAGTTGGCGTGGCTCAAGCGCGAGCTGTCCCGCTCCCGGGCGGTGTGGAAGGTGATCGCCTCCGACATGCCGCTCGGCCTGGTCGTCCCCGACGCCACGGACGGCAGGCCGAACATCGAGGCGGTCGCCCAGGGCGACCCGGGCGCGCCGCTCGGCCGTGAACTGCAGATCGCCGAACTGCTGCGGTTCGTCAAGCACCGGCGGATCACCGGTACGGTCTGGCTCACGGCCGACGTCCACTACACCTCGGCCCAGCACTACGACCCGTCGCGGGCGGCGTTCAAGGACTTCGCGCCGTTCTGGGAGTTCGTCTCCGGGCCGCTCAACGCGGGCGCCTTCCCGGCGAACGCGCTGGACGGCACCTTCGGCCCGGACCGGGTCTTCGTCAAGGCCCCCACCGCCGCCAACGTCTCCCCGGCCGGCGGTTACCAGTTCTTCGGCGAGGTCGACATCGACGGCGAAAGCGGAGAACTGACCGTGCGGCTGCGCGAACAGGACGGCACCGTGCTGTTCACCAAGGTGCTCCAGCCGGGCCGGGTCGGCCAGTAACTCCCCTATTCTGGAAGGCGCTCCGCGCACCGGCGTCATCTCCCGGTGCGCGGCGCTCGCAGAGAGGGCCGCGGCCCGGCGGCGTCAAAGAATTAATAAAAGGACAAATGTGTCCTTTACTCATCGGTCACACACCGTTCGTGATCACGCAACACCGTTCCTTCACAGTGGCTGCATGACTCGAGACATGTCTGATGTGACGCGGGCGAAGCACGGCCGCCCGGTGCACCACTGGCGGCGGGACGCCGTGGAGCTGGCCGCCCTGTTCACGGCGGTCGCGGTGGCGGACGTGGTCGCCAACCTCGTGGGCCACGGCCCGCAGGGCCCGCGGCTGCTGGCGATCTCGGCGGCCGCCCTGGTCGCCACGGCCGGATTCCACGTCTGGTGGTCACGACGCCACGGCCACGCACCGCCCACCGGCGATACCGATGCCCGGCCGCCCTCCACCGAGGCGCAGGCCGGGCCGTCCGGACTCCCCGACGGCGTCGCCGGGGAGAGCACCCTGTGGCGGATGCGGACGACGGTGAAGGACGCTCCGGGCTCGCTGGCCGCGCTGTGCACGGCACTGGCGGAGCACCGCGTCGACATCCTGAGCCTCCAGACGCACCCCCTGGGCCGGGACACCGTGGACGAGTTCCTGCTGCGGGCCCCCGGTGCGCTCGCGGCGGCCGAGATCAGCCGGGCCGTGGCGGTGGCGGGCGGCTCCGGCACCTGGATCGAGCGGGCCGACGCCCACGACCTGGTCGACGCCCCGACCCGGGTGCTGGGCCTGGCCACCCGGACCGCGCTGGACGCCGCCGAACTGCCGCTGGCGCTGCGCCAGTTGCTGGGTCGCTGCACGATCCGCTCGTTGCCCGCCGCGGTGCGCGGCGGGGAGCGCGGGCCGGAGGGCGTGCCCGTGGAAGGGGTCCTGGAGGACACCGTGATGCGCCTGCGGGCGCCGGAGGGCGGAGTGATCACCGTGGAGCGGCCGTACCTGCCGTTCACCCCGACCGAGTTCGCGCGGGCGCGGGCCCTGGTGGAGCTGGACGCCCGGCTGGGTCCGCGCGTCCCGCCGGGCCAGGACGTGCTGACGCTCCCCGAGGGCAACGCCATCACCGTGCGCCGGGCCGACCCCGGCGACCTGGCGGCGGCGAAGGCGATGCACGAGCGCTGCTCGCCGCGCACCCTCGGCATGCGCTACCACGGGCCGGTCGGCGACGCCGACCGCTATCTCAACCACCTGCTCAGCCCGCGCTTCGGCCGCACCCTCGCCGTGCAGACCCCGTCGGGGCGCGTCGTCGGCCTCGGCCACCTGCTGTGGGACGGCGACGAGACGGAGGTCGCGCTGCTCGTCGAGGACGAGTGGCAGCGGCGCGGCATCGGCGCCGAACTGCTCGGCCGGCTGGTCGCGATGGCCGTCGAGGCGGGCTGCGAGAGCGTGTACGCGGTGACGCAGGCCTCCAACACCGGCATGGTCGCCGCCATGCGCGGCCTCGGCCTCCCGCTCGACTACCAGATCGAGGAGGGCACGCTCGTCATCACCGCCCGCCTGGACACGGCCGCCGCCGGCACCCGGCAGGCGTACGGGCGGCGCACGGAGCGGATCGTCCACGACTGAGCCGGACACCCTCGGACGTACCCGGAGGCCTTCGGCCGACCGGCGGCCACTCGGCGGCGGCCGGACGTCGACGCCGAACGGCGAAGACGAAGGCAACGGCAACGGTGAAGGTGAAGGACACCGACGAACGACGACCACCGACAACGACGGACGGCCCGGCGACTGGACTGTCGCCGGGCCGTCCGTCCCCCGGGAACCGGAAGCCGAACGTCAGCTCACCGTGACCACGGACCCGTTCAGCGCACCGTCCAGATCCGTCCACAGGTCGTCGACGTCCTCCAGACCCACCGACATCCGCAGCAGCCGGTCGCTCACCCCGGCCCCCCTGCGCTCCTCCGCGCCCACGATCCGGTGGCTGATGGACGCCGGATGCTGGATGAGGGTGTCGACGCTGCCGAGGCTCACGGCCGGGGTGATCAGGCGCACGCCGGCGATCACCTCGTGCGGGTCGCCGTGCACCTCGAAGGCGACCATCGCGCCGCCGATCCGCGGGTAGTGCACGCGCGCCACGCGCGGGTCGGCGGCCAGGCGACGGGCCAGTTCGGCGGCCGTCGCGGAGGCGGCCCGCACCCGGACCGGAAGCGTCGACAGACCCCTCAGCAGCAGGTAGCCGGCCAGCGGGTGCAGTACCCCGCCGGTGGCGAAACGTATCTGCCTCAGCAGTCCGGCGAACTCCTCGTCGCAGGCCACCACGCCCGCCAGGACGTCCCCGTGGCCACCGAGGTACTTCGTCGCGCTGTGCAGCACCAGCCGCGCACCCTGCTCGACGGGCCGTTGCAGCACCGGCGTGGCGAAGGTGTTGTCGGCGAGCAGCGGCACCGAGCCGCAGGAGTGCGCGACCGCCCGCAGATCCACCTCGGCGAGGGTCGGGTTGGCGGGTGACTCGACCATGACCAGGCCCGTGTCCGGGCGCAGCGCGTCCGCGATCCCGGCCGGGTCGGTCCAGGTCACCTCCGAGCCGAGCAGCCCGGCGGTCAGCAGGTGGTCGCTGCACCCGTACAGCGGGCGGACCGCGACCACGTGCCGCAGTCCCAGGGAGGCGCGGGCCAGCAGCACCGCGCTCAGCGCGGCCATGCCGCTGGCGAACGCGACCGCGCTCCCGGTGCCCTCCAGCCGGGCCAGCGCGGTCTCGAAGCGGGCGACGGTCGGATTGCCGAGCCGGCCGTAGACCGGCGGGCCCTCCGGTTCGGCGCCGGTCGCCGCGAACGCGTCGATGCGGGCGGCCTCGGCGCGGCTGTCGTAGGAGGGATAGGTGGTGGACAGATCGATGGGCGGGGCGTGCAGGCCCTGCCGGGCCAGGTCGTCCCGCCCGGCGTGCACGGCCTCGGTGGCCAGTGCGCGGGGCGCTCCGGACGGGCGTACGTCGTCGTACGCGTGCGCGCCCGCGGGGTCCGGGTACGCGCGTGTGCTCGCTGCGGCTGAGTCCATGGACGGCAGGGTGAACAACGAGCGGCTCTCGCGGTCCGGACGCCGTGCTACGTTCGGGCGATGGCCGAATCCGTCGTACTCGACCCGGTGGACCTCCAGCTCCTGCGGCTGCTCCAGAACGACGCCCGGACGACCTATCGCGACCTCGCCGCGCAGGTCGGCCTCGCGCCGTCGACCTGCCTGGACCGGGTGACGCGGCTGCGCCGCTCCGGCGTGATCCTCGGCAACCGGCTGCGACTCGATCCGGCCAAGCTGGGGCGCGGACTGCAGGCGCTGCTGTCCGTGCAGGTGAGGCCGCACCGGCGGGAACTGGTGGGGCCGTTCGTGGAGCGCATCCGGGGGCTGCCGGAGGCGCTGACCGTCTTCCACCTCACCGGGCCCGACGACTACCTCGTGCACGTGGCCGTCGCGGACATGGCCGACCTCCAGCGGCTGGTCCTCGATGAGTTCACGGCACGCCGGGAGGTGGCCCGGGTCGAGACCCGGCTGATCTTCCAGCAGTGGGACTGCGGGCCGCTGCTGCCACCGACGGCTTCGGGACAAACGCCGTGACGTGCCCCACCGCCGCGTACGAGGATGGTGTCCATGTCACAGACCAACAGCCCGCTGCCCCGTGCGGTCGCCGACGCCTACGTCGACGACCTCATCGCCCTCGACCCGGTGACCGGAACCTTCCTCGGCGTGCAGGAGAGTTCGAGCCGTCTGCCCGACTTCTCGCCGTCGGGGCAGGAGGCGCGCGCGCAACTCGCGCGCGACACGCTGGCCAAGCTCGACGAAGCGGAACGCGCGCCCGGCGCGGACAGTGACATCGAGCGCCGGTGCGCACGCCTGCTGCGCGAGCGGCTGACCGCCCTGCTCGCCGTCCACGAGGCCGACGAGGGCCTGCGCGAGGTCAGCAACCTGAGCTCGCCGGTCCACCAGGTGCGCGAGGTGTTCACCGTGACGCCCACGGAGACCGACGCGGACTGGGCGGCGGTCGCCGAGCGGCTGCGCGCGGTGCCGGCCGCGCTGGCGGGCTACCGGGAGTCCCTGGCGCTCGGCCTGGAGCGCAAGCTGTACGGGGCTCCCCGGCCGGCGGTCACCTTCACGGGGCAGCTCTCGGAGTGGACGGACACCGACGGCTCGGGCCGCGGCTGGTTCGAGGACTTCGTCTCCACCGGCCCCGAGGCGCTGCGCGCCGAACTGGAGCAGGCGGCCCGCACCGCGAACACCGCCCTGGTCGAACTGCGGGACTGGATGCGGGACGTGTACGTGCCGACCGTGCAGGGCGCCCCGGACACCGTCGGCCGGGAGCGGTACGCCCGCTGGTCGCGCTACTACAACGGCACCGACCTCGACCTCGACGAGGCGTACGCCTACGGCTGGGCCGAGTACCACCGGCTCCTCGCCGAGATGCGGCAGGAGGCGGAGAAGATCCTGCCGGGCGCTGCGACGCCGTGGGTGGCGCTCGCGCACCTCGACGAGCACGGCAGGCACATCGAGGGCGTCGACGAGGTCCGCGACTGGCTCCAGGGACTCATGGACCAGGCCATCGACGCGCTGGACGGCACCCACTTCGAACTCGCCGGACCGGTACGGAAGGTGGAGTCGCGCGTCGCGCCGCCCGGCGGCGCCGCGGCCCCCTACTACACTCCGCCGTCCGAAGACTTCTCCCGCCCCGGCCGCACCTGGCTGCCGACCATGGGCCTGACCCGCTTCCCGGTCTACGATCTCGTCTCCACCTGGTACCACGAGGGGGTCCCCGGCCATCACCTCCAGCTCGCCCAGTGGACCTACGTGGCCAGGGACCTCTCCCGCTACCAGGCCACCGTGGGCATGGTCAGCGCCAACGCCGAGGGCTGGGCGCTGTACGCGGAGCGGCTGATGGACGAGCTGGGCTTCCTCACGGACGCCGAGCAGCGCCTCGGCTATCTGGACGCGCAGATGCTGCGTGCCGTGCGCGTCGTCATCGACATCGGCATGCACGCGGAGCTGGAGATCCCGGCCGGCTCCCCGTTCCGGCCCGGCGAGCGCTGGACGCCGGAGCTGGCCGAGGAGTTCTTCAACGCGCACAGCAGCCGCCCCGGGGACTACGTGGCGAGCGAGCTGACCCGCTACCTGAGCATCCCGGGCCAGGCGATCGGCTACAAGCTCGGCGAACGCGCCTGGCTGCTGGGCCGGGAGCGGGCCCGCGCCCGGCACGGCGCCGCCTTCGACCTCAAGTCGTGGCACATGGCGGCCCTTTCGCAGGGCTCCCTGGGCCTGGACGACCTGGTGGACGAGCTGGCCCGGCTCTGACGCCGGCAGGTCCCGCCCGCCCCGCCACCGCCCCGGCAGGACGCCGCTCAGCAGCCGCAGTGCGCCGTCTCCACCGGGGAGGTGAGCGGGTCGGCGCCGCGCCGCCCGGGGCCCTGCCGGGTCTCGAACGCGAAGCCCTCGCGCGCCCAGTACTCGAAGCCGCCCAGCATCTCCTTGACCCGGTAGCCGAGTTCGGCGAGCGCGAGGGCGGCCCGGGTGGCGCCGTTGCAGCCGGGGCCCCAGCAGTACGTCACCACCGGCACGTCCTTGTCGAGGAGCTGCCCGGCCCGTTCGGCGATGAGCGCGGTCGGCAGGTGGACGGCGCCGGGGATGTGGCCCTGGTCCCAGGACTCGGTGGAGCGGGAGTCCAGGACGACGAAGCCGGGGTCGCCGCCGGCCTCGAGCGCGGCGGCCACGTCGGAGACGTCGGCGTGGAAGACGAGGGAGGCCCGGAAGTGGGCGGCCGCGTCGGCCGGGGCGGCGGGGGCGAACCGCAGGACGCGGTCGGCGGCGCCCGGCGGGGAAGCGGTCGTGGCAGCGGTGGTGGCGGTCATCTGCGGGCCTCTCGGTGCGGTGGCGATGACCAGAAATCTACGGCCGGGGATCGCCCCGCTGAAGGGCCGTTCCCCGGCGTGGATGTTGCCGGGCCGGGGATTTCCCTGGTATTCCTCGGGAATGACCGCGTATTCCCCGGACGCCACCGACTGGCGCATCCTCGAGGTCCTCCAGCGGGAGGGCCGGGCCAGTTTCGCCGACCTGGCGCGGGCCGTGTCGATGTCCGCGAGCGCGGTCACCGAGCGGGTGCGGCGGCTGGAGGAGGCGGGCGTCATCCAGGGGTACGCGGCGGTCGTGGACCCGGAGCGGCTCGGGCTGCCGATCCTGGCGTTCGTGCGGCTGCGTTACCCCCACGGCAACTACAAGCCCTTCCACGACCTCGTGGCCGTCACGCCCGAGATCCTGGAGGCGCACCACGTCACGGGCGACGACTGCTTCGTCATCAAGGTCGCCGCCCGCTCCATGCGGCACCTGGAGGAGCTGACGGGCAGGATCGGTGGCCTGGGGTCGGTCACGACCAGCGTCGTCTACTCCTCACCGCTGCCCCGGCGCCCGCTCGGTCACTGACCGCGCTGCCGCACCACCGATCCGGACCGTCCCTTCACGATCTCCAGCTGGGCGTGGACGCGCCGCCGCAGATCGGCGACGTGGCTGACGATGCCCACGCTGCGGTCGCGTTCGCGCAGGGAGTCGAGGACGTCGAGGACCTCGTCCAGCGTCTGGTCGTCGAGGCTGCCGAACCCCTCGTCGATGAAGAGGGTGTCCAGCCGGACCCCGCCCGCCTCGTCGGTGACGACGTCCGCGAGGCCGAGGGCGAGGGCGAGGGAGGCGAAGAAGGTCTCGCCGCCGGACAGCGTGGCCGTGTCCCGTTCGCGTCCGGTCCAGGCGTCGACGACGTGCAGCCCGAGCCCGCTGCGGCCGCGCCCGGCCCGGTCGTCGGAGTGCACGAGGGTGTACCGCCCGGACGACATGCGCTGGAGGCGGGCGGTCGCTGCGGCGGCCACCTGTTCCAGACGGGCGGCCAGGACGTACGCCTCCAGGCGCATCCTGCGCTCGTTGTCCGCCGAGGTGCCCGCGGTGAGGCCGGCCAGGCGGGCCACCCGCTCGTACTCCTCGCGCAGCGGCGCGAGCCGCCGCACGGCGTCGGCCGCGCGCGCGGAGAGACGGTCGAGTTCGGCGCAGCGGCGGGCGGCCGCGTCCTGGGCGGAGGCGGCCCGGCGCAGCCGCTCGGCGGCCCGGCCGGCCTCCTGTTCGGCGGCGGTGAGGTCGGCGGCGGGCCGCTGCGCGGCGGCCGCGGTGTCGGGCTCGGCGAGGACGGCCCGTACGGCGGCCTCCTCGGACTGCCGGGCGTCCAGGCGGCGTTGCAGCTCGCGACGGGCGGCCTCGTCGAGGAGGGCGTCGGCGGCGGCCTGCGGAGTGTCGAAGCCGGCCCGGAAGGCGGCCTCGTCGAGGCGGCCGTCGGCGGCCTTGAGGCGGCCGGCGCTCTCCTCGGCGGCGCGGGCGGCGTCGGCCGCGTCGGTGAGCCGCGCGGCCTGCCGTTCCAGCTGCTCGGCCCGCGCGGACACGCTCGGTGAGCTGCCCCGCGCCTCGGCCAGCTCCTCCTCCAGGGCGAGGCGTTCGCGCTCCAGCCGCTCGCGGTGGCCCACCCGGGAGGCGGCCCTGACGGCGGCCTCCCGCTGGGCGGTCGTGCGGCGCTCGTGCTCCTGCTCGGCCCGGCGCAGCTCCTCGCGCGCGGAGTGCAGCGCGGAGGCGTCCCGGCGGACCTGGCCGTGGTCGCGCTCCAACGCGTCGCTCTCCGCGACGAGTTGCTCGGTGGGGGTGTCTTCGGCCTCGGCGCGGGCGGCGGCGAGTGCCTCCCGGACGAGTCCGAGGTCGCGCTCGGCGTCCGCACGGTCCTGTTCGGCGCGCTGGTGGGCGGCGAGGGCCTCCTCCTCCGCTTCCCGGCCGACGTGTCCGGCGACCTTGCGGGCGGGGGCGGGGTGGTCGGTGCCGCCGCAGACCGCGCAGGGTTCGCCGTCGCGCAGGGTGGCGGCCAGTTCGGCGGCGATGCCGCTGAGCCGCTGTTCCTTGAGGTCGAGCCAGTGGGTGCGGGCAGCCAGTGCCCGCTCACCGGCGGCGAGCGCCTCCCGCCGGGCGTCGTCGGCGTCGCGGGTGAGCCGGTCGCGCAGCCGGGCGGCGGCCAGTCGGCGGCGGGCGGGCTCGCGTTGCACGGCGAGCTGTTCGGCGCGGGTCGCGGCCTCCTGAGCGGACTCGACCCGCTCCTGGAGGGCCGCACGGGTGGCGTCCCAGTCGGCGAGCCAGCCCTCGGTCTCGGCGAGCACGTCCTCGTCGGCGCGCTCCTGACGGTCCAGGTCGGTGCGCTCCGCGAGGAGTGCGGCCAACCGTCGCTCGCCGCGGCGGGCCGACTCCAGCCCGCCCAGCTCCTCCGCGGCGCGGCGGGCGGCGGTGGCCAGCCCGGCCGCTCCGGCGTCGGCGAACCGCTCCGGCAGCAGCGCACGTGCACGTGCCTCGGCGGCGGCGGCCCTGCGGTGCTCGGCGTCGGCGGCCTCCCGCAGCTCCAGGGCCGGCGCCACCGCCTCGGCCTTGCGCGCCCGTTCCATCCGCGCCCGCGCCTCCCGGTGGTCCCCGGCCCGCTCCTCCAGCAGCCGGGCCCGCTCCCGCGCTTCGGCGAACCGCCGCTGCAACCGGTCGAGTTCGCGCACGTCGGCCAGCGCACGCTCGGCGGCGGCCTGCGCGGACTCGGCGGTCAGGCGGCCGCACTCGGTGATCGTCAGCTGCTCGCGGGCGGTGCCGCGGGCCACGGCGGCGGCGGTCAGCACGGCCTCGGCAAGGCCCGGCTCACCCGGTGCCAGCTCGGGCAGGTCCATGGCGTCGCCGGCGGCCTGCTGCATGCGGTGCGCGTCGGCCAGGAGCGCCGCGTCGCCCTCCCGCACGCGTGCCTCCGTCGTACGCCGGCGCTCGGCGAGCCGCTTCTCGACCTCGGCGAAGCGCCGGGTGTCGAAGAGGCGGCCGAGCAGCCGGCCGCGGGCCTCGGCGTCGGCGCGCAGGAACCGTGCGAAGTCGCCCTGGGGCAGCAGCACGACCTGGCAGAACTGCTCGCGGCTCATGCCGAGCAGCTGGGTGATCTCCTCGCCGATCTCCTGGTGGGAGCGGCTGAGGTCCTTCCAGGTCCCGGCGACGGCGTCGTGCTCGCGCAGCCGGGTCTGGGCCTTGTCGACGGTGGTGCCGGTGCCGCGCTTCTTGGGGCGCTCCCAGGGCGGCTGCCGGGTGACCTCCAACCGCCTTCCGGCGACGGTGAGTTCGAGAGTGACCTCGGTGCGGGTGCCGGGGGCGGCGTGGTCGCTGCGCAGCGTCAGGCCCTGACCGTTCTGCCGGGCGCCGGGGACGGAGCCGTACAGCGCGTAGCACACGGCGTCCAGGACGGAGGTCTTGCCCGCGCCCGTGGGTCCGTGCAACAGGAAGAGACCGGCGGCGGACAGTTCGTCGAAGTCGACGCTCTGCCTGCCGCCGAAGGGCCCGAAGGCGGTGAGGTCGAGGCGGTGCAGCCTCATCGGGCCACCTCCCGCGCGCTGTCGTCCGTGCGCACCGCGTCGAAGGCGTCCCGCAGCACGTCCTGCTCGCGCGCGTCGGGGCCCGCCCCGCGCACGTGCGCCACGAAGTCCTCGGCGATCTCCTGGTCGCTGCGGCCCGCGAGGCGCCGGGCGTAGGACACGTCGGGGTCGTCCGGGGCGCGCTCGGGGGCGAAGACGAGGCTGAGGGTGTGAGGGAAGCGCTCGGTGAGCCGGGCCATGGGGTCGGCCGGGCGCACGGCGTCGGTGAGGGTCGCCTCGACCCACGCCTCCTCGTACCGGTCGAGCCGGGGGTCGGCGAGCAGTTCCTGCAGTGTGCCGCGGAGCCGGGCCAGCTCGCGGGGGACGGGGCAGTCGATCCGCTCGGCGGTGACCCCTCCGTCGGCGTCGAGGTCGACGAGCCACATGGTCTTGCGGTGGTCGGCCTCGGAGAAGGAGTACGGCAGCGGGGATCCGGAGTAGCGCACGCGCTCGGTGAGGGTCTGGCAGCCGTGCAGGTGCCCGAGCGCCGCGTAGTCGACGCCGTCGAAGACACCGGCCGGTACGGAGGCGACCCCGCCGACGGTGATGTCCCGTTCGCTCTCGCTGGGCCGGCCGCCCGTGACGAAGGCGTGCGCGAGGACGACCGAGCGGGTTCCCGGCGGGCGGCCCGCGAGGTCGGCCCGGACCCGGTCCATGGCGGCGGCGAGCACCGCCTCGTGCGCGGCCTTCTCCACGCCGAACTCGTCCTTCACCAGGGCGGGTTCGAGATAGGGAAGTCCGTAGAGGGCGACGTCGCCGTGGGCGTCCCGCAGGATCACCGGCGTGCCGGCCGCGGCCGGGTCGGTGAGCAGGTGGACGCCCGCGCGCCGGATCAGTCCGGCGCCCACGCCGAGCCGCCGCGCGGAGTCGTGGTTCCCGGAGATCATCACCGTGGGCACGCCCAGGTCGGCGAGGCGGTGCAGGGCGTCGTCGAACAGCTCGACGGCGGCGAGCGGCGGTACCGCCCGGTCGTACACGTCCCCCGACACGACCACCGCGTCCACCTCGCGCTCACGCACGGTGGCGACGAGGTGGCCGATGAATCCGGCCTGGGCGCCGAGCATGTTCACCCGGTGGAACGCCCGGCCGAGATGCCAGTCGGAAGTGTGCAGGAGCCTCATGGTTCCCGAGCGTATCGGGAGGGCCCGACGGCACGGGTGGCTGCTTCGGCAAGTCCGGCCCAGGATGCCCTTTTTGGCCGGAATGAAGACTTTCGGTGAGGGTGTCGCGCCGTCCTGAGCCGGCGTCATCCCCGGCAGCCGCCCTCACGCGTCGCCGTACGCCTCCCCGCCCGTCTCGAACCGCGCCGTCCCCGCCGTCGCGTCGGCGAGCCAGGCGCGGAAGGCGTCGACGTCGGCCTCGGGGAGGCCGATCTCGATGGTGACCGCCTCGCCGTAGCGCACGTCGCGGACCTCGCGGCCGGTGGAGCGCAGGTCGTTCTGCACCTTGCCGGCCCGCTGATGGTCGACGGTCACCGTGGCCAGCCGGAAGCGGCGGCGGGTGAGGGTGCCGAGGGTGTCCAGTGCCTCGCCGACGGCGCCGCCGTACGCGCGGATGAGACCGCCGGCGCCGAGCTTGACCCCGCCGTAGTAGCGGGTGACGACGGCGACGACGTAGCGCATGTCGCGGCGCAGCAGCATCTGGAGCATCGGGACGCCCGCGGTGCCGCCGGGTTCGCCGTCGTCGCTGGCCTTCTGGACGGAGGCGTCGGCGCCGATGACGTAGGCCCAGCAGTTGTGGGTGGCGTCGGCGTGCTCCTTGCGGACGGCCGCGACGAACGCCTGGGCCTCCTCCTCGGTGGCAGCCGGGGCGAGCGCGCACAGGAAGCGGGAGCGGTTGATCTCGGTCTCGTGGACGCCCGGACGGGCGACGGTGCGGTACTCGTCCTGCATCGGGCCAGCCTATGCCGTCGTCGCCGCCGCCTCAGCCGTCGTCCTCGCGTCCCCGCGGCACGGCCGTCCAGGTCAGCAGGGCCGCACCCGGCCGCAGGTCGTTCCAGGCGGGACCGTGCCAGGTCAGCGCCGCGACGGCGGAGGTGGGGAACTTCGCCCGGACCCCGTCCAGGGTGTCGCCGAGGGGGTCCGCGGCCAGGTCGAGGACGAGTTCCTGCAGGCCGGGATTGTGTCCGACCAGCAGCAGGGTGCGGACCTCGGGGGGTGTCCCGCGGACCACGGCCAGCAGCTCGGGCACGTCGGCGGCGTACAGGCGCGGTTCGTACCGGACGGGCGGCGCGGTGTCCCACCGGGCCGAGGCAAGTTCCCAGGTCCGGCGGGCGCGTACGGCGGTGGAGCACAGGGCGAGATCGGGGAGGTGGCCGGCACCGGCCAGCGCGCGGCCGGCCTCCGGGGCGTCGCGCAGGCCGCGCGGGGCGAGCGGCCGCTCGTGGTCGGGCACGCCCTGCGGCCAGGCCGACTTGGCGTGCCGCAGGACGACCAGCCGGCGCGGCGGCCCGGCCTCGGCGGCGCTCACGCCGGGGCCCCGACGTCACGGGTGAGTTCGAGGCCGAGGAGACGGTCGGCGTAGGCGTACGTCTCGAAGCGGGCGCCGTCCGGGAGCCGCGGCCCGCCCTCCTCCACCGAGCGCAGCACGCGCAGCACCGCGGGCAGGTCCAGGTCGTCCTCCCAGGCGGTCCGCAGCCGCAGGCGCAGGTCCTCGGGGACCGGGCGGGACGGGCTCCGCGCCCAGTCGGCGACGGCCCGGCGCCAGCGGGCCAGCGTGGTGCCGGCCGCCCGCAGCGCCGCCTCGTCGAGCGGGGCGGGCGCGCGGTGGTGGTGGGAGAGGAGGGCGAGGCGGAGGGCGGCGGGATCGGGGGCCGCACCGGCCGGGCCGTCCGGCCGCACGGCCGCGACCGGGACCCACGCGCCCTCCCCCGCCGCCGGGGCGTCGTCCGCCGCCACGTGCACGGTCTGGGCCTCGCCGAATCCCGCGGAGACGTCCCTGCCGTCCTCGAAGGGGCGGGCGCCGAACCGCGTGGCGGCCGCCCGCAGCTCCGCCTGCTCGCGTTCGCCGGTCAGCACGGGCAGGACCGACGTACCGCCGAGTTCCAGCACCCGCACGACGAGGTCGGCGACGAGGAGGACGCGGAGGCTACCGCTGCCGCACCCCGAGGCGTGGGCCTCGACACGGGTGAGGCCACGGCGGACGGGGGCGGCGACGACGGGCTCGCCGGTTCGGGGGTCGATGATGCGCAGCACGCGCCCGAGCGTAGGCGGGCGGAGGGCCGCCCGCAGTCCCGGGTTCGGAATCGGTGACGGCCGTCCGATGTTGAGCGGATGGGCGCCGTTCGGCGTCCTGCGATGTCCGTCCGTCGGAGGAGGCCGCCGTGTACGGCGACGAGGCAACGATCCGCAGGATCCTGACCGAGCTGGGCGACACCTGGGCGGTGGTGGGGCTGTCCACGAACCCGCGACGGGCGGCGTACGGCGTCGCGGAGGTGCTCCAGCGCTACGGCAAGCGGGTCGTCCCCGTCCATCCGAAGGCGGAGACCGTGCACGGGGAGCGGGGGTACGCCTCCCTCGCGGACATCCCCTTCGGCGTGGACGTGGTGGACGTGTTCGTGAACAGCGACCTCGCGGGAGCCGTCGCGGACGAGGCGGTCGCCAAGGGCGCGAAGGCGGTGTGGTTCCAGCTCGGCGTCGTCGACGAGGCGGCCCGCGCCCGCACCCGGGCCGCGGGGCTGGAGATGGTGATGGACCGCTGCCCGGCGATCGAGATCCCCCGGCTGGGCTGAACGGGTGGCCGCCGCGGCCCCCTGACACCCCCTCGGCTGCGCGGTGGCGGCCCGCCTCAGACCGCGACGCCCAGCCCGTCCAGCACCACCGCGCCGGGCAGTTCGGCGAACGCCTTGCCGGGCACCAGCAGTTTGCCGCGCCGGCGCCCGCTGCCGACGAGGACGTACGGCAGGTCGACGACGGCCGAGTCCACCAGCACCGGCCAGGCGGCGGGGAGTCCCACGGGGGTGATGCCGCCGTACTCCATGCCGGTCTCCCCCACCGCCGTGTCCATCGCGGCGAACGACGCCTTGCGGGCGCCGAGCCGGCGGCGCACCACGCCGTTGACGTCGACGCGGGTGGTGGAGAGCACGACGCACGCGGCCAGGGTGGTCTCGGCGCCGCGCTTGCCGGCGACCACCACGCAGTTCGCCGACTGCTCCAGCAGTTCCCGTCCGTAGTGCTCGACGAAGACGGCCGTGTCGGCCCACCGCGGGTCGGTGTCGACGTAGACGATCCGGTCGGCGGGGACGCTGCCGCTCCAGTGGCGTACCGCGTCGGCGACCGGGCCGACCAGGTCGTCGAGGCTGTCGGGGGCGGGCCTGGCGTCGTCGAAGCGTCCGATGGGTGCGTCCATGGCCGCACGCTAACAGCGGCGCCGCGGCGGTCGGCGGGGTGTCTCAGTGCACGGGCGGCACCGACACGGTGAGCACCATCTCGGTCGGGATCCCGCCCTGGTTGGCGTAGGTGTGGGCGGCGTCGGCCTCGAAGGTGACGCTGGCGCCGGCCGGGACGCGGTGCTCCGTGCCCTCGACGGTGAGGGTCAGTTCACCGGCGGTGACGTGGGCGATCTCGACCGTGCCGGCCGGGTGCGGGTCGGAACCGCTGCTGTCGCCCGGCATCAGCCGCCAGTCCCACATCTCCAGCGGGCCGGGGGCTTCCGTGCCGGCGAGGAGCCGGCTGTAGCTGCCCGCGTCGGTGTGCCACAGCCGGACCACCTGGTCGGCGGGGACGACGCGGACCTTGGGCCCCTGCTCGTAGTCGAGGAGGGTGGTGATGCTGATGCCGAGCGCGTCGCCGATCTTGACGACGGTGCCGAGGCTGGGGTTGGTTCGGGCCTGCTCGATCTGGATCAGCATGCCGCGGCTGACTCCGGCGCGGGCCGCGAGGGTGTCGAGGGTGAAGCCGCGGTCGGTGCGCCAGCGTTTGACGTTGCGCGCCAGGGACTGGGTCAGCAGGTCGAGGTCCGACACGTTCCGTCCAATTCCGTCCAATGAGCCCTGTCCGGACGCTGTCCGGAGTCCACCAGTCTGGATGACGGAGTTTACTGTCCTGCACTACCGGTCGGCGGCGGTCGGATGACGCCGCACCCGTCACCTCTCCGGTTCGAGTTCGGCGAGCCGCGCCGCCGACGCCTCGTCCAGACCGGACAGCGCGACCAGTTGGTCGGAGGTCACCCCGTCGGGGATCGGTACCGGGGCCGGGGTGCGCAGCGGCGGCTGCCAGCCGCCGGCGGGGGTCCACCGGCGTACGACGCGGGCGGGCGCCCCCGCGACCACCGCGTGGTCGGGCACCGTGCCGCGCACCACCGCGCCGGCCGCGACGACGACGTTCCGTCCGATCCGCGCCCCCGGCAGGATCACCGCGCCGGTGCCGATCCAGCAGCCGGAGCCGATCTCGACCGGTTCCATCCGCGGCCACTGCTTGCCGATGGGCTGGTGCGGATCGTCGTAGGAGTGGTTGGTGGAGGTGACGTAGACGTACGGCCCGAAGTAGCAGTCGCTGCCGATGGTGACCGTCGTGTCGGCGATGACGTGGCTGCCGCGGCCCAGCACGACGCCGTCGCCCATCCGCAGGATCGGGTCGGGGCCGAGGTCGAGGTCCGGCATCAGACCGGCCGTCAGCGTGACCTGTTCGCCCACGATGCAGTGCGCGCCGAGGTGGATCCAGGGTTCGCCGAAGACGGTGCCGAGCGGGAAGGCGAGCCGGGTGCCGGAGCCGATCGAGCCGAAGCGGAGCCCGCCGGGGTGTTCTGCGGTGACGGAACCGGTGCGCTGCACCCAGGCCCAGCCCGCGTGGACGGCCCGCTGGGCGAGGCGGCGCCGCCATGATGAGAACGTGTTCTTGCGCTTCGGCACCCGCTCACCGTACTCAGCACGCGCCGGCGCCAGGACGCCGGAGGCCTGTGATCTTCACCCCACCGGGTGACGTACGGTGCGGGGAGCGGACGGACACGAGGAGACGGTGATGACGCACAGGGCGCTGATCGTGGGCATCGGCGGCAGGGAACCGAGGGTCGACGCGGAGGCGTTCGTGTCGCCGACGTCCTCCGTCATCGGGGACGTGACGCTGGCGGCGGGCGCGAGCGTCTGGTACGACGCCGTGCTGCGCGGTGACGTGGAGCGGATCTCGGTGGGGGCGCGGAGCAACGTCCAGGACAACTGCACGCTGCACGCCGACCCCGGTTTCCCCGTGACCATCGGCGAGCGGGTCTCCGTCGGCCACAACGCGGTCGTCCACGGGGCGAGCGTCGGGGACGACTGCCTGATCGGGATGGGCGCGACCGTGCTGAACGGCGCGGTGATCGGGGCCGGTTCGCTGGTCGCCGCGCAGGCGCTGGTGCCGCAGGGCATGGAGGTGCCGCCGGGTTCGCTGGTCGCGGGGGTGCCGGCGAAGGTCAGGCGGCAGCTGACGGAGGAGGAGCGTCAGGGCGTCACGCTGAACGGCACGTTCTACGCCGACCTGGCGAAGGCCCACGGCGAGATCCACGAGTAGGGCGGTACCGCGCCGGGCGCGCGGCTGCGACCTACTCGGCAGCCGCCACCGTCCCGGTCCTCGGTTCGGCGGCGGTCTCGGTCTCGGCCTGCCGTGCGGCGTTCTTCGCCTTGCGCTTGAGCACGATCATCGAGGTGAGGCCGATGAGCACGGCCACCACCAGGCCCAGCCAGGAGAACCGCTTCAGCCAGGACTCCGCGACGACGCCCACGTAGTAGATGACGGCCGTCGTGCCGCCCGCCCACACGATGCCGCCGAGCAGGTTGGCGGTGAAGAACCTCCAGTACGGCATGTGCAGTACGCCCGCGAGCGGCCCGGCGAAGATCCGCAGCAGGGCGATGAAACGGCCGAAGAAGACGGCCCACATGCCCCACTTCTCGAAGGACCGCTCCGCCGTGGCGATGTGCCCCTCGCTGAAGTGCCGGGGGAACTTCTTGCCCAGCCAGGCGAGCATCGGGCGGCCGCCCCTGCGGCCGATGGCATAGCCGATGGAGTCACCGATCACCGCGCCCGCGGTGGCGCAGGCGCCGAGGATCACGGGGTTGATGTCGCCGTGCTGCGAGGCCAGCAGCGCCGAGGAGACGAGGATGATCTCGCCCGGCAGCGGGATGCCCAGGCTCTCCAGTCCGATGACGAGACCCACCAGCGCGTAGATGGCGACCGGGGGTACGGCCTCGAGCCACTCCTGGACGTGCACCGCCGGCTCCTCCCGTACGAGTCCTGCTCTGCGGCGCGCCGGGGACGGGCGCACGCCGGGAAGCCTACCGGGTCGGCCCCGCGACCGGCCCGCCCCGTGGTGCGGCCCTCGCGCACAGGATTCTCAGACGTGTCTCCCGGGGAACTCCCATCCCCGTGGTCCAGCATGACCGCCATGAACGCCCCCCGCCCTTCCGCCCCTCCCCCGCCCCCTGCCGGCTGTGTCCCCACCGTCCCCACCGTGCCCGTCGTCCGCAAGGCGGTCGTCCCGGCGGCCGGGCTCGGCACCCGTTTCCTTCCCGCGACGAAGGCGACGCCGAAGGAGATGCTCCCGGTCGTCGACAAGCCGGCCATCCAGTACGTCGTCGAGGAGGCCGCCGCGGCCGGTCTGGACGACGTGCTGATGGTCACGGGCCGCCACAAGCGGGCCATCGAGGACCACTTCGACCACGCCATCGAACTGGAGCAGGCCCTCGCGGCCAAGGGCGACACCGTACGGCTGGACGCGGTGCGCGATCCGGCCCGGCTCGCGGACATCCACCACATCCGCCAGGGCGATCCGCTCGGCCTCGGTCACGCCGTGCTGTGCGCCCGCAACCACGTGGGCGACCAGCCGTTCGCGGTCCTCCTCGGCGACGACCTCATCGACCCGCGCGACCCGCTCCTCAGCCGCATGCTGGAGGTCCGCGACCGGCACGCCGGCAGCGTGGTCGCGCTGATGGAGGTGCCGCCGGAGCAGGTCCATCTCTACGGCTGCGCGGCCGTGGAGCCGGCCGGGGAGGACGGCGTCGTACGGGTCACGGGGCTGGTGGAGAAGCCCGCGCCCGAGGACGCGCCGAGCCGGTACGCGGTCATCGGGCGGTACGTCCTCGACCCGGCGGTCTTCGACGTCCTGGAACGCACGGAGCCCGGCCGCGGCGGCGAGATCCAGCTCACCGACGCCCTCCAGGAGCTGGCCGCGGCCGGCACGGTGCACGGCGTCGTCTTCTCCGGCCGCCGCTACGACACCGGCGACAAGGCCGACTATCTGCGCACGGTGGTCCGGCTGGCCTGCGACCGGGACGACCTGGGGCCGGAATTCGTCTCCTGGCTCAAGGAGTTCGTGGCGGAACTGGAGGAGACCGGCGCGCCGGGGCGCGAACGGTCCCGCCGCGTGCGGGCGAGGGACGCCGGGGCGGCGTGACGCCGGCGCCCGGCAGGACGGGACAGGACGGCACGAAAAGGGGGGCGACGGCGTCGCGAAGCAGCGGCGCCGGGCGGTGCGGGTGGGGGACACCGGCGCCGCGCGACGCCGTCCCGCTCCCCGCCGCGCCGGTGGCCGTCGGGCCCGGAACGCAGGGCGCGGGAACGAGCGCGGCCGCGTCCGGGGTCCCGGCCCGCGGCCCCTCCGCTCAGCCGTTGGGCCGCAGGGTCCACACCACGGTCATCTCGCCGGTCACGGCCCCGTCCTCGCGGCGGATCTCGATCACCACCGGGAACTCGGGCCGCTCCCCCGCGTCGAGCTGGGCGACGACCTCGGCGGCCGGGCGTCCCAGTGTCGCGGTCGCCGTGACGGGCCCCATGGCGAGCTTGCGGTAGGCGATCTCGGCCCGGACGGCGAGCGGCACGGCCCGGGACAGCTGGTCCCCGAACGCGGCGAGCACGATCGCCCCGCTCGCGGACTCGCCGAGCGTGAACATCGCCCCGGCGTGCGGGCCGCCCACGTGGTTGTGGAACGCCCCCTGGTCCGGCAGAGCCACCACGGCCTTCTCCGGCCCGGTCTCGAGGAACTCGAGGTTCAGCGTGCGGGCCATGGGCACGGTGGCGGCGAGCATCTCGCCGATGGACATCTGGTCAGCGCTCATGCCGCGATGTTACCCACGAGTAGAGTCTGTCGGCCAGGGGAGGGAACGGGGATTCCGCGCGGGAAGGGGCGCGCCGCGGCCGATTCGGTACCGCCCTGACGAGGGGCGGTGACCTGTTCGTGTCATGGGCGGCACTAGGGTTTCCGGCCATGTGGCCAGGACAGCAGCCGCCCGGGGGAGAGCAGAACCCGCAGGCGCAGAACAACCCGTACCAGCAGCCGGGATACCAGCAGCCGAATCCGTACCAGCAGCCCGGCTACCAGCAGCAGCCCGGTTATCAGCAGCACCCCGACGCCTACGCGCAGACGGCCCAGTGGGGCGCGCCGGGGGGCCCGGGCTCCCCGCAGTCCGGCGGTGGCGGCGGGAACCGGACGAAGGTGGTCGCGATCGTGGCGGCCGCGGCCGTCGTCCTGGCCGCCGGTGTCACCGGATTCCTGGTGCTGGGCGGAGACGACGAGCAGCCGGAGGCCAAGGGCAAGGGCGGTGCGAGCCCGACGGTGTCGGTCGAGCCGAGCGGCTCGGACTCCGCCTCGTCCGGCACGGACGACAACCCGCGCGACGCCGAGACCGAGAAGCCGACCGTGGCGGGCTGGAAGGTCGTCGTGAACCCCAAGTGGGGCATCGCCTTCGACGTGCCCGCGGACTGGGAGGTCCAGTCACCGGGCCTGAGCCAGGGCTTCGAGTGGGAGGACAAGGAGCAGCCCGACGGCTACGACGCGATCATCCAGGGAGGCACGGCCGAGTACAAGTCCAAGTGGTGCACGTCCGACGACGACAAGGACGGCAAGACCGACGACACCGCGCTGGCCGTGGTCGGCAGCAAGGGCGCCGAAGGGGCGAAGAACACCGACGAGATCGCCCTCAACACGCCCGCCTGGTGGGTGTTCGGCGGCTACACCGAGCCGGACCGCAAGAGCATCACCACCGACAAGAAGGCCACCCCCTTCACCACCGCCTCCGGGGTCGAGGGCAGCTACGCCTGGGCGCGGTCGACGAACACGCCCCAGAAGGGCAAGTGCGACAGCGACGGCAAGGCGATCACCTTCGGCTTCAAGAACTCCAACAACGACTACGTGTCGTGGAACCTGTACGGCGCCAAGGGCGTGAAGGACGAACTGCCCGAGGCGACCATCCTGCAGATCCTCGCCACCGTGCGGCTGCACGGGGAGCCGACCGGCGGTTGAGTCCCCACCGCCCGCGCTCCGGCTCCGCGCCCGGCGGGACCGGCCGCCGGTTTGCCGGATCGGCGGCCGGACGGGGATAGTCGGCCGGTGACCTCAGCCGCCGACCCCCGCCCCCGCCTGCGCAGACCCTCCTGGGCGGGCCGCAACTACAGCCTGCTGACGGCCGCCGCGTTCGTCACGGGCCTCGGGGCCAACGGGGCCCTCATCGCCGCCGCGTTCGCCGTCCTCGAAGCCGGCGGCGACGGCGGCGACGTCGGTCTGGTGGCGGCGGCCCGCACGCTGCCGCTGGTGCTGTTCCTGCTGGTCGGCGGAGCGGTCGCGGACCGCCTGCCGCGGCACCGGGTGATGGTCGCGGCCAACGCCCTCAACTGTCTGTCGCAGGCCGCGTTCGCCGCGCTCGTCCTGACCGGTGAGCCGCGGCTGTGGCAGATGATGCTGCTGACCGCCCTCGGGGGCACCGGCCAGGCGTTCTTCAGCCCGGCCGCCGAGGGCATGCTGATGTCCTCGGTGCGCGGCGAGCAGGCCGGCCGGGCGTTCGCGGTGTTCCGGATGGCGATGCAGGGAGCGGGCCTCGGCGGTGCGGCGCTCGGCGGCGCCATGGTCGCGGTGATCGGGCCGGGCTGGGTGCTCGCGGCGGACGCCGCCGCCTTCGCCGTCGCCGGGTCACTGCGCGCGTTCCTCGACGTGGGGCACATCCCGGCCCGCGAGCGGGGCGGCGGCCTGCTGGCCGATCTGCGGGAGGGCTGGCGGGAGTTCAGCGGCCGCCCCTGGCTGTGGGGCGTCGTGCTCCAGTTCTCGATCGCCAACGCCGTCGTGGGAGCCGCCGACGCGGTCTACGGCCCCCTCGTCGCCCGGGACCACCTGGGCGGGGCGGGCCCCTGGGGTCTCGCCCTCGGCTTCTTCGGCGCGGGCACGGTGGCGGGCGCCCTGCTGATGACCCGCTGGAAACCGCGCCGCCTGCTCTTCGTCGGCACCCTCTGCGTGTTCCCCCTGGCCCTGCCCTCGGCGGCCCTCGCCGTGCCGGTGCCGGTCGGCGTGCTGTGCGCGGTGATGTTCCTGACCGGCATCACCCTGGAGGTGTTCGGCGTGTCCTGGATGACCGCCCTCCACCAGGAGATCCCCGAGGAGAAACTCTCCCGCGTCTCGGCCTACGACTGGTTCGGCTCGGTCGCCCTGGTTCCCCTGGCCACGGCCCTGGCCGGCCCCTCGGAGTCCCTCTTCGGCCGCACGGCCTCCCTGTGGGGCTGTGCCGTCCTCGTCGTCGTGGTCACGGCGGCGGTCCTGTGTGTGCCGGACGTGCGCCATCTGACCCGCCGCACGAAGCCGGTGGCCGGACGGCGGGCGGCCGAGGCCTCCGCCGGCCTCCGCCGGCGGACACCGTCGGACCGGGCCGCCCCGGCCCCGGCGAAGGCGGACGGAGGCACCGGCGCACCCGGGTGAGAGCCGCGCACGGGTTCCCGTGCCGGGCGTCACCCGCGGGCGGCGAGGCCTCTCGGTGCTGCACGCCGGCCGGCCCGGCCGCGGTGGCGGCCCGCCCGCGTCCCACCGGCCGGCCCCGGTGCAACCGACGAAGGCCGCGGCCCCCGGGAGAGGAAGCCGGCGCCGGTCACCCGATCCCGAACGCCCCCTCGGGCGGCACCGGTGACGGCACCGCCTCCTCGTCGCCCACCGGGCGGGCGTCGCCGATGAACTCCCTCAGGGACGCGCCGTGTTCCACGCGGGCGGGGAAGGCGTCGGAGGCTGTGCGGCGGGCCAGGGGCGGGACGTCGAGGGGGTGGTGGGCGGCGACGAGGACGGCGTTGCCGAACCGCCGGCCGCGCAGGACCGCCGGTTCGGCGATGACCGCGAGGTGCTCGAACACCACCGCGAAGGTGGCGAGTTGGGAGCGCAGGAAGGCGAACGGGGCCGCGTCCGCGAGGTTCGCCAGATAGACGCCGTCCGCGCGCAGGACCCGCCCGGCCTCGCGGGCGCAGGACAGCGTCGTCAGGTGGGCGGGGACACGGGAGCCGCCGAAGACGTCGGCCACCAGGACGTCGGCGGAGGCCGTCGGGGCCGTCTCCAGCCAGTCCCGCGCGTCGGCCGCGTGCAGGGTGATGCCGGTGCCGGCCGGGACCGGCAACTGCTCGGCCACGAGGTCCAGCAGACCCCGGTCGGCCTCCACGACGTCCTGCCGGGAGCCCGGCCGGGTCGCGGCGAGGTACCGGGGCAGGGTGAGCGCCCCGCCGCCGAGGTGCAGCACGTCCAGCGCACGGCCGGTCTCGGCGACGGTGTCCAGGACATGCCCGAGCCGCCGGGCGTACTCGAACTCCAGATGCGTCGGCTCGTCCAGGTCGACGTACGACTGCGGCGCCCCGTCCACCGTCAGCAGCCAGGCCCGCTCCCGGTCGACGTCGGGCATCAGCTTGGCGGTGCCGTGATCGACGGCTCGGGTGACGGGTATGGAGTCGCTCACCCCGTCATTGTGCCCGGGGCCCGTCAGGGCCGTGGGCCACGGGGCGGGCGACGAGGCGCGGCGCGGCAGAACGCGGGGGCGCCGCAGGCGCGGGGCGTCAGGGGCGCGGGGCCCCGCGAGACCGGTTCGGTACCGGCCCCGCGGGGCGCCGCTTGTGTTCCGTCGTCACTCGACGGTGGTCACGGTGCCCGCCCCCACGGTCCGTCCGCCCTCCCGGACGGCGAAGCCGAGGCCGGGCTCCAGCGGCACCCCCCGCCCCAGCTCGACGGTCATGGCGACCGTGTCACCGGGGCGGGCGACGGCCACCTCGCCGAGGTCGACGTCCCCGACCACGTCCGCCGTGCGGATGTAGAACTGCGGCCGGTAGCCGGTGGCGACGGGCGTCGAGCGCCCGCCCTCCCGCGTCGACAGCACGTACACCCGCGCCGTGAAGCGCCGGCTGGGCACCACGCTCCCCGGCGCGGCGACCACGTGCCCGCGCCGTACGGCGTCCCGCGGCACGCCCCGCAGGAGCAGCGCCACGTTGTCCCCGGCCTGTGCCTCCCCCATCGGCTTGCCGAAGGTCTCCAGGCCGGTCACCACCGACTCGACGCCGGCGCCGAGCACGTCGACCCGGTCGCCGAGGCGGACCGTGCCGCGCTCCACGGCGCCGGTGACGACCGTCCCGCGTCCGGTGATGGTGAGCACGTTCTCCACGGGCAGCAGGAACGGCGCGTCCAGGTACCGCTCGGGCATCGGCACGTAGGTGTCCACCGCGTCCAGCAGCGCGTCGATCGACGCCGTCCAGCGCGGGTCGCCCGCCAGCGCCTTCAGCCCCGAGACCCGTACGACGGGCGCGGAGTCACCGCCGTAGCCGTGCGCGGTGAGCAGGTCGCGGACCTCCAGTTCGACGAGGTCGATCAGCTCGGTGTCCTCGCCGTCGTCGACGGCGTCGGCCTTGTTGAGGGCGACGACGATGTGGTCGACGCCCACCTGGCGGGCGAGGAGGACGTGTTCGGCGGTCTGCGGCATGATCCCGTCGAGCGCGGACACGACGAGGATCGCCCCGTCGAGCTGCGCGGCGCCGGTGACCATGTTCTTGACGTAGTCGGCGTGACCCGGCATGTCGACGTGCGCGTAGTGCCGGGTGTCGGTCTCGTACTCGACGTGCGCGATGTTGATGGTGATGCCGCGCGCCGCCTCCTCGGGGGCGCGGTCGATGCGGTCGAACGGCACGAAGGTGCCGGTGCCGCGCTCGGCGAGGACCTTGGTGATGGCGGCGGTGAGCGTGGTCTTGCCGTGGTCGACGTGACCCATGGTGCCGATGTTCAGGTGCGGTTTGGTGCGCACGTAAGCCGTCTTGGGCATGGCGATACCTCGAAGCCTCTCGGAGGGTGCTGCGTGACGGCCCCGGCGGCGAAGGACGCGCCGGCCGGGACGGGGACCCCGAGGAACTCGCCGACCCTCCCCCTGCGGGGTCCGCCGGTCGATCCGGAGAGGGTCAGCTTCGGGCGCCGTCGACAGCGGCCGCGAGAACGGGAACGGCAGCCTTCGGCGCATCCGCGACTGCGGATGCCGCGAGGAGGAAGGCGTACCGGAACATGGGGCCGATCCTCGCCGACGGCGGAACCGGTGTCGAACGGTTTTCCCCGGGCGGGCGGGACGGGAGGACCCTGGCCGGCCCGAGCGGCCCGGCCCACGCCTGGTGTTCCTCAGCGCCTCGCGGGATCGGCCGCGGCCCCGTGCCCGGCGGCCGGCCGCTCCAGGACGGTGCCGGCGAGAGCGCCGGGCGGTGCCTCCGCCGCCTCCGCTCCCGTGACGGTCATGAGACGGACCATACGGCGATCACACCCGTCCTTCGGTTAGTGTCGCCGGATGCTCGATGCCCACACCCGCTCTGGGGGCACCGCCACGGCCTCTCCCCGGGCCACCGCCACTGAGCTGGTCGTCCCCGTACCGCTCGTCCCCCTGCCCGTCGTCGCCCCGACGCCCACGGGGTTCGCCGCACGCTGCACGAGAACGCTGCTCTCGCCGTGGGCGCGGTTCTCGCTCCTGGTCGCGCTTCTCACGGCGGCCGCGTCGAGCGTGCTGCTGTTCGAGCCGCAGCGGCTCCTCTCGGAGGGCTGGCCGCCCCAATTGGGCGGATTCGCCGCGGCGTCGGTGTTCGCGGCGGCGTACGGCCTGTGCACGGTGGCGTTCGTGCCGCGCCCCTTGCTGAACCTGGCCGCCGGAGCGCTGTTCGGCTCGCAGCTGGGGACCGGCGCGGCGCTGACGGGCACGGTGCTGGGCGCTGGGCTCGCCTTCGGTCTCGGCCGGATCCTCGGCCAGGACGCGCTGCGGCCCCTGTTGCGGGGGCGGCTGCTGAAGGCGGCGGACGGCCAGTTGAGCCGGCACGGACTGCGGTCGATGCTGGCGGCCCGGCTGTTCCCGGGGGTGCCGTTCTGGGCGGCGAACTACTGCGCCGCCGTCTCCCGCATGGGCTGGCTGCCGTTCCTGGCCGCGACCGCGCTCGGTTCGATCCCGAACACGACCGCGTACGTCGTCGCCGGAGCGAGCGCCTCGTCCCCGACCTCGCCCCTCTTCCTGGTCTCGATGGCGGTCATCGCCCTGCCCGCGGCGGCGGGCGCGGTGGTCGCCTGGCGCAAACGCCACCACCTGCGCCGCCGCTGAGCCCGCCCGCACCACCACCCGCGCCGCCGCCCAGGCCCACGCGGGCACCGGCGTCCGTCCTGCCGAGGCGCCCGCATGTCGGACGCCTCCGCGTGTCAGACGCGTTCGTGTGAGGGACGCGTCGCGTGTCAGAGGCCCTCGAGGATCATCGCGTTGGCGAGACCACCCGCCTCGCACATCGTCTGGAGGGCGTAGCGGGCTCCGCGTTCGCGCATGGCGTGGACCAGGGTCGTCGTCAGCCGGGTACCGCTCGCGCCCAGGGGGTGGCCGAGCGCGATCGCGCCCCCGCGCACGTTGACCTCGCGCAGGTCGGCGCCGGTCTCCTGCGCCCAGGCGAGTACGACGGCGGCGAAGGCCTCGTTGACCTCGAACAGGTCGATGTCGTCCAGGCGCAGGCCCGCCCGGCGCAGGACCTTCTCGGTCGCCGGGACGACTCCGGTGAGCATCAGCAGCGGGTCGGAACCGGTCACGGCGAAGCTGTGCAGGCGGGCCAGCGGGCGCAGGCCGAGGCGGGCGGCGGTGTCGCCGGACGTGATCAGCACGGCCGAGGCGCCGTCGTTGACCGGGCTGGCGTTGCCCGCGGTGACGTTCCACTCGATCTGCGGGAAGCGCTCCGCGAAGGCGGGGTCGTGGTAGGCGGGCCGGAGCCCCGCCAGCACGTCCGGGTCGGTGTCCGGACGGACGCACTCGTCGCGCGAGACACCGTCGAGGGGCGCGACCTCGGCGTCGAACAGGCCCTTCTGCCAGGCCTCGGCCGCCTTGCGGTGCGAGGAGACGGCGAAGGCGTCCATCCGCTCGCGCGTGATCGACCACTTCGCGGCGATGAGTTCGGCACTGATGCCCTGCGGGACCAGACCCTGCGGGTAGCGCTCGGCGACGCCCGGACCGAAGGGGTCCTTGCCGGACGGCACGTTGGACCACATCGGCACCCGGCTCATCGACTCCACGCCGCAGGCCACGACGAGGTCGTAGGCGCCGGAGATGACGCCCTGCGCCGCGAAGTGCACGGCCTGCTGGGAGGAGCCGCACTGCCGGTCCACCGTGGTCGCGGGCACCGCCTCCGGGAAGCCCGCCGACAGGGCGGCGTACCGGGTGGTGTTCATGGCCTGCTCGCCGACCTGGTCGACGGTGCCGCCGATGACGTCGTCGATGAGCGCGGGGTCGACGCCGGAGCGCTCGACGAGGGTGCGCAGGGTGTGGGCGAGGAGTTCGACGGGGTGGACGTGGGCGAGAGAGCCGTTCGGCTTGCCCTTGCCGATGGGGGTGCGTACGGCTTCGACGATGACTGCGTCACGCATGTGCGGGCCTCCTTGGCCGCCGGGCGGTGACCGGTCGCCGGGCACGGCGATTACCGGTGAGTAGGAAATCCGAACTCACCATAGCGTCGTGAGTTGGAAAATCAAACCCGCAAGTTGGGAAATCCAACCCTCCTCTAGACTGGGCGGCATGGCCGCCTCCACCAAAGACCCGCGTCCCTGTTCCATCGCCGACGCCCTGGCGCTGGTCGGCGAGAAGCACTCCCTGCTCGTCCTGCGGGAGGTGTGCCTGGGCAACGGCCGTTTCGACCAGTTGGTGCGCAACATCGGCGCCCCGCGCGACATCCTGGCCACCCGGCTGCGCCGCCTGGTGGACGCGGGGATCCTGACCAAGCGCGCGTACAGCGAGCGCCCGCAGCGCTTCGAGTACCGGCCCACCCGGGCGGGGCTCGAACTGGAACCGGTCCTGCTGACGCTCATGGCGTGGGGCGACCGCCACCTCCGCGCGGACGACGACCGCCCCATGGTCGTCGAGCACGTCTGCGGCCACGAGATGGTCCCCGTGGTCACCTGCACGGCCTGCGGCGCCCCGGTCCACCACGAGGACATCTCGGCCCACCCCCAGGCCCCCGGCTGGACGGTGGCGGGTCCGGCGGCCGCCTGACCACGCCCGGCGGAACGGCGCTTCCGCACCGGACCGGTCCAGGGCGGTGATCGACGACTCGCACGTCAGGACGCTCGGAGGCGGCGCCCCGTCCACGTGCTCCGCCTCTGCGGTTGGCGGCTTTCGGTCTGACCGTCCGGGTCCGGAAGACCCACAATGTCAGGCACATGTCATAGGAGGTCGCCGTGAGTCCCCTGCGTACCGAAAGCCCCCTCCGAACCGTCGTCCGGGCCGTCGTCGTGCTGGCGCTGCTCCTCGGCTGGTCCGCCGCCATCGGACCGGCCGCCCGTGCCGAGGAGCGAGCGGGTCAACGGGCGGCTGCCGCGGTGCGCGGGGGCGACACCCTCTACAGCACCGGCACCCGTTGCACCGTGGGCTTCAACGCCCGCTCCGGATCCGCGCTGTACGCGCTCGTTTCGGGCCGGTGCGCCCAGGACGCCCGTACCTGGTACGCCGACGCCGCCCTGACCGTCGTCGTCGGCGTCACCGCGGGAGTCAGCTTCCCGGGCAACGACTACGCGAGCGTCCGGTACACGAACACGGCGGTCGCCTACCCGGGCGAGGTCTCGCTGGGTGCCGGCGCCGGCACCCGCGACATCACCGGCGCGGCGAACCCCGTCGTCGGGCAGTCGGTCTGCCACGTCGGACGGACCACCGGACACCGCTGCGGGACCGTCCAGGCCGTGAACGTCACCGTCGACTACGGCGGGGGCACCGTGTACGGACTGTTCCGGTCCACCGTCTGTTCCGAACCCGGAGACACCGGCGGTCCGGCTTTCTCGGGCGGCACGGCCCTCGGCATCATCGTCGGCAGCAGCGGGAACTGCGGCTCGGGAGGGTTCACCTACTACCAGCCGGTGGCCGAGTGGCTGTCGGCGTACGGCCTGAGCGTCTACTGAGGCGACCTGAGCGACCGGGCGCGCGGGCCCCTGCGGCGTCGCTCTCAGCCCGCGGTGGCGGGAGCAGACCGGGCGTGGGGGCAGGGGCCTGCGGCGGCTGTTCCGGGGATGCGCATCCGGCGCAGCAGATCACGGGTGAGACGCTTGTCGAGCGTGGTGCGCCAGGTGATGTCCGGGTACTGGGACTTCAGATGTGACAGTGCCCTGGTGCCCAGTCCGCTGTCGCGGAAGGGTTCGTCGAGAACCATGTTGGTGATCACGCCCTGGGCGCACTCGCCGCAGGACCGGTAGGTCACCCGCCCGACCACCTTGCGGATGTGCACCAGCAGCAGGCATTCCTCACCCGCCGTTTCCGGCGCGGGGGACACCAGCAGTTCGATGCTGCGGTAGGCCAGAAGCCTGCGGTGCCAGCGGCCCCATCGCCGTTCGGAGCGGCGGTGCCTTCCCCCGGTGCGCCGCTGTGAGGCCCCGACCGTCGGTCCGGTCCCGCCGTGGGCCGTGGCATACGCCTGATGTACCTGCATGCCATCGCGCCTGCCCCGACTCCGGGAGTCCATGTCCGTACGACGCCACGAGGAGCCGGGCGGACCCCGGGGCGGCAGGGGCGGGAGCCTCCTCCCACGGGCCTCGACGTTCCGCCCGCCCCGACGGTCAGGGGGAAGAGGCGCCCTTCTGCCGGAAGTCGTCAGGCGTTTCCGCGTGGACCGGACCTCGCGAGCCCGGCACGATCCGCACGAGAGGCACGAGAGGCACGAGAGGCACGAGAGGCACCGGATGTGCCGGCCCCCGACGCGGTTCGGACGACCGACGGGGACCGGACCCCGCTCACCAGGGATGCGCCGCCAGGTACTCGGCGATCTCCTTCCGCTCCCAGGCGCCGTCCGCCACCACCACCCGGTAGCGGCGGGTGAGGGTGTCGCCGGGGGCCAGTTCCAGTTCGTCGTGGAAGGCCCAGGACGGGGCCAGGCCCGCGAAGGGCTCGTTGCGGACGAACCAGTGCGCGGGATGGGACCCGGCGTCGCCGGACTGGTCGTTCTCGGGGGCGTGCGCGAAGACGACCGTGGCGTGCCCGTCGGTGCCGTCGTGCTCGCCGGACAGCGCGAGCCAGGGGCCCTGCGTGCCCATCAGTGCGGGCCCCTCACCGTCGGGGCCGATGATCCGGCCGTCGCGGAAGGCGCGCGGACCGCGCCAGAACAGGCCCGTGTAGCCGGCCATCTCCCGTCCGGCGGTGGTCGGACTGCCGAACCGCAGCGGCTCCTCCCGGCGGTTGGTGATCGCGCTGCTCCAGGTCAGCGCCCAGGAACCGGCGGCCCGGTCCACGTCGTGCACCTCGATCCGGCGCCGCTCCTCCGCCCACAGCTCCCCGCCGTACGGATGCCAGGTCAGCCGCTCGGCGAGGACGACCCGGTCACCGTCCGCCGTGACCTCGTCGAAGCCGACGTGCGCCATCGAGCCGACGCGCTCCGGGAGTGCGAGATACCCCTCACCGTGCACGTAACTGTTGCCGCCCCACAGGTTGGCGCCCGAGAGGTGGGAGGCGGTCAGCGACAGCCCCTTGTGCCAGCGGTGGTCGTTGGGCCGGTAGTCGGTGACGACATCGCCCGCCAGGGTGCGCAACGGGTGGATGTACGGCTTCGGCGCCTCCCAGGCTGCCTCGGGCCGGTAGACGTACGCGAGCAGTTCGACGCCGCTGGCGGAGTCGGTCACGGTGACGCGGTCGCCGTGGGCGTGGACGAGGCGGAGCCCGGTCATGCCGACCCCTCCCGGCTGCCGACCGGGGCGGCCGGAGCCACCGGAGTCATGGCGGACTCCCCGGCCGGCCCGGCGGCGGGAGCGGCCGGCCCGGCGGCGGGAGCGGCCGGCCCGGCGGCGGGCGTGACGACGGGTGCCCAGCCGGGAGCGCCCCCGTGCAGGGCCGTGTAGAACGGGTCGCCGGGCCCGATCTCGCCCCGCCTCACCGTCACGTCCGTGAACGCCGACTTGTACAGGGCGCTGATCAGTTCCAGGCTGGTGCGCCCGTCGGCGCCGCTGCTGCGCGGCCGCTCCCCCGCCCGCATGCCGGCGACGAGCGCCCGCAGCTGGGCCAGGTGCGAACTGGGCACGTCCGCGCCGAAGTCCTGCCAGGCCGCCGCCCGTTCCGCGGGGACGTCCCGTGCCGGGGTGATCCGCCAGTTGTCGTTGCCGTGGCCGTAGAGATGGGTCAGCTCGACGGTGGCGTGCTCGCAGTCCACGCGGATCCGGCTGACCTCGTCGGGACTGAGGACGCTGTTCACGATCGTGGCCATGGCGCCGTTCTCGAACCGGACCAGGGCGGTGGACACGTCCTCGGTCTCCACGTCGTGGACGAGCCGGCCGGCCATGGCCCGCACCTCGCTCCACGGTCCGAGCAGATCGAGCAGCAGGTCCATCTGGTGGATGCCGTGGCCCATCGCGGGACCGCCGCCCTCGGTCCGCCAGCGCCCGCGCCAGGGAACGGCGTAGTAGGCGGTGTCTCGGTACCAGGTCGTCTGGCAGTGGGCGACGAGCGGCCGCCCCATCGCCCGCTCGGCGAGCAGCCGCCGTACGTGATCGGAACCGGACCCGAACCGGTGCTGGAAGACGATCGAGGCGTACGGCCCCCCGGCGTCCCCCTCCTCGGCCATCACGGCGTCGTAGTCGGCGAGGGTCGGCACGGGCGGCTTCTCGCACCACACCCAGGCTCCCGCCCGCAGCGCGGCGACGCTCTGCTCGCGGTGCAGGGTCGGCGGGGTGCAGATCGTCACCAGGTCGGGGCGCTGCTCCGCGAGCATCCGCTCCAGATCGGTGTAGGCGTGCGGAATCCTGCCCTCCGCACAGAAGGCCTCGACCGCGCCGGCGTCGATGTCGACCGCCGCGACGACCTCGGTCTGGCCTTCCGCCGCGAGCTGGGCGAGCGCCGGCAGATGGGAGCCGCGGGCGATGGCACCGGTGCCGATGACGGCGGCGCGGATGCGGCGACCGGCGAGCGGAGGGGATGGGGACATGGGCGTGATCAGCACTCCTCCGACGAACGGCCCGGCAGCGGGAACGAGAGCGGCAAGCACGGCAACCGCCGTAGCAAGCGCTTTCCCTCGGCAGCAACGTAAGCGGCGGCCCCCGGGCCGGTCAACACATACGCCCTGTTCGACCGCCGTGCGCGCTTCCCCTGCGCACCCCTCTTCGAAACCCCTGTGCCGGGCCTGTCACCCGGGGGCGCTACGCTGCCTCCGGCACATCACTTGATCACCTGATCACCGCGCGCGGCGGCTCGCCGTGTCCGTCGCCCTCTCCGATCGGCACTTGGACTCCGTAACCTCATGTCTTGGTTTGAATCTCTCATCCTCGGACTCGTCCAGGGGCTGACCGAGTTCCTCCCCGTCTCCTCCAGCGCGCACCTGCGGCTGACCGCGGCCTTCTCCGGATGGGAGGACCCCGGGGCGGCCTTCACGGCGATCACGCAGATCGGCACGGAAGCCGCGGTGCTGATCTACTTCCGCAAGGACATCGGGCGGATCATCTCCGCGTGGACCAGGTCGCTCTTCGACAAGACGATGCGCAAGGACCACGACGCCCAGATGGGCTGGCTGGTGATCGTCGGCTCGATCCCGATCGGCGTCCTCGGCGTCACCCTCAAGGACCAGATCGAGGGCCCGTTCCGCGACCTGCGGATCACCGCGACGATGCTCGTGGTCGTCGGCATCGTCATCGGCATCGCCGACCGGCTGGCCGCCCGCGACGAGAACGGCGGCCGGCACCGGGCGCCCAAGCAGCGCAAGGGCCTGGAGAACCTGGGCGTCAAGGACGGCCTGATCTTCGGCCTCTGCCAGGCCTGCGCCCTCATCCCGGGCGTCTCCCGTTCCGGCGCCACGATCAGCGGCGGCCTGTTCATGGGCTACAAGCGTGAGGCCGCGGCCCGCTACTCGTTCCTGCTCGCCATCCCGGCGGTGCTGGCCTCCGGCGTCTTCGAGCTGAAGGACGCCATGGAGGGCGGCCACGTGGCCTGGGGGCCGACGGGGTTCGCGACGGTCATCGCGTTCGCGTCCGGATACGCCGTCATCGCCTGGTTCATGAAGTTCATCAGCACCAAGTCGTTCATGCCGTTCGTGTACTACCGCGTGGTCCTCGGCATCGTGATCATCGCCCTCGTCGCGATGGGCGTCCTGAGCCCGCACGCGGCGGAGTCGGCGGGCTGACCCCGCCCGGGCGGCAGTCGACCCGCGCCGCCCCGGTACAGCCGTTCCGCGACCGGCCGGGGCGATCCCGGCCGCGGGCAGTGGGACCGTCCTAGTCGGCCGCCACGATCCGGTCGACCGCCGCCGCCACCAGTTCTTCGCGCTCCGCCGCCGTGAAGACGTCCGGCAGGGTGAGCTGCTCCACGATCAGCCAGTTCAGCGCCAGAATGAGCAGCTTGACGGCCATGGCGTCCCCGGGGAGCCCGGAGGCCTCGTGATAGGCGACGTTCCCCTCGACGTCGGCCCGGACCCGCTCGGTGAGGACCTTGCGCAGTTCGGGGCGGCGGGTGGCCTCGAGGCGCAGTTCGAGCAGGGCGAGGTAGCCGGTGCGGAACGAGGCGACGCGGCCGACCAGTTCACGCATCAGCTCCGCGTACGTCTCCCGGTCGCGGCCGGCCGTGCGCTGCCGGGCGAGCGTGGCCTCGTCGGGCTGGAGCCGCTCGTAGACGCGGGCGCCGGCCTGGGTGAGCAGGTCGTCGCGGTTGGCGAAGTAGTTGGACGCGGTGCCGACGGGCACGGCGGCCTCGGCGTCCACCGCCCGGAAGGTCAGGCCTCGGGCTCCCTCCCGGGCCAGCACCTCGATCGCGGCATCCACCAGGGCGGCGCGCCGCTCGTCGTTCCGTCTCGCCATGGACACCCTCCCGGCGCGTCATCGGACCACTTCGGCGAGAGTACTACGCGTGAAGTTGCCGGGCAGGGCACCGGCAGGCCGCCGTTCCTTCGCCCCTTCGCCCCGGCCGAAAACACCGCCCCCGCGCGGGGAACGCGGCCCGTGACCAAGCCCATAGGGATTGCGTAGCCACCCGGTAGCGCAGTGTCAGTGCTTGCGCCTAGGCTGTTGCGCATGTCCCCGAGTTCATTAGCCCCTGGTTCCGTGCGGTCTGCCGCCGAGTTGAACGAGCAGATCCGGGCTCTGTGGCTGCGCGCGGGCGGGTCGCTGTCGGCCCAGGAGCGGGCGGAGTACGAGCTGTTGGTGGTCGAGTGGGCCGCGGCCGTCCGCGGAGAGGTCGTCAGGGCGGCCTGAGGCCGGCCCCGCCGCGGCGCGTCTCCCGGCCGGGCCCTCGCCCTGACCCCTGCCCGACCGGCCGGGCGCTCCCCCGACCGGGTCGGCGGTGCGCCGCGCCGCCCCCTTCCCGGCGCCTTCCCCGGCGAGGGCGCTACGACGGCACCACGGCCCCGTCGTGCGCCTCGTCCGCCCCCGGCTCCTCGGCCGGGTCGCCGAGTTGCTCGCGCACGTAGTTCCAGATCACCGCGAGCAATGCCGCGACCGGCACCGAGAGCAGGCTGCCGACGATCCCGGCGAGGCTGCCGCCGAGCGTCACCGCCAGCAGGACCACCGCCGCGTGCAGGCCGAGCCCCCGGCTCTGGATCATCGGCTGGAAGACGTTGCCCTCCAGCTGCTGCACCACGACGATGATGGCCAGCACGATCAGCGCGTCCGTCAGACCGTTGGAGACCAGCGCGATGAGGACGGCGACGAATCCGGCGAACAGCGCGCCCACGATCGGCACGAACGCGGAGACGAAGGTCAGCACCGCCAGCGGAAGCACCAGCGGCACGTCCAGGATCCACAGCCCGAGGCCGATGAGCACCGCGTCGAGCAGACCGACGACCGCCTGCGACCGGACGAACGCGCCCAGCGTGTCCCAGCTGCGGGCGGCCACCGTCGGGACGTCCGTGGCGAACCGGCCGGGCAGCTGGCGGGCCAGCCAGGGCAGGAACCGGGGGCCGTCCTTGAGGAAGAAGAACATCAGGAAGATCGCCAGGACCGCGGTGACCAGACCGTCGATCACCGTGCTCACTCCCGTGACGACGGCGGTGACCATGCTCCCCAGGCCGTCCTGGGCGCGGGCGACTCCGGTGTCGAAGGCCTTGGTGATCTGGTCGTCGCCGATGTTCAGCGGCGGCCCGGCGGCCCATTCGCGCACCCTCTGCAGGCCTTCGACCACCCCGTCGGTCAGCTCCCCGGACTGGGAGGCCACCGGTATCGCGATCAGCGCCACGATGCCCGCGGCGACCAGCAGGAACAGGACGGTCACCAGCGACGCGGCGAGGGCGGGCGGCCAGCCGCGCCGGCGCAGGTAGCGCGTCGGGGGCCAGGTCAGGGTGGTCAGGAACAGGCCGACGACGAGCGGCCACACGATCGACCACATCTGTCCCAACAGCCACAGTGCGACCGCGAGCCCCACGAGGAGCAGCAACAACTCGACGGATATGCGCGCCGACGCGCGGAGCGCGGCGCGGGTCCTCGTGGAACTCAACGTGTCAGACATGGAACTCACCCTATGGGTACGCCGCTCGGGGATACGCCGGTCAGGGCTGCGCGGGGGCACGGACCCGCCCGGCCCGGTTCCTGCCGTAAGGACTTCGGCGCTTCGCGCCGCGCCGATCGGGCGGACGTACCCGCACGGCCCTTGGCGCCGCGCCCGCCAGGCCCGACACTCGGGCCATGACGCAGCGTGTGGAGCTCGCGGCCGTGATGGACCGCCTGGCCGTCGACGGTCTGATCACCGACTACGCGGTCGCCGTCGACGACGGCGACTGGGCGGCCTACCGGGCCTTGTTCACTTCCGACGGGCGGGTGGACCACCGCTCGGCCGGCGGCATCGAGGGAGAGGTGGGGAAGGTCGCCGCCTGGCTGGAGGAAAGCATGCGGATGTTCTCGATGCGCCAGCATCTGATCGTCAACCGCCGGCTGCGCTTCGGGATCCTGGAACAGGACCTGGGCGACACCGCCCGGGTCCAGGCCGACTACGTGAACCCGATGCGGCTGGCGGGCGGGGAGGAGGGGGCCGCCGGGCCGCCGGACCTCGTGTGCGGCGGCCGGTACGCCTTCGAACTGCTGCGGACGGAGGACGGCTGGCGGGTGCGCGAGGTGGTGGTGCGGGAGAAGTGGCGCCGGCTGCCGGGCCGGGACATCACCGGCTGACCGGACGGCTCCCCGTCCGCCGGAGACCATCTGGTCGGAGATCGCCCCGGACGCGCACACTGGAGCGACCACGGGGTAGGGAGGTGCCGTATGAAGACGTTCGGTCACTGGCTCTCCTCCCCGTGGCGGCGCTCGGCCCTCGTGGCCCTGGCAGGCGCGCTGCCCGTCCCGTCCTTCCCGGCGCCCGGCCTGTGGTGGTGGGCGTACGCCGCGCTGGTCCCCTGGCTCCTGCTGGCGCGTTCGGCGCCCACGGGGAGGCGGGCCCTGTACGACGGCTGGGCCGGCGGGTTCGGGTTCATGCTGTCCATGCACGTGTGGCTGCTGCCGAGCCTGCACGTCTTCACGCTGGTCCTCGCCGCCCTGTTGGGCGCGCTGTGGGCGCCGTGGGGCTGGCTGGTGCGCCGGTTCCTCGGCGGGGTGCCCTCGCGGGGCCGGGCCGCAGCCGCGCTGCTGGTGCTGCCCTCGGGCTGGCTGGCCGTGGAGCTGGTCCGTTCCTGGCAGGGGCTGGGCGGGCCGTGGGGTGTGCTCGGGGCCGGCCAGTGGCAGGTGGAGCCGGCGCTGCGGCTGGCGTCCGTCGGCGGGGTGTGGCTGCTGAGCTTCCTGGTGGTGGCGGTGAACGTCGCCCTCGCCCTGCTCGTCGCGGTGCCGGCGCACCGGGTGCCGGCCGTCGCCGGCCTGGTGGCGACGGCCGCCGCGACCTCCGCCGCATGGGTGTGGTCGCCGCGGCCGGAGACCGACGGACAGGCGCGGATAGCCGTCGTACAGGCCGGTGTCGTCGACGGGCCCGAGCACCGTTTCGACCGGGAGGAGCAGCTGACCCGGCGGCTCGTCGGGCAGGACGTCGATCTGATCGTCTGGGGCGAGAGCAGCGTCGGCCACGACCTGGCCGACCGTCCCGACCTGGCGCGCCGGCTGGCCGCGCTGTCGCGCGCGACCGGCGCCGACATCCTGGTCAACGTGGACGCCCGCCGGTCCGACCGGCCCGGCATCTACAAGAGTTCGGTCCTGGTCGGACCGGACGGACCGACCGGCGACCGGTACGACAAGATGCGGCTGGTGCCGTTCGGTGAGTACGTCCCCGCCCGGTCGCTGCTGGGCTGGGCCACGTCCGTCGGCAAGGCGGCCGGCGAGGACCGGCGGCGCGGCACGGAGCAGGTCGTGATGAACACCGGGGCGGGCCTGCGCATCGGCCCGCTGGTGTGCTTCGAGACGGCGTTCCCCGACATGAGCCGCCATCTCGTCGAGGACGGCACGGGCGTCCTGGTGGGCGAGTCGTCGACGTCGACGTTCCAGAACAGCTGGGCCCCCGCGCAGCACGCCTCGCTGGGCGCCCTGCGGGCCGCGGAGACCGGCCGCCCCTTCGTGCACGCGACGCTGACGGGTGTCTCGGCGGTGTACGACGCGAGCGGCGGGCGGCTCGGCCCGCGGCTGGGGACGGACGCGAGCACCGCCGCCGTCTACGAGGTGCCGCTCGCGGACGGTGTCACCCCGTACGTCCGCTTCGGCGACTGGCCGGTCCACGCCGCCCTGCTCGTCCTCCTCGGACTCGGCCTGGTGGAGGGGGCGCGGGCGGTCAGGCCGCGCCGGAACGCTCCCGCACCGCTCGGACCACCCGCTCGCACAGTTCGTGAGTCGCCAGCGCGTCCCGGGCGCTGAGCGTCCTTCCCGCGCGGACGGCGTCGAGGAAGGCCAGCACCGCCTGCTCGATGCCGCGCTGGCGGGCCACCGGCACCCAGTCGCCGCGCCGCCGCACGGTCGGCTGCCCCTTGTGGTCGATCACCTCGGCGAGGTTGACCACCTGGCGCTTGGTGTCCTGGCCGGACACCTCCAGGATCTCCTCGTTGGAGCCGCTGAGCCGGTTCATCACCCCGAGCGCGGTGAAGCCGTCACCGGAGAGCTGGAGGACGACGTGGTGCAGCAGCCCGGCCTCGGCGCGGGCCCGCACGGTCACGTCCTCGACCGGTCCCGGGGCGAGGAAGCGCAGGGTGTCGACGACGTGGATGAAGTCGTCGAGGACCATCGCCCGCGCCTCCTCGGGCAGGCCGACGCGGTTCTTCTGCATCAGGATCAGCTCGCGCGGGTGGTCGGCGCACTGCGCGTACCCGGGGGCGAACCGCCGGTTGAAGCCCACGGCCAGGCTGGTCCCGCGCTCCTCCGCGAGCGCGACGAGCCGCTCGGAGTCGGCGAGGTCGTACGCCAGCGGCTTGTCGACGTAGGTCGGGACACCCGCTTCCAGGAGCCGTGTGACGATCTCGGGGTGGACGGCGGTGGGGGCGTGCACGAAAGCGGCGTCCAGGCCCTGGGCGAGCAGCGCGTCGAGGTCGCGGTGGCGTCGCCCGGCCGGCAGGCGCAGGCTGTCGGCGATCCGGTCGAGGGTGGCCGGGGTGCGCGTCTGGAGATGGAGTTCGATGCCGGGCAGCGCGCCGAGCACCGGCAGATACGCCTTCTGCGCGATGTCGCCGAGTCCGATGCAGCCGACCTTCACGGGGGCTCCTTCACTGCTGGTCCGCGCCTGCCTGCACGGCAGCATACGGGGCCCTCGGCGGCGTCCGGCGGGCGCTCCCGCCGAGGCCCGCGCGGCAGGGGCCCGGGGCGGCGGGTCGCCGGGTCGCCGGGTCGCCGTTGCGTACGGCGACGAGGGCCGGGCGGACGCGGGATGCGCCCGGAGAGGCAGCCGGGCGGGCGGGCGGGGCGGCCGGTGTGACGCCCGGCGGGGACGACGGCGTACACGCCGGCCTGGTCGCGGGTCGGGCGAGCCGCGGGAGCATCGTGCGGCCGGCGCCGCCGAGGCGGCCGTGGTGGGAGGCGGGCGGCGTCTGCCGAGGGCCTGGGGAGCGGCCCGGCGGGCCGAGCCGCGAGCCCTCCGAGCCGCGCGGGCGCCGGGTCCCCGGCCCGGAGAGACCGGTCCGGGCTGCGGGAACCGCCGGCCCCTCGCCCGCCGACCTCTGCCCGGCGGAAAACGTGTGGTGGCAAAGGGGCCGGCCGGGCGACCATGCGGGCATGACGACCGAGCGCACCGAACCCGCCCAGAACGCCGACGAACGCACCATGCTGGAAGGCTGGCTGGACTACCACCGGCGGACCCTCGCGTGGAAGTGCGAGGGCCTCACCGACGCCCAGCTCCGCACCGCGTCCGTGCCCCCCTCCGAACTGTCCCTGATGGGGCTGGTGCGGCACATGGCGGACGTGGAGCGCGGCTGGTTCCGCAGGGTCCTCACGGGCGACGAGGCCGGCCCGATCCACTACAGCGACGAGGACCGCGACGGCGACTTCCACCTCACCGAGCAGGACACCTGGCAGGAGGCGTACGCCTCCTGGCAGGCCGAGATCGCGATCGCCCGGCGCAACGCGGCCGGCTTCGGGCTGGACGACCTCTCCCGCGGCAGGAGCCGGTTCACCGGGGAGCCGTTCAGCCTGCGCTGGATCCACACGCACATGATCGAGGAGTACGCGCGGCACAACGGCCACGCCGATCTGCTGCGCGAGCGGATCGACGGCGTCACCGGCGACTGACGTCACGTCACCCCCGGCCACCGCGCGTCCTCCCTGAGGGGTACGGGATCACCCGTGTGGGGCATCCTCCGCCGGTGCGCCGTGCCTCGGCGCGCCGGAGCCAGCAGAGTGACGCGGGTGCAGCGAACGACGACTACCGCAACGCTTCTGGTGACCGTGGCCGTCACGGCCCTCGCCGGATGCGTGACCGTCCGGTACCCGCCCGTACCCCGCCCGCCCGCGGGCCCGGCCCAGCCGTCCCTGCCACGGCCCGACGGACGGACCGGGACACAGGAGGTGCAGGCACCGGCCCGGGAGGCTCTGGAGATGGTCGGGACGGAGCCCGGGCGGGAGCCGAGCACACCGGCGTCACCACGGCGGACCGCGCCCGCGGCGCCCGCCGCGCAGCCTCCGTCCGCCCGCCACCGCCCGCCGGCCCCGGCGCGCCCGGGACCGGCCCGGCCGGAACGCCGTCGCCCCGCGCAGCCGCGCGCCGAGGTCCCCGACGGGAAGGAGGGGGCGCGCGGGAACGCCGATGTGTGCGACCTCGGCCGGAAGTACGGGGGCTGGCGGCCGGGCAGCCCGGAGTCCGTGATCTGCGAGGGCACCTACGGGCGTTGAGACCCCGCCGTCCCGCCTACTCGGACCGGAGGTGGTCCTGACCGCCCTCCCCCAGCCGCAGCTCCATCCTGCTGATGGCCGCCCGCACGCCGTCGCCGTAGGTGTCGTCGCCGAGTCCCCGGGCCGCTCTGCGGGCCTTGCGCACATGGGTGCGGGCGGCTTCCGTACGGCCGAGTTTGACGTAGTCCGCCGCGAGGTTGAGGTGGAGCGAGGGGTACAGCGCCCGCACGGCGGGCGCCCGCTCGTGCTCCTCGGCCGCGGTCAGCGCTCTCAGGTCCCAGGCCAGTTCGTCGAAGGGGTCGTCCTGGGTGTCGGCGAGGTAGTGGGCGACCGTGCAGCGGTGCAGCGCGTCGCCCTCCTCGCCCAGCTCCTCCCACAGCTCCAGCAGGCGCCGCCTGGCCTCCTCCCGGTCTCCCCCGTGGTGCAGCATCACCAGCTGCCCGATCCGGGTCAGCACGGCGTCCGGCGCCGCCTGTTCCTGCCGATGCTCCGCCACGAACCCTCCTTGCGTTGTTGCGAAGACGCTAACCGCAGGCACCGGAGATCCCGGTCAGGCGGCACCGGGCCGGTCCGCCGGGGGGACCGGCCCGGTGGGGATCAGGTCAGGTTCGGCACCGTCCAGTCGATCGGCTCGTGGCCCTGCCGGGCCACCGCCTCGTTGATCTGCGTGAACGGACGGGAGCCGAAGAACTTCTTCGCCGACAGCGGTGAGGGGTGCGCGCCCTTCACCACCACGTGCCGGGTCTCGTCGATCAGGGGCAGCTTCTTCTGCGCGTAGTTCCCCCACAGGACGAAGACCGCCGGGTCGGGCCGCTCGGCCACGGCCCGGATCACCGCGTCGGTGAACCTCTCCCAGCCCTTGCCCTTGTGCGAGTTGGCCTCACCGGCGCGCACCGTGAGGACCGCGTTGAGCAGCAGCACGCCCTGCCGGGCCCACGGCATCAGGTAGCCGTTGTCCGGGACGGGGGTGCCCAGCTCGGCGTGCATCTCCTTGTAGATGTTGCGCAGCGACGGCGGGATCTTCACCCCGGGCCGCACCGAGAAGCACAGGCCGTGTCCCTGGCCCTCGCCGTGGTAGGGGTCCTGGCCGAGGATCAGGACCTTCACCCGGTCGTACGGCGTCGCGTCGAGCGCGGCGAAAACCTCCTCACGCGGGGGGTAGACGGGACCCTTCGCCCGCTCCTCCTCGACGAACTCCGTCAGCTCCTTGAAGTAGGGCTGCTCCAGCTCGTCGCCCAGGACCCCGCGCCAGGTCTCGGGCAGCATGGCGATGTCGGTCACGTCAACGTCCTCCGTCGTGCGGTCACTTACCGGGCACAGAACCTACAGGTGACCACTGACAACGGCGTCCGCGGCACGCCTACCAGCTGGTCTTGCGGGACAGCTCCCACACCATCATGATCGTCGACGGGTCCAGCGACCGCTCCCCGCCGGAGACGTCCTCGTTCGCGGCGATGTACTGCTTGCCCTGCCACAGCGGCAGCAGCCGGGCGTCGTCGACGAGGATCTGCTGGGCCTCCTGGAAGTCCTTCACCACGTTGGCGCGGTCGCTCTCCTGGCGGGAGCGGGGCAGCAGCACCTGGGTGATCTCCTTCGCCGGGTAGGGCGTGCCGAGCGCGTTCTGCTCGCCGACGAAGGGGGCGATGAAGTTGTCGGCGTCCGGGAAGTCGGGGGCCCAGCCGCGCCCGAACACCGGGTACTCACCCTTCTGGTAGCCCACCACATAGGTCTTCCAGGGGCGGCTCTTGAGGGTGACCTCGAACAGGCCCGAGGCCTCCAGCTGGGTCTTGATCTCCTTGAACTCCAGGGCGGTGTCGGAGCCGTAGCGGTCGGTGGTGTACCAGAGGGTGAGCGGCACGGGGGCGGTGATGCCGGCGTCGTCGAGGATCGAGCGGGCCTTGTCCGGGTCGGGGTCGCCGAAGTCGTCGAAGAAGCCGGTGGTGTGGCCGGTCAGACCCTTGGGGACCATCGAGTACAGCGGGTCGACGGTGTCCTTGTAGACCTTGTGGGCGAGCGCGGCCCGGTCGACGACCTGGGCGACGGCCCGGCGCACGGCGAGCTTGTCCGACCACTTGTCCTTGGGGTTGAACACCAGGTAGTTGATGTTGGTGGCGGCGCCCTCGACGAGCTGGAGGCCCTCGTTCTCGGCGCTCTTGTTCTCCAGGGCGACGATGTCGTCGGCGGCGAGCCCTTGGTAGGTGATGTCGATCCGCTTGGCCCGCAGGGCCTTGACCATCTCGGCGGAGTCCTGGAAGTAGCGGATGGTCACGGCGCCGTTCTTGCGGTCGGCGGCGCCCTTGTAGCGGTCGTTGCGGACGAGCTCCGCCCGGTCGCCCTCCTTGTAGGCCTTCAGGTCGTACGGGCCGGAACCGACGATGCCGTCGCCCTCGCGCACCGCCTTGGCCGGGTAGTCGTCCGGGGCGACGAGGGACATGCCGGGAGTGGCGAGCACGAAGGGGAAAGTGGCGTCGGGCTTGTTCAGCCGGAAGACGACCTCGCGGTCGCCGACGGCCTCGACCCGGTCGAGGCTGCCGAGCAGTCCCGCGGGGCCGGTGGGCGCGTTGATGGCGAGGATCCGGTCGAAGGTGTACTTCACGGCCTGCGCGTCGAGCTTGTCCCCGTTGGAGAAGGAGAGGCCCTCGCGCAGTTCGCAGCGGTACGTCCGGCTGGTGCGGTCGGTGAACTCGCAGGTGGCGGCGTCGGGCTGGGGCGTCGTCGTTCCGTTGGGGTACGACAGCAGCGTCTGGTAGACGTTGCGGAACAGCTCCCAGGAGCCGTCCCAGGCGGCGGCGGGGTCCAGCGTGCTGGGGGCACTCGTGGTGCCCACGACGATCGGCCCGGCGTCGTCGGAGCCTTCCTCTCCCAGGAGGCTGCATCCGGCCACCAGGGATATGGACACGATCGCCGCGACCTGCTGCAAGGATCGGTTCCGGTTGAACACGCGCACGCTCCTCGATCTGCCATGCCAAGGGTTGGCAGACCATACCGCAGCGCCACGCCGGCTGAACCCGCTCCAAACATCACGTTATGGATCACGGCGAATGACGACGTTGTCATGACACTGTGCGACGTTTCCACGGCCGTACGGGCGCCGCTTCCGGTGTCGGAGGCGGCGCCCGTACGGCGGGTACGGCGGGGTCTCGTCAGGCCACGCCGGCGTTGAGGAACATGCCGCCGTCGACGACGAGGGTCTGACCGGTGACCCAGTCCGACTGCTCCGAGGTGAGGAACGCGGCGGCGCCCCCGATGTCGGAGGGCACGCCGAGCCGGGCCAGCGGGTAGGCGGCGGCCGCCTCGGCCTCCCGGCCCTCGTACAGGGCCTGCGCGAACTTGGTCTTCACCACGGCCGGGGCGATGGCGTTGACCCGCACCTTCGGCGCGAACTCGTGCGCCAGCTGCTGCGTCAGGTTGATCATCGCGGCCTTGCTCACGCCGTACGCCCCGATGAAGGGCGAGGGCGCGAGGCCCGCGACGGAGGCGATGTTGACGATGGCGCCGCCGTTGTCCTTCTGCCAGGCGTGCCAGGTGCGCTGGGCGAAGCCGAGCGCCGAGATCACGTTGGTCTCGAACACCTTGCGCGCCACGTTCAGGTCGAGGTCGGCGATCGGCCCGAACACCGGATTCGTACCGGCGTTGTTGATCAGGTGGTCGACGCGGCCGAAGGCCTCCATCGTGCGCTCGACGGCGATCGCCTGGTGCGCCTCGTCGTGGGCCTTGCCTGCGACACCGATGACGCGGTCGGCGCCGAGCTTGTCGACGGCCTCCTTGAGGGCGTCCTCGTTGCGTCCGGTGATGCAGACCCGGTCGCCGCGGGCGACGAGCGCCTCGGCGACGCCGTAGCCGATGCCGCGGCTGGCGCCCGTGACGAGGGCGACCTTGCCGGAGAGTGCGGGCAGTTCAGTCATGTCCGTGATCCCTGGTGGTCTAGTTGAGCGGTCCGCCGGCGACGTACAGCACCTGGCCGGAGACGAAACCGGCGGCCTCGCCCGTGAAGAACGCGATCGCGTTGGCGATGTCGCCGGGCTCACCGACGCGCGCCACCGGGATCTGGGTGGCGGCGGCGGCCTTGAACTCCTCGAAGCCCATGCCGACGCGGGCGGCGGTCGCGGCCGTCATGTCGGTGGCGATGAAGCCCGGGGCGACGGCGTTGGCGGTGATGCCGAACTTGCCCAGCTCGATGGCGAGGGTCTTGGTGAAGCCCTGCAGACCGGCCTTGGCGGCGGAGTAGTTGGCCTGGCCCCGGTTGCCGAGCGCGGAGGACGAGGAGAGGTTGACGATCCGGCCGAAGCCGGCGTCGACCATGTGCTTCTGGACCGCCTTGGTCATCAGGAACGAGCCGCGCAGGTGCACGTTGAGCACCGTGTCCCAGTCGCCGGCGCTCATCTTGAACAGCAGGTTGTCGCGGAGCACACCCGCGTTGTTGACGAGGATCGTCGGGGCGCCCAGTTCCTCGACGACGCGCGCGACGGCCGCCTCGACCTGGGCCTCGTCGGAGACGTCGGCACCGACCGCGATCGCCCGGCCGCCCGCCGCGGTGATCTTCTCGACGGTGTCCTTGCAGGCGGCCTCGTCGAGGTCGATCACCGCGACCGCGCGGCCCTCGGCGGCCAGCCGTACGGCGGTGGCGGCACCGATGCCGCGCGCCGCGCCCGTGACTACTGCGACCCGCTGCTCTGTGGTGGACATTGCTGCTTCTCCTCGCCCTCGAGAATGTACGTCCGTGTGGGGAGCGACCGTCCTGATCACCGTCGACTCGGTGAGCGACCGCTTAGTACCTTCGGCAGACGTGACGCTAGAAGCCTTGGCATCCGGTGTCAACGCCACACGGGGGCGGTGTGATTCATCACCCGGCCGCTCACCTCACCAGGAGGTCCAGCAGGCGGTCGGTCTCGGCCGCGGGATCGGTGGTGAGCCCGGTGTGCACGGGCCCCGGCTGGACGACCGTCGAGCGGGGGGCGATCAGCCAGCGGAACCGCCGCCCGGCGTCGTCGTGCTCCGCCTGTCCGGCCGCCTCGCCGCCGCCGCACACGTTCTCCACGGCGCGCAGCGCGGCGCGCACCCCGGCCACGTCCGCGTCCGGGTCCAGCGCCAGCAGCCGGGCCTCGTCGAGGTGGGTGCGGGCGCCGACGTAGCCCTGGGCCCGGCAGTAGACGAGCACGCCGGCGTTGATGCACTCGCCGCGCTCGACGCGGGGCACGACCCGCAGCAGGGCGTACTCGTAGACGTCCCGCTCGTTGGCCTCGCTGGCCCTGATGATGTGGCGCTCGTTCACCGGTCCCTCTCGATGCGTTCGTGGATGACGGCGGCGCGCGCGAGGAGGGGTGCCGCGTAGGCACGCCGGAGCGCGTCCGGGGTGTCGAAGCCGGGCTCGTCGGTCAGCCAGACGTCGGGGATCTCGGCGGTGACCTCGGTGAGGAGATCGGCGGTGATCAGGGGGGCCAGCTCGGTCGCGGCGGCCTCGACGTCCGGGCGGAAGCGGGCGAGGGCGTGGTCGGTGGCGTCGTAGGGGCGGGCCGCGGAGGCCTCGGCGGAGGGCCAGTTGTGGTGCCAGATCATGGTGGCGCCGTGGTCGATGAGCCACAGGTCGCCGCGGTGCACCAGCAGGTTGGGGTTGCGCCAGGAGCGGTCGACGTTGTTGACCAGCGCGTCGAACCAGACGATCCGCCCGGCTTCGGCGGGGTCGACCGGGAAGGCGAGCGGGTCGAAGCCGAGGGCTCCGGACAGGAAGTCCATGCCGAGGTTGGTGCCGCCGCTGGACCGGAGGAGGTCCTGCACCTGCTGTTCGGGTTCGCCGAGCCCCAGCACGGCGTCCAGCTCCACGGTGACCAGGCGCGGCACCCTCAGTCCCAGGCGGCGGGCGAGCTCTCCGCAGACGACCTCGGCGACGAGTGTCTTGCGGCCCTGTCCGGCGCCGGTGAACTTCAGGACGTAGGCGGCGAGGTCGTCGGCCTCGACGAGGCCCGGCAGCGAGCCGCCCTCACGCAGGGGCGTGATGAAACGGGTCGCGATGACTTCCTTCAGCATCGCCCCAGGCTACCGGGGTCGCGCGGGCCCGCGGGGCCCGGCCGACAGCTCCGCGACAGCTGTGGCTCACGCCCCGCTCATCCCGAACGGGTCAGGATCTCGACACCGCCCGAACGGGCTCGACCGCCGCTGAACGGGCGGCACCCGCGGCCCGTACCTCTCGGCACACCGTCGAATCCGCCCGAAGGGAACCCCAGCATGACCAGCGCATCGTTCCACCCCGCCTCGGGACCCGCCCGCCGCACCGTCGTGGCGGCCGCCGGAGCCGCGGGGCTCGCCGTCGCGCTGACCGCGTGCGGAGGCTCCGACGACGACCCGTCCGCTTCGGCGGACTCCTCGGGAGCGGCCGGCGCCACCGGCGGTTCCGGGTCCGCGAGCACCGGCGGCGGGGCCGCGGCGGGTGCGGCCCTGACGACGACCGCGGACATCCCCGAGGGCGGCGGGAAGGTGTTCGCCGACCAGAAGGTGGTCGTCGTGCAGCCGACGGCGGGTGAGTACAAGGCCTACTCGGCGGTGTGCACGCACCAGGGCTGCGCGGTGAAGAGCATCGCCGACGGGGTCATCAACTGCCCCTGCCACAACAGCAACTTCTCCATCACCGACGGCAGCGTCAAGAGCGGCCCGGCGACGAAGTCCCTGCCCGAGGTGCCGATCAGCGTGAGCGGCGACTCGATCACGCTGGCCTGACGCGACCGCCCCGGCGCGCGGGGACGGCCACCGTTGCGCGAGCGGGGAGGAGAACTCATCCTGTGCGGGCGGACCGTCCTTTTCCGACGTGACGCCAGAGATGCCTCCGGCACGACGTGCGTGGCGTGAGAGTAGCCGAGAGAGAAGAGGGATGGATGACCGTCGCCCAGCGCAGGGGCCGGAAGATCATGATGTCGCCGGGCGAGGTGAGCGCGTTCCTCACCACCCAGCGCACCTGCCGGGTGGCCACCGTGTCCGCCGACGGCGCCCCGCACGTGAGCGCCCTGTGGTTCCTGTGGGACGGCTCCGCACTGTGGCTGTACTCCGTGGTGCGCAGCAGACGCTGGGCGGACCTGCGCCGGGACCCACGGGTCGCGATCGTGATCGACAGTGGCGAGGAGTACGAGTCGCTGCGGGGCGTGGAGCTGTCCGGCACCGTGGAGTTCGTGGGCGAGATCCCGCGCACCGGGGAACTGTGCGCCGAACTCGACTCCGTGGAGACGCTGTTCGCCCGCAAGAACTTCGGTCTGGACGCCATACCGCACGACGGACGGCACGCGTGGGCGCGGCTGCGCCCGGAGAAGATCGTGTCGTGGGACTTCCGCAAACTGGCCGACCTGTAGGGCCGGCAGGGCCGGAAGCCGGCGTCCATCGCGTCGGCCGGCGGCCGGCCGGTGCCGATCCGGGCCGTCGGCGGCCGGCCGGTGTCAGCCGAGGTTGTCGGCGGCCGACTTCAGTGCCCGCACCGCCGCCCTGATCGACGGGCGGCGGTCGGCGTCCGCCCGCCACAGGGCGTAGACGTGCCGCCGCAGCCGCTGCCGGAGCGGGACCATCACGATTCCCTCCGGCACCGGGTGGCGTCCGAGCAGCGGGGCGATGCACACCCCCAGACCGGCGGCCACCAGACCGAGTTGGGTGTGCGTCTCGGCCGCCCGGTGGCCGACGATCGGCTCGACGCCCCGCGAGCGGAGCGTGAACATCAGCCACTCGTGACAGAACTCGCCGTCGCCCCAGGTGATCCACTCGTCCCCGGCGAACTCCGCGAGGTCCACCTCGTCCCGTCCCGCGAGCGGATGCCCGGCCGGCATCGCCACGTCGGCGGGGTCGTCCAGGATCGGCGCCTTGACCAGCCCGTCCGGCACCGGCATCGGCTTGTTGTACCAGTCCAGGACGACGGCGAGATCGAGGTCGCCGCGGATCACCCCGGCGATGCCGCGCTCCGGCTCCAGCTCGCAGGAGCGCACGCGGAGCCCGGGGTGCTCCCCGCGCAGACCGGCGAGTGCGGTGGGGAACAGCCCGCGCGCGGCGGTCGGGAACGCCGACAGCCTCAGTTCCCCCACCACCTGGCCGCGCTGGGCCTCCAGGTCCGACTGGGCCAGCTCGACCTGGGACAGGATGCGGGCAGCGTGGTCGGCGAGCAGCCGGCCCGCGTCCGTGAGCCGGACGCCCCGCCCGTTCTTGGCGAGGAGCTGCTGGCCGACCTCCCGTTCCAGCTTGGCCATCTGCTGCGAGACGGCCGAGGTGGTGATGTGCAGTCCCGCGGCGGCGCCGCTGACCGAGCCGTGCCGGGCGAGGGCGTCGAGGGTGCGCAGGCGCTCCAGATTCAACATGTAAGCGATGCTACGAAATATTGCTCGCATATTCTCGCTTGTGCTACGACGTCGTTGTCGGGGACGGTGAGGACCATGACCACCGCCACCACCACGGGTTCTCCGTCCGCGCCCGCGTCCGCGGCCACCTCCACGTCCGCGGCCACCTCCACGTCCGGGGACGTCCGGCCGTCCGCCCAGCCCCGCCGCACCCTGGACTGGCGGCTGCGCTTCGGGTTCCTCTCGCTGATCTGGGGCTTCAGCTTCCTGCTCATCAAGGTGGGCACGGGGAGCTACGCGCCGTTCCAGGTCACGCTCGGCCGGCTGGCGTTCGGAACGGCGGTGCTGGCCGTCGCCATCGCGGTGAAGCGGGACCGGCTGCCGCGAGGTGCCCGCACCTGGGTTCACCTGACCGTCGCCGCGCTGCTCCTGAACGCGCTGCCGTTCTCCCTGTTCGCCTACGCGGAACTGACCATCCCGTCCACCCTGGCGGGCATCTGCAACGCGACCTCGCCGCTGTGGGGCATGGCCCTGTCCCTGGTGGCCCTCTCCGAGGACCGGCCCACCCGGGTCAGGGTGGCGGGCCTGGGTCTCGGCTTCCTCGGCGTGCTGACGGTCCTGGGTGCCTGGCAGGGCTTCAGCGGGCTCGACGCCCGCGGCACGGCGCTGGCGCTGCTGGCCTCGCTGAGCTACCCGATCGGATGGATCTACGTCCGCCGCACCCTGGCCGGCACCGGCAGCTCGGCCCTGTCGATGACCGGCGCCCAACTGTTCCTGGCCACCCTGCAACTCGCCGTGGTCACCCCGCTGTTCACCACGTTCCCGGCGCGCTTCCCGCTGCTGCCGCTGCTGGCGGTCGCCGCCCTGGGCGCCCTGGGCACCGGTCTGGCCCTCCTCATCCAGTACGGCCTGGTCACCGAGGTCGGCCCGACGACCGCCCAGATGGTCACGTACTTCATCCCGGTCATCGCGACGGCGGCGGGCGTGGCCCTGCTCGGCGAGTCCCTGACCTGGTCGACACCGGTGGGAGCGGTCATCGTCCTGGCGGGGGCGGCACTGACACAGGTGCGGGGCAAGGCGTAGCAGTGGGGTGCGGGGCGCCGAGGAGGGGCGCACGAAAGGGGGCGCGGGAAACGGCGCGACCGGCGACGCCGTCACCGGCGCACGCAGGTGAGGCAGCCCGCCCCCGCACATGGTGCGGCCCGCCCGCGCCCCCCGTTCCCGCGCCGACGCACGTGAAGCGGCCGCCCACTCCCCCGCTCCGCGCCCGGCAACACCGCCCCCCTCTAGACGACCCCCCGCCCGCTCCCCACCCGTACCGCTGAGGCCACCGCGTCCGCCAGCGCCTCCACCTCCCCCTCCTCCAGCGTCGACACGGTGATCCGGATGCCGGGCGGAGCCGCGAGCCGGAACCGCGCGCCGGGCGCGACCGCCCACCCCGCGTGCAGCAGCCGCGCCACCGCCCCGGTCTCGTCGGGGACCGGGATCCACACGTTCATCCCGCTGCGGCCCCGGGCCGCGACCCCCCGCTCGGCCAGCGCGCCGATCAGCGCGTCCCGGCGCCTGCCGTACGCCCCCGCGACCGCCGCGGTGTCCACCGCGCCGTCGGCCCACAGCCGTACGACGGCCCGCTGAGTGATCCTGCTGACCCAGCCGGGCCCGAGCCGCTGGCGCCCGCGGACCCGGTCGAGGGTGACCTCGTCACCGGTGAGGACGGCGAGCCGCAGATCGGGGCCGTAGGCCTTGGCGACGGAGCGGACGAAGGCCCAGTGCCGGGTGACGCCCGCGAGGGGGTGCAGGGGCAGGTCGACGATCCGGTGACCGTGGTCGTCCTCGATGAGCAGGGTCCCCGGACGCCTGCGCAGCACGGCCCGCAGGGCACGTGCGCGTGCGGCGCCGAGCGTGGCGCCGGTCGGGTTCTGCGCCCGGTCGGTCACGATCAGGGCGCGCGCGCCGTCCTCCAGGGCACGGTCCACGTCCTCCGGGAGCGGTCCGTCGTCGTCGACGCCGACCGGGACCGTGCGCAGGCCGAGTGCCGGGACGAGGTCGAGGAGCGAACCCCAGCCGGGGTCCTCGACGGCCACCGTGTCACCGGGCCTGAGGTGCGCGGCGAGCACCCGCTCGATGGCGTCGAGCGAGCCGGAGGTGACGGCCACCGGCCCGGCCGGGACCCCGTCGGCGTCCAGCTCGGCGCGGGCCAGCCGCGCCAGTTCGGGCTCGACCGGCTCGTCTCCGTAGAGGACCGGTTCCCGGTCGCCCCGGTCGGCGGCCCGGGCGAACGCCGGCCCGAGCGGCGGCAGCAGCGCGGGGTCCGGATTGCCCTCCGACGCGTCCCGCACCCCCTCCGGCACGTCCACCCGGATGAACTCGCGGCCGGTCGTGGCCGGCTTGGACCGCACCCTGCTGCCCCGCCGGCCGTCGGTCTCGATCACCCCGCGCTCGCGCAGGGTGCGGTAGGCGGCCGCGACAGTGTTCGGGTTCACCCCGAGCCGCTCGGCCAACTCCCGCATCGGGGGCAGAAGTCGCCCCGGCTCCAGCTCACCGGCGCCCACCGCCCGCTCGACGCTCGCGGAGATGTCGGCTGCGCGCCGCCCTTTGATCGGATATTCTCCTAGCACAAACACGATTATGCACTAGTGCAATGGAGGACGCCATGCAGGGGACCACGCAGCCGCAGGGGACCGCACCGTCGACGACGCCACCCGCCGCCTACGCCCCGAGCGACCGCACGGTCCCCACCCGGTCCGCCGAGAGGGCCTCCTACGACAAGGACCTGGTGCACGCGATACTCGACGAGGGTTACGTCTGCCACCTGGGCTTCGTCCGCGACGGCGCGCCGGTGGTGCTGCCCACCCTCTACAGCCGGGTCGGCGAGACGCTCTATGTGCACGGGTCGACGGGCTCGCGCCCGCTGCGGATGACGGGACAGGCCGACCCGGGCCTGCCGGTGTGCCTGACGGTGACGCACGTCGACGGACTGGTCCTGGCCCGCTCGGCCTTCCACCACTCGGTCAACTACCGCTCCGTCGTCGTGCACGGCCTCGCCCACGACGTGACCGACCGCGAGGAGAAGCTCATGGCCCTGGACGCCCTGGTGAACCACGTCGTCCCCGGCCGTGCCGCCGACTCCCGGCCCGCCGACAAGAAGGAACTGGCCGCCACCGCGGTCATCCGCATCGACCTGAACGAGGTCTCGGCCAAGACCCGCACCGGCGGCGTGAACGACGAGCCCGAGGACCTCGCCCTCCCGCACTGGGCCGGCGTGGTCCCCCTCCGCAAGGGCTACGGCACCCCGGTCCCGGAGGCCGACCTGCCGCCCGGCACCGAACTGCCCGCCTACCTCAGGGCCCTGTGATGCCGATCCACCGTTCCCACGAACCGAGCGGGAGTGAGTCCTGTTGCCAGGATCCGTGCTCGGCCGGGTGCCCCGAACGGTGTTGGGCATCCTGGTCGCCCGCTTTCGCTCCACTGCCCGGCGGCGCGCATCGTGGGCGTGGTCCGAAATTGTGGGGGCGGGTTTCCTCACGCCCACGGTTCTCCGGTCCGGCCTGGGCGGCCCGATGCCCCGCACCATCACTCTGGTGAGGCGGGGGCGGTGCCGTCCGTCGCCGGATCGGATACCCGAGGGCGCGTCGCCCGATCGCGATGCTTGCCGCATCGTGCCGGGACATCTTGCGTCGGGGGGTGGTCAAGGGTTTCTGCCAGTGCTGGACCCCCCTGCTGGTGTGGGCCGGGTCGACCGCGACGATCGCGATGTCCTGCTCCCCGCCCATCGACACGAGGCGGGCTTTGAGCCTCGTGGTGGGGAAGCGGGAGAGCAGACAGCGGAAGCGTTTGTCAGGATGTGGTCACCTACCAGCGCCCACGCGCAACATCGTGGTGGATGCGGTAGGCGACCGCCCGGTTCGCGGTGATCCGGTCCAGCCACTCCTGCCCCCGATGCCGGAAGCGTACGGTCGCCCCAAGCAGGTACCGGCCGTGGGGTGCGTGGGCCAGTGGGGCCGGGAGCTTGATGGAGACCTGTCCGGTGTCGGTGACGCGGATCGTCTCGTTGCCCAAGCGCTTGCCGGACCCTCCGTGGGCGGCGAGGAACATCCGCTCCGCCCGCCGGCGTTCCCGCCGGGCCCCCTCGCCCAGCCCGGCCGCCTGAAGGCGGTGGCGGGTGCGGGCGAGGCTTTTGCCGCCGCGCACCCCATGGACCCGGCCCGCCGCCCACTCCGCTTCCACCACCGCGAGCCGGTCCTTCAGGGCGTGCAGGCGGCGGGACTCGGCATGCCACTCGCCTCGCGAGGCATACCCGCGCACCAGCCCCGCGCGCTTGTCGGCCTTGGCACCCGACGGCCGGGTCGGGCGAGCCTCGATGGACGCGATCTGCCCACGCAGCCGGCCCAGATGGGCGGCCTGTCCGCGCCTCGCCGGCGCCCACTGATCGTGCGTGGCCTCGGTGATGCTGCCCGCCCACCGCGCAGACGACCTCCCCGTCAGCGACCGTTTGCGCACCGCCCATGCGGCGGCATCGTGCGCCAGGCCCTGCCGGGAGCGCTCCGCGAGATCCCCAGCGGCCGGCGACCCCAGGGAGATCCCCACCTCGGCCGGCACCGCAGCGTCCGACTCGCCCACCCGCAGCCGGTCCCGAACAGCCGCTCCCGCCGGACCGGGCACCACGAACGACGCCGCCACCTCCCGCAGCCCGCCCACCCATCCCCCCCACCCGGCCGAAAACCCCCGTCACGGCAGTCAACGAGTCGACGACCCCGGGCCAAGGCCGCCCTGCTGAACCGGCAGACGGGCCGCTTCCAGCCGGAAGGCGGCTCAGCGCGGGTCGCGGTGGGCTAGGTGCCGTACGGCCGTCTGCTCTCCTGGATCCGCGGGATCCGCGGGATCCGGCTCGAGGTGACGGACGTACGGGCCAAGTTCGAGTACGCGAACCACCGGCCCGCCGAGACCCGGGAGCGCATCGCGGCGGGCCTCGCGGCGCGCGGCGGTCCGGGGGACGCGATGGCACGCGAGCGCCTGCTGCGCCGCGGCCCCGGGACGTGACCGCAGGGCGGCGGGGCCGCGTCCGGGCCGCCTCTCCCGGCGCACCGGGGCCGCATGGCCCGCCCGGCGCGCATCCGGCCCTCCCGGGCCCCTGTCAGGTCGCCGTCCCGCGGGCGGACAACTCCCGCTCCGGACCACCGGCGGCCACCGGGTCCGGGGAGCCCTTGGCGGGAGCGGACGACTGGGCGATGAACGCGCCGAGCAGGACGACCGTGCCCCCGACGATCTGCGGCGCCGAGAGGTGTTCGCCGAGCAGCACCCAGGCCAGCACGGTGGCGATGACCGCCTCCAGGCAGGCCACGACACCCGCCACCTGCGGGGAGAGCCGGCGCACGGAGACCACGCCGGTGACGTACGCGACGACCGTGGCGATCAGTACGATCCAGCCGAGCAGCAGCCAGGCCGGGACCTCGGTGCCGTCCATGGCGGCGGTGCCCGCGAGCACCGACCAGTCCATGCCCCACGGACGGGCCACCGCCGTCAGGACGACGGCGCCGACGAGGAGGCCGTAGGCGATCACGCCGAGCGGGTCGGGGGCGTCGTCGCCGGAGTCGCTGCCCTGGTCGGAGAGGACGAAGTAGCCGACCTGGCAGCAGGCGGCGGCCAGCGCCAGGACCAGGCCGAGGGCGTCGAAGCCGAGCCCCGACCAGACCTCGACGACACAGGCGAGCCCTCCCACCGCGAGGACCACGCCGAGCGCGGCGGCCCGCGTCACCGGCCGCCGCTGCACGAACCGCACCCAGCCGAGCACGAGGGCGGGCGCCAGGTACTCCACCAGCAGGGCGACGCCGACGGGGATGCGGGAGATGGAGGCGAAGTAGAACGCCTGGACGCCGGCCACGCCGAGCAGTCCGAACCCGGCGAGCAGCGCGGGACGGCGGCGTGCCAGTGCGCGGTGGCGCACCGCCAGGGGCAGCATGACCAGGGCCGCGCCCGTCACTCGCAGCCACACCACGTGCAGCGGGTCGAGTCCCGCCTCGATCAGCGGCTTCGCCGCCACTCCGGATCCGCCGAAGGCGATGGCCGACCCGACCGCCAGAGAGAGCCCGATGCCCTTTCCGCGACTGACCTGACTGCTCACAGACGTACGCACGGGCACATGATGACAGGCCACGACATGACCGTCACCCCGGTTGACACCTGTCTCAGTCGCTGGACGGGCAAGGGGCCCGGTCAGGGCGCGTCGCCGTCGCCGGCGTACTCGTCGAGGCCACCGTCGATCCGGGCGCACACGGCCGGTGGCTCGATGCCGGCCCGGCCCAGCACATCGACGGCGCGGGCCTGCGGGTCGGCGAGGATCGCGGCGAGCAGGTCGATCCCGCGGGCGATGCCGGGCGCGCAGGGGAGCAGGCCGGTGTCGGGGGTGCGAAGTCCGGAGCGCCCGGCGGCACGGACCCGCGCGTGCCACAGCGCGGCGGAGGCGAGGGGCGAGAAGCCCTCGACGGCCGCGACGACGGGCAGGGCGCCGGAGTCCTCGACGCCGCCCTGCCAGCGCAGGCCGTAGCCGATGCTGCGCTGGACGAGATAGCCGAAGAGACGGGCGAGCTGCGGACCCCCGCCGAAGGCGGCGCGCACCTCGGGGTCGCTCTCCAGGAGGGAGTGCAGCAGGTGCGCGGTGTCGATCTGCCGGTCGCCGTCCCGGACGGCACGCCGGCGCGCGCCCCCGACCGCCGCCGCCAGCTCGGCACTGAGCCCGGCGTCGTCTTCCATGGCCCGGAACGCGTGGTCGCGGACCGGCTGCCGGGGGATACGGGGTTGCACATCCTCCATCCCATCAGTCCCGGCCGGCCGGAACATCCACGGAGGGAACCATCTTCGCGTCCCACGCAGAGCCGACAGCGGGTGCCGGAATCTCCTCCTCACGGAGGAGATCAGGCCGTTTTCGCACCAGCGGCGCGCGCCGTCCCGCCTCACGGGGAACGGGTGCCACCCGGTGGCCTCCACCGACGTCTCCGACGGCGGCCTTCGGAGAGTGCGAAGGCGCCTGGCGGAGTCCTCCGCCAGGCGCCTTCGCTCTCGTACGGAACGGCCGTCAGTCCTCGTCGGCGAGGATCAGGTACAACTTCTTGCGGGCGTCGTTGATGACCGTGAGCGCCTTCTCGCGCTGTTCCTTGCTGCCGGTCTTCCAGACCTGCCCGAAGGCCTCCATCAGACCGAAACCGGCCTGCCGGATCTCTCCGAGGGCCTCCCAGTCGACCCCGCGGGAGGCTTCCTCCCAGGGGGCGTCGGGCCCCTCCTCGGCCGCCGTACGGCCCGCGTCGGTGAGCGAGAACAACTTCTTGCCGCCCTCCGACGCACTGCTGATCAGACCCTCGTCCTCCAGCAGCTGGAGGGTGGGGTACACCGAGCCGGGGCTCGGCTTCCACGCGCCGCCGCTGCGCTCGGCGATCTCCTGGATCATCTCGTAGCCGTGCATGGGCCGGTCCTTCAGCAGCGCCAGGATCGAGGCCCGCACGTCGCCGCGCCGCGCCCTCCCCCTGGGTCCGCCGCGGCCTCGGCCGCCCCAGGGTCCCGGCCCGAAGCCACCGCCGGGACCGCCGGGGCCGAATCCCGGACCGAAGGGCCCGAAGGCCGCCCGACGCCCGTCGAAGCCATCCCAGCCGCCCCGGCCACGCCGGGAGAAGCCGTCCTGTCCATGTCCACGCTCGTATCCGTGGGTACGCATCGCCATCACTCCATCCATTGGTTCGTTGATCGATCGCGATGCGTCAACGATATATCGGAACAGTTCGCATGACAAGGCTCTGCACGAGAACGTCCGCCATGACAGGGCTTCACTGTGCCAAGGCCCGGCCGGACGGGACCTTGCCCCGTCCGGTGCCGGATCAGGCCAGGGCCGGCTCCAGCGGGGTGAAGGAGAACATCTCGTCACCGTCGGGCTGCACCACGCCGCCCGTGCCCTCGGGAACCGCGTTCCAGGCGCCGGGAAGGTCACCGAGGGGCTCGGACACGATGAGGCGCGTGGTGTCGGAGACCTCCTGCAGGAACTCCACATCGGGGTGGAGGGCGCGCAGGGTGTCCACCCGGGTGCTGTAGAACAGCGAGCGCGAGGCCTTCTGGCTGGAGTAGCGGAACGCCCACAGCCGCTCCCCGTCCGTCACGGCCACCGTCATCTGCAGCGGGAACTCCACCCCGTGCTCGTGGCCGGTCCGCTCCACCAGACCCGCCATGCGCGCGACGGCGCTCGGCGGGTCCTGCTCCAGGCCGAGGGTGAGCGCCAGATAGAACATCATCTCGGAGTCCGTGGAGCCCTCCATGTCGAGGAACAGCGCCGGGTCGACGGCCAGCGCCAGGTCCCGCCGTGTCCGGTGGAACTCGGCGATCGCGCCGTTGTGCATCCACATCCAGCGGCCGTGGCGGAACGGATGGCAGTTGGTCTGCTGCACCGCGGACCCCGTGGAGGCGCGGATGTGGGCGAAGAAGAGGGAGGAGCGGACGTGGCCCGCGATCTCCCGCAGATTGCGGTTGCTCCAGGCCGGGCCGATGTCGCGGACGACCGCCGGGGTGCTCAGGTCCGGCCCGTACCACCCCACTCCGAAGCCGTCGCCGTTGGTCGTCTCGACGCCCATCCGGGAGTGCAGGCTCTGGTCGATCAGTGAGTGCGTCGGCTTGTAGAGGATCGTCTCGAGCAGGACGGGCGTACCCGAGTAGGCGAGCCATCGGCACATCGCGCGCCGCCTTCCTGGCCGTTCGGACGCGCGCGGGCGGCCGTCGTCCCCGCGCGCGGGCGGATCGCTAGCGCAGCGAGGCGGTGTCCGACCGCGACACGCACAGACCCCAGATGACGAACCCGGAGAAGGCGATCATCACGACGGACCAGACCGGGGAGTACGGCAGCGACAGGAAGTTGGCGATGATGATGAGTCCCGCGATGGCCACGCCGGAGACGCGTGCCCACATCGACCCCCGGAAGAGTCCCATGCTGACGAGGACGGCCACCACGCCGAGCGCCAGGTGGATCCAGCCCCAGCCGGTGAGGTCGAACTCGAAGACGTAGCTGCGGGTCGTGACGAAGACGTCGTCCTCGGCGATGCCCATGATGCCGCGGAAGATGTCCAGGATCCCCGCGAGCATGAGCGTCACGGCGGCGAAGACCGTCAGGCCCTCGGCCCACTGCTGCTTTGCGGTCCCGGTGTGCGAGGAGTGCGTCGCGCTCATACCGTCGCCTCGATTCGGATGTCGTGGATTGTCAGCGGCCCGGGAAGGAGGCGGAAGCCACAGGACCGGGGGCAGGGCGGTCGGGGCCGGTTCCTCACGCGCTGCGGCGGATGTGACACGGGATGACCCGGATCACCCTCCTCGAGCCCGGCACGGCGTTCACCGCCGCTCCTCGTCGGGCCTTGGGCAACACTCCCCCCAGCATCCCAGCGTGCCGGTGAGTCCGCGCGGTGGAGGGCTTCCCGCCGTCGGGGCACCACCCCGTGCCGCACGCCACCGGGCTCGGACGGCGCCCACGGGACACACCGTCCGCGGGCGGCCCCGGCCGGGACAACCCGCCGAGAGCTTCCCGGCGTGGGCGAGACGGACTCGCCGTACCGGTCCGCGAGCCACGTCCCGTGCCCCCGGTCCGTGCCCCGCGGTGCCTCAGGCGCCCCGCCCCAGCCGCTCCCGGTACCACTCGGCCGCGTCCGGGAGGCGGCTCAGCGGGCCGGGGCCCGGTGGCTCGGCCGTCAGTTCCCAGAGCTCGTCGGCTCGGTACCAGTGGTCGCGGCCGACCAGGGCGAACTGGCGTTCCGAGGCCCGACCGGGGGTGGCCCGCAGGCGCTCCAGGCAGGTGGCCCACGGCCAGTCGGCGTCGGGGCGGGGCGGCAGCACGCCGTACCGCGCGAGCGCGGCCAGCAGGTCGCCGACGCGCACGGGGCCGGGGTGGCCCGCGTGGTACACGCCGGGCGGAACCGGGCGGGGGCCGGCGGCGACCGCGGCGATCAGGCGGGCGAGGTCGCCGACGTCGATCACCGACAGCAGGGCACGGCCGCCGTCCCACTCGGCCGGCACCCGCTCGACCAGTTCCCGCAGGCCCGGCACCACCCACCGGTCCCCGGCCCCGAGCACGAGCCCCGGCCGCAGGACCACGGCGCCGGCCTCTCGGGCGGGTGCCTCCCCGGCCAGCCGGGTCCGGCTCACGGCGGAGACCGGCTCGGCCGGTGTCTCGTCCACGGCGATGCCGCGGTGCGGGCCGGCGCCGTACACCGCGGCCGTCGACAGGTGCACCACGCGGCGGGCGCCGGCCCGCCGGGCCTCCGCCATCAGCGCCCGGGTCCCGCCGACGTTGACCGCCTCGCACAACCGCTTGTCCGCGCCCACGTACGAGGCCAGGTGGACGACCGTCCGCGCACCCTCGCACAGACCACGCACGGCGTCCGGGTCGGTCAGATCGCCGCGCACCCACTCGACGGCCCCGGCCTCCCCGTCGTCACCGGGCACCGTGCGGACCAGGGCACGCACACGGGCTCCCCGGTCCAGCAGCGCACCGAGCACGCGGGACCCGATGAAGCCGGTCGCCCCCGTCAGCACGAGGGGGCCCTCGTCACTCCTTGCCGTGGTGTTGTTCAGGGCAGTGTCCTTCCGCCGGTCGTCGTGCCTGCCGGGGCCGTCCGCCCCACCGCGATCAACGTCCGGGTCGGCGCGGCCGGTTCCCCGACCGGTCCAGCACTCGCCGATTGGCCTTGGCCCGCCGACGCTCCCGGCGCCTACCGTCGCCGCATGCGGATTCGTATCGTCGACGCCTTCACCGACCGTCCCTTCACCGGGAACCCCGCCGGGGTCCTGCTCCTCGACGCCTTCCCCGGCGACGACCGGCTCCAGAACGTGGCCCTCGAGGTCAACCACGCCGAGACGGCCTTCGCGCACCCGCTGCCGACGGGCGGCGAGGCCGACTGGGCGCTGCGCTGGTTCACCCCCGTCACCGAGGTGGCGATGTGCGGTCACGCCACGCTGGCCACCGCCCACGTCCTGCACAGCACGGGCGCCCACGCGGGGCCGGTGCGGTTCGCGACCCGCAGCGGGGTGCTCGTCGCGACGCCCGCCGAGGACGGTTCCCTCACCCTGGACTTCCCGACCGCCCCTCTCACCCGCGTGGAGGTCCCGCAGGGGGTCGCCGAAGCCCTGGGCGCCGAACCGCTCACGGCCTTCGACACCGGCCCGGACGTGGGCGACCTGCTGGTCGAACTCGCCGACGAACACACCGTCCGCGCCCTGCGCCCCGATCACCGGGCCCTGCGCGCCCACTCCGCGCGCGGCGTCATCGCCACCGCCCGTGCCGAACGCCCCGGTCTGGGACACGACTTCGTCTCCCGCTGCTTCTTCCCCAACGTGGGCATCGACGAGGACCCGGTCACCGGCAGCGCCCACACGGCCCTGGCCCCCTTCTGGTCGGAGCGCCTCGGGCGTGCCGAGCTGACCGGCCTGCAGGCCTCACCGCGCTCCGGTCACGTCCGCACCGAACTGCGCGGACCGCGCACCCTGCTCAGAGGCCGCGCGGTGACCGTCATCGAGGGCGACCTGCTCGCCTAGCCTCTCCGACGGGGGACGGGCGGTGCGGCCCGCGCTCATGCCGTGGGCAGCCAGTCGACCTTGCCCGCCAGCAGCGCGTATCCGACGAAGGCACCGATGTCGAGCAGGGAGTGCGCGACGACCAGGGGCCCCACCCGGCCCCAACGCCGGTAGAGGTACACGAACACCACGCCCATCACCATGTTGCCGACGAACCCGCCGATGCCCTGGTAGAGGTGGTACGAGCCGCGCAGCACGGAGCTGGCCGCCAGCGCCCCGACCGGTGTCCATCCCAGCTGTCCGAGGCGGCGCAGCAGGTAGCCGACCACGATGACCTCTTCGAGGATCGCGTTCTGCAGCGCCGACAGGATCAGCACCGGGTACTTCCACCACACGTCGGGCAGGGCCTCGGGAACCACCGTGAGGTTGAAGCCGAGGCCGCGGGCGGCGAGGTAGAAGGCGATGCCGGAGCTGCCGACGCCCGCGGCGATCGCGGCGCCGCGGCCGAGGTCGGACCAGGGGCGGGCGCGGTCGAAGCCGAGGGTGCGCAGGCCCTGTCCCTCGCGCAGCAGCAGGTGCGCGACGAGCGCGACGGGGACGAGCGCACTGGCGATCCCGAACAGCTGCCAGGCGAGGTCGAGCCAGGGACGGCCCGGCGCGGCCGAGGCGTTGAGGGTGGCCGCCTGGTCCTTGAGGCCGCCCGGCTTCGTGACCGATCCGACGAAACTGATCAGGGCGGACACCCCGCTCGCGCCCAGCGAGACGCCCAGGACGAGCAGCGTCTCGTCCCGGAGGATCCGCCGGGAGAACCGCTCCTGCGGAAAAGAATCAGCCACCTGCGGGGCCTCCACCTTCACACCTGCCGCACCACCATCGGAGGTCACAGCTTGCCCGATCCCCACGGTGCGACCGGCGGCGCCCCCGCGTCCCGGGGCGGCACACCCGGGGCCCCGCGCCACACCGCGGTGCCCCGGGACCGTCACCCCGCGGGGACGGGCTCCGGCAGTCCCACCGGCCAGGTGTGCGCGGGCTCTCCCCGACGGCTCAGCTCCGCGTACCGCCGGGTCGTCGCCGCCAGGGCCGCGTCCCTCGGCAGCCCCGCCTCCAGCGCGGCACGGAAGGTCGCCACCTGCCAGCTCGCGCCGTTGGTCCGCAGCCGGCACCGCTCCTCGATGACTCCCAGGTAGAGGTCGCGGTCGGCCGGTTCCACCCCCCACGCGTCCAGTCCGGCCTCGGCCAGCGGCAGCAGCTCGTCGCGTACGAGGCTCACCGCGTCGATCTCCGCGACGCCGCCGAGCCGGCCGCGCCGGGGCCAGCGCAGCTGGGCGTCGATGCCGTAGCGGCAGGCCGCGTCGAAGTTCTCGGCGGCGGTCTCGAAGGGCATCCGGGTCCACACCGGTCGTGACTCCTCGGCCAGGGCGCGGACCACGCCGTAGTAGAAGGCCGCGTTGGCGACGACGTCGGTGACGGTCGGGCCGGCGGGCAGGACGCGGTTCTCGACGCGCAGGTGCGGGACGCCGTCGGCGACGTCGTAGACGGGGCGGTTCCAGCGGTACACGGTGCCGTTGTGCAGGACCAGCTCGGCGAGCTTGGGGGTGCCGCCCGCCGCCAGGACCTGAGCCGGGTCCTCGTCGTCGCAGATGGGCAGCAGGGCGGGGAAGTAGCGCAGATTCTCCTCGAACAGCTCGTACGCGGAGCTGATCCAGCGTTCGCCGAACCAGGTCCGCGGGCGCACTCCCTGGGCCTGCAGTTCCGGCGGTCGGGTGTCGGTGGCCTGCTGGAACAGCGGCGGCCGGGACTCGCGCCACAGTTCGTGGCCGAAGAGGAACGGAGAGTTGGCGCCGATGGCGATCTGGGCCGCGGCGACGGCCTGCGCGGCGTTCCACACGTCGGCGAAGCGGCCCGGCGTGACCTGGAGGTGCAGCTGCACGGACGTGCAGGCGGCCTCGGGGACGATCGACTTCGAGGTGCAGGACAGATGCTCGACGCCGTCGATGTCGAGGGTGAAGTCCTCGCCGCGGGCGGCCACGATCTGGTCGTTGAGGAGGGCGTAGCGGTCGACGTCGGAAAGGTTGGAGGAGACCAGGTCGTCACGGTCGAGTGTCGGGAGAATACCGATCATCACGATTCCCGCGTCGACCTCCCCGGCCTTTCGGTGGGCATATGCCAGTGACGTACGGAGTTCCTCCGCGAGCCGGTCGAATACCCTGCCGCCCAGGCGGTGTGGGGCTATGTTCACTTCCAGATTGAACATGGCGAGTTCTGTTTGGAAGTCTCGGCTGGCGATCCGCTCCAGCACTTCCCCGTTCAGCATTTTCGGCAGCCCGTCCGCGCCGGCGAGATTCAGTTCGATCTCCAGCCCCATGAGATTCTTGGGGCGGTCGAAGCGCTGCTGGGCCAGCAGTCGCTCCAGCACCGACAGGCACTGGCGCAGCTTGTCTCGGTAGCGCTGGCGATCGGACAGGTCGAACCCGCCCGCCACGACCTTCTCCCCCATCGGGCGTCCCTCCTCGCGTGGGCGGTCCGAGGATCCGGCCGCCGGTGTGCCGGGGTCAGGTGGGATGATGCCCAACCCCGTCGATCGATAACGTCACCTACCCGGCATCACACCCGCTACTCTGACCGGAGTCGCCGGAGGTGACCGGAGGCACATTCACGGGGCATGAGGCAAAGGGCCGATTCACGAACTCGGGACCTCGTGAAAAAATCCGACGGAAATAAGCCGATCGCTGCGCCTGCATATCCTGAGGTCATCGAGGCGCACCCCGCTCCGAATCGGGATGATTCACGCGTACCGCCGTCCGAATGGAATCTTGACGGTTATCCCGGGAACGGCTAGGCGAAACACAGTCTGAACACGTGTCGTATAAACTCCGCGGACAAGGCAGAGAAGGTGGGCACCCGCGGTCGAAGGAGCCTGTCGTCGTCTACGAGACGGACGGCAGGCCGCAGGCACAGCCTCCGTTCCCAGACCCCGGCCCCCTGCCTCTTTGACCTCACCCTGAGAGCTGACAGCGCTGTCCGCCCCACCCACGCCCTCGTGCCACCGTGCCTGTCCAATGAGAGGCGACCCACCATGCCGCTGCATGTCCCCCCGGCTCCCGCGCCCGCCCTGCGCTCCGTCCTCACGGCACTGGGTTCTCCCACCGCGGTCCGCGAGGCGAGGACTCCCTCCCTGCGCACCGCCCAGGGACCCGTCACCCCCGAACTCCCGCTGCCCGTGCACGTCCTGGACCCGATCGCCCCCGAGGGCATGTCCGCGACCAGGCTGGCCGGCTGGCGCTTCCTGATCCGCTGCGGAGACCGGTCGCTGGCCGCGGCCGAGACCCGGCTGACCCCGGACGGCTGGGCCTTCTCGCACTTCTTCGAGGGCCCGTACCTCGCCTCCACCGAACTGGCCCTGCGCCAGGCCGAGTCGACGACACAGCCGTACCAGGCACGCCTGCTGTCCCTGCCCGGCCTGTACATGCTCACCCTGTGGCTGCACGGCGACTGTGCCTCGGACGGCACCTCCGGGCATCCGGCGGCGACCGACATCCTGGTGCCGCTGGCCCCGGCGCCGCCCGGCATCGCCGCGCACCGCCCGCACCGGGTCGCCGAGTTGCTGCCGGTGCTCAGCCTCCGGGTGACCCGGCCGCCGCTGCTCGGATCGCCGGCCTGACCGTCCGCCCGCGGTGCGCCGTACCCCGTCACCGCGGCCCCGGTGGCGGGGCACGGCGCGCTCTCCGGCCCGGTCCGAGGACGCCGGCCCATGCGGACTAGCCCTAGCCCCATTCGGCCAGCCGGAACCACCCGAACCGACCGTGCGGTTGGAATGAACCGCCCGCGCGGGTGACGCGTCTTGAACCTGTGAGGAGCGGTGCCGCGAAATCCCTGCGGATCGACGCCCGTGGGGCAACACTGGGTTCCGACCGAGTTATCACAACGGGGGGCGGCCATGAACGACGTTTCACGCCGCGGGACAGACACGACGCACCTTCCACACACCACGCCTGAGCGAGAGATCCCCTCCATGTGCCAACACCAGCCACCGTGCCCGACAGCCGACTCCGCCGACCGGGAATCCGCCCGCCTCGTGGCGCATCACCCGGAACAGGGCTGGAGCCTGCTGTGCAACGGCGTCCTGCTCTTCGAGGACACCGGCGAGATCCTGCCGGACGGCCGGATCATCGCACCGCACCGCCCGCTGGCCGGCGGCCGCATCGTGACGGCGGCCTGAGCAGCACCGCCTCGGCACCACCCGGACGGCACCGTCGAGTGCCGTGCACCGATCCGAGGGGCCGGACCGCGGCCACCGCCGCGCGCCGGCCCCGAAGCACGTCCGCGGTCGCTCACTCTCGGTGACCCCATGGTCGCCCTCGTGGACCCCCGCGGTCGCCCTCCCGCCTCTTCGCCCAGGGGTACGCGAGGTCCGCAGGGCTCCCGGACGTCATGCCCCTCGGTACGCCCCCGCCGGGCCGTGCCCGCGCCGCAGCCCTACTTCAGCGCCTCCCGGATCGCGTGGTACGCCGGCTTCGGCGCGAGCTGCTCGTCCCACGGCAGGGCCGCCCCCTCGCCCGGGAAGAAGTCGGGAATCCACGAGTACTTGTCCGTGTAGTCCCAGAGAGTCACCCCCGCGCACCGCCGTACCGCGAGGCACGCCTCGGTCAGGTCCCGGTACCAGTCGGCCTGCTGGGCGAGCTTCTCCTCGGTCGCGGGCAGTTGCATCCGCACGTCGACCTCGGTGAGCGCGGTGTCCAGGCCGAGACGGCCGAAGCGGCGGAGGTTGTCCTCCAGGCTCACCGGATAGCCGTACTGGAGGGCGAGGTGGGCCTGGAGGCCGAAGCCGTGCAGCGGGACCCCTTGCGCCTTCAGCTCCTTGGCGAGGGCGTAGTAGGCGTCGCTCTTGGGGCCGACGGCCTCGACGTTGTAGTCGTTGAGGTAGAGCCTGGCCTCGGGGTCGGCCTGGTGCGCCCAGCGCAGGGCGTCGGCGATGTAGCCGGGGCCGAGCGTCTTGTAGAAGACCGTCTCGCGGTAGGTTCCGTCCTCGTTGAACGCCTCGTTGACGACGTCCCAGGAGTAGACCTTGCCGCGGTAGTGCCGCACCTCGGTCTGGATGTGGTTCTTGAGGACGGCCCGCAGCTCGGGGGCCGTCCAATCCCGGTCGGTGAGCCAGCCGGGCAGCTGGCTGTGCCAGACGAGGGTGTGGGCCCGGACCCTCTGGTGGTTCGCGCGGGCGAGGTTCACGATCTCGTCGCCGGCGGAGAAGTCGAAGACGCCTTGCCGGGGCTCGGTGGCGTACCACTTCATGCCGTTGCCGGGAGTGATCATGTCGAACTCGTCGCCGAGGATCTCCGTGTAGGCGCCGTCGGTGAGTTCGGGGTTGTCGGTGGCGCTGCCGAAGTAGCGGCCGTGGCGCTCGGCGAGGTCGGCGAGCGTCCGGGGCTTGTCGTGCGCCTGTGCGGCCGGGCCGGTGGCGACACCGGCGCCGACCAGGACGGCGGCGAGCACCGCGGCGAGTCCGAGCCGGGTACGGGAGGTGCGGGGCATGGGGCGACTCCTGGGCGGTCGGTGAGGTCGTCGAGTCGTACGGCCGCGGGGGCGCGCGTCATCCCTTCGTGGCGCCGGCGGTGAGGCCGCCGACGAGCTGGCGCTCGGCGACGGAGTAGAAGGCCAGGGCGGGGACCATGGCGAGGACGAGGTACGCGAAGACGCGGGCGTACTCGGCCGAGTACTGGCCCTGGAACTGCTGCACGCCGATGGGGATCGTCCACCAGGTGGAGTCGGTGAACACCAGCAGCGGCAGGAAGAAGTTGTTCCAACTCCCCACCACCGCCAGCACGGAGACCGTGCCGAGGGCGGGGCGGGCCATGGGCAGCAGGATCCGCCAGAAGAAGCCGAGAGGGCCGCAGCCGTCGAGGGTGGCCGCCTCCTCCAGCTCGGCGGGGATCTCCCGGAAGAAGCCGCGCAGGATGACGATCGTCATCGGCAGCCCGAAGGCGGCCTGCGGCAGGATCACGCCGAGCGGGTTGTCCAGCAGGCCGAGCTGGCGCAGCAGCAGGAACAGCGGCAGGGCGGCCACCGCGAAGGGGAACATCAGCCCCAGCGTGAACAGGGTGAACAGCGCCTCCCGGCCGCGGAAGGCGAACCGGGCGAAGGAGAACGCGGCGAGCGCGGACACCGCGACCACCACCACCGTCGTACCGATCGCGATCAGGGTGCTGCTGCCGACCAGTCGCCAGAAGGAGCCGGAGCCCAGGATGTCGGTGTAGTTGGAGGTCACCCACGACTCGGGCAGGCCGATGGGGTTGCGGGACAGTTCGTCGGTCGACTTGAAGCCGGACAGGACGGCGTAGACGAGGGGGACGGCCATCGCCGTGCCGACGGCGACGAGGACGATGTGCAGCGGGAAGGTGCGGCCTGTCCTGCGGTCGTTCACGAGCCGCCTCCTCTCAGGGTCGTGGTGGCCCCCTCCAGATCGCGGCGGAGCACGAACCTCTGGTAGGCGAGGGCGAAGACGAGGCTGATGACGAACATGGCCACACTGATCGCGCTGGCGTAGCCGACCTGGTAGCGCTTGAAGCCGTACTGGAACAGGGTCACGGCCATCGTCTCGGAGTGGTGGTCGGGGCCGCCCGCGGTGGTGACCCACACCAGGTCGAACAGCTGGACCGCGCCGATGACGGACAGGAAGACGCTGATCCGCAGGGTCGGCGCGAGCAGCGGCAGGGTGACGTGGCGGAAGCGCTGCCAGGGGCCGGCACCGTCTATGAGCGCGGCCTCGGTCAACTCGGCCGGGATCGACTGGAGTCCGGCCAGGTAGAGCATCATGTGGAAGCCGAAGTACTTCCACGTCATGACGAGGAACAGGGTGGCCATGACTGTGGACGGGTCGGCGAACCACTCCCCGCCCAGGCCGTCCAGACCGACCGCGCCGAGCACGTGGTCGGCGAGGCCCTGGTCGGGCGCGAAGATCATGGCGAACAGCACGCCGGTGATCGCCTCGGAGAGGATGTACGGCGCGAAGAACAGCATCCGGTAGACGGCCCGCCCGCGGATGCGCTGGTTGAGCGCGACCGCGAGGGCGAGCGCGAACGGCAGCTGGACCACGAGCGAGAGCACGACCAGGAGCAGGCAGCGCCAGAGGTCGCCGAGGAAGACCGGGTCGTCGAGGAGGCGGGTGAAGTTGTCGACGCCGATGTAGTCCTCGGGCATGCCGAAGCCGCCCCAGCGGAAGAACGAGGCGTACAGCGCGAACAGCATCGGCAGCAGCACCAGCACGCCGAACAGCACCAGGGCGGGCACCTGGAAGACCACGGCGGTGAGCCAGTGGCGTGCGCGCCGCCGGGCCCGCCCCCGGGCCGCTTCGGCGGCCGGGGGCGGGGGACCGACGGGCGGGCCGCTGCGCTTGTCCGGGAGATAGGTCGAGGTCATCGCCGGCTACTGCTCTTCCTTCGCGATCTTGGTGATCGACTGGGCGACCTGCGCGGGCGACTTGGAACCGGCGATGAGGGCGGCGACGCTGTCGTTGATCTCCTGGCCGAGGGCCGGCGCGTAGGCCTGGTCGAGGTAGAGCTGGAAGCCGGTGGCCGCCTTCAACTGCGTCTGCACGGCCTTGAGGTTGGGGTCGGCCAGCGCGCTCTCGGCGGCCGGCACCACAGGGAGCACACCGGTCTTCTTGACCAGTTCGGTGTCGGTGGCTGCGGAGGCGAAGAACTTCAGGAAGTCGACGGCCGCCTGCGGGGCGCCGGCGCGCAGGGCGTGTCCGCCGCCTCCGCCGAACACCTCGGTGAGCTTGCCCTGCCCGCCGTCGACCTCGGGGAACGGGAAGAACCCGAGGTCGGCGCCGAGTCCCTTGCCGGCGTCGGCCTGCACCACCGGGGCCCACTGGCCCATGAGTTCCATCGCGGCCTTGCCGTTGCCGACGCTGGCGGCCTGTCCGGTGGGGCTGGAGTAGGCGGCGCCGAGGAAGCCCTTCTGGAACGGCTGGAGGTCGACCAGGTCCTGGAGGTGCTGCCCCGCCTGGACGAAGCCGTCCCCGGTGAAGTCCTTGTCGTCGTCGGCCTTCCGCAGGGCGTCGACCCCGGCGGTGCGCATCGCGAGGTAGGCCCAGTAGTACATGCCGGGCCACTTCTCCTTGCCGGCCAGGGCGAGCGGGGTGATGCCGGCGGACTTCAACTTCCTTACGGCGTCGAGGAATCCGCTCCAGGTAGTGGGCGGCGCGCTGACGCCGGCCTGCTTGAAGAGGGCCTTGTTGTACCAGAAGCCGATCATGCCGATGTCGAACGGTATGCCGTAGACCTTGTCGTCCACCAGGTACGGCTCCTTGGCGACCGGCAGCATGCCGTCGGCCCAGTCCTTGGTGCGGTCGGTGAGGTCCTCGACGAGCCCGGCGTCGACCTGCTGCTTCAGGACGCCGCCGCCCCAGGTGTGGAAGATGTCCGGCAGCTTCCCGGAGGCGATCAGCGCGGTCATCTTCGACTTGTAGGCGTCGTTCTCCAGTTGGACGATCTTGACCTTCACCTTGGGGTTCTGGGCCTCGAACTGCTTGGCCAGGGCGGCCCAGACGTCCTTGGTCGGCTGCGTGGTGGAGATGTTCCACCACTCGATGGTGGTCGTCCCCGACGATCCTCCGTCCGAGTCGCCGCCGCAGGCGCTCAGTGCCGTCATGCCAAGACCGGCCGCGGCGGAGGCCGCCAGGAAGCCTCGTCGGGAGAGTCCCGGGTCGCCCATCATGCGCTCCTTGGGTACGGAACGGCCGGACAGACCGTTCACGGTATCGAAAGTTTCGGTGGTAATTCAGAAAGCTTCGCTGCTGCCGCACCCTAGAGACAGCCTTCGACGGGTGGCAACCCCTTGAACACAGAGAAATTTCCGCACGTCCGTCAACAGGTGACAGATCGAACCCTCCGAAACATTCGAATCGCGCGACGAACATTACGGAGGGGACTGTAGAAGGCCGTCCGGGCAGCGACAAGACCGCGCGCCGGCTCCCCGGACGGCGCGGGAGAACCGCCTCACCCGTGGTCGATCGGGCTCCTGAACGCGGCGTCGAGTTCGAGGACGTCGACGCGCGGCTCGCCGAGGAATCCGAGGGTGCGGCCCTCGGTGCACTCCTCCACAAACAGCCGCCGTGACCGGAATCGACCGCCGTTGACGGCTCCCCTACTCCGCCGCGCCCGGCCCCGCCGCCCCGGCCCGCGGCCGGCCCGCCGCCCGCCGACTCCCCTTTCGCCGGTCGGCCCCGCTCACGCCGCCCGGCCCTCCGCCGGCGGAACCGGCCGATGACCGGTACACCCCGCCGCCCCCGCACCGCGTCACCCGGCGGCCCGGCCCCTCCCCCGGCCCCGCCTGCACCTATCGTGACCGGCATGCAGTCCTACACCATCGGCCAGGCCGCGCGCCTGCTCGGCGTGAGCCCCGACACCGCACGCCGCTGGGCGGACGCGGGCCGGGTACCGACGCACCGCGACGACACCGGACGACGCCTCATCGACGGCGAGGATCTCGCCGCCTTCTCGGTCGAACTCGCCGGATCCGGCGGCGAGGAGGGCGGCGCCTCCTACACCTCGGCCCGCAACGCGTTCCCCGGCATCGTCACCGCGATCAAGCTGGGAGACGTCGCCGCCCAGGTCGACATCCAGGCGGGCCCGCACCGCCTCGTCTCCCTCCTGACCCGCGAGGCCGTCGAGGAACTCGGCCTGGAGGTGGGCATGGAGGCCACGGCCCGCGTGAAGTCGACCAACGTCCACATCGACCGCACCTGACGCGAGCCCTGCGCAGCTCGGAGTCTCGCACATGCGGCCCTCTGGACCGTTTAGGTGCCGCTCATGCGAAGTGACAGCCGAGTTACACCTGGCATCTGCGGCAGTATCATCTCGGCATGGGCCCGTTCGAGGGACCGCGAGGACACCGAGGAGCGCACCGTGATGACCCGAACCGCCCGCCGGGCCCGCCGGACACTGCGCCTGACGGGCGCCGGGGCCGCCGCGCTGCTGGTGCTGAGCGCCTGCTCCTCGTCGGACGACACCTCCTCCGGGGCCGGGTCCGCCACGTCGGACCCGGCGCAGCCGTCCGGCACGGTGACCGTCTTCGCGGCGGCCTCCCTCCAGGAGAGCTTCACCGCCCTGGGCGAGGAGTTCGAGAGGACGTACCCCGGTACGAAGGTCGTCTTCAACTTCGGCGGCAGCGACACCCTGGCCGCGAGCATCACCGGCGGCGCCCCTGCCGACGTGTTCGCCGCCGCCAGCACCAAGACCATGGCGGTCGTGACGGGCGCCGGGGACAACGCCTCCGCCCCGGTCACCTTCGCCCGCAACCAACTGGAGATCGCCACCCTGCCGGGAAACCCCGACGAGGTCGCCTCCCTGAAGGACCTCACGAAGTCCGGCCTCAAGGTCGTCCTGTGCGACAAGGCCGTCCCGTGCGGCGCCGCCGCCCGCAAGGCCCTCGACGCGAGCGGGCTCGACCTCACCCCGGTCTCCTACGAGCAGGACGTTAAGAGCGCCCTGACGAAGGTGGAGCTGAAGGAGGCCGACGCCGCGGTGGTGTACAGGACCGATGTGCGGGCGGCCGGTGACAAGGTGGAGGGCGTGGACTTCCCCGAGTCGGCCGACGCCGTCAACGACTACCCCATCGTCCCGCTCAAGGACTCCCGGAACGCCGCGGCCGCCCAGGCCTTCGTCGCCCTCGTGCGCTCCGCGGGGGGCCAGGAGGCGCTGACCGAGGCCGGGTTCCTGAAGCCGTGACGCCCTTCGCCTCCGACCTCCGCAAGGGCGACCGGCGACCGGGCCGGATCCGCACCGGCGTCCCCTTCGCCCTGCTGCTGCCCGCCCTTCTGGGCCTGGCCTTCCTGCTGCTGCCCCTGGCCGCCCTGTTGATCCGGGCGCCCTGGCACAGCCTCCCCGGGCAGCTGACCAGCCCCGAGGTGTGGCAGGCCCTGCGGCTGTCCCTGATCTGCGCCACGTCGGCGACCGCCCTGAGTCTCGTCGTCGGCGTACCGCTGGCCTGGCTGCTGGCCCGCACCGACTTCCCCGGCCGCGGTCTCGTGCGCGCCCTGGTGACGCTCCCCCTGGTGCTGCCGCCGGTCGTGGGCGGCGTGGCCCTGCTGCTCGCCCTGGGCCGCAACGGCGTGGTCGGGCAGTGGCTGGACTCCTGGTTCGGCATCACCCTGCCGTTCACCACGGCCGGCGTCGTGCTCGCGGAGACGTTCGTGGCGATGCCGTTCCTCGTCATCAGCGTCGAGGGCACGCTGCGCGCCGCCGACCCCCGCTACGAGGAGGCGGCCACCACCCTGGGCGCCTCCCGCTTCACCGCGTTCCGCCGGGTCACGCTGCCCCTGATCGCGCCGGGCATCGCGGCGGGCGCCGTGCTGGCCTGGGCACGCGCGCTGGGCGAGTTCGGCGCGACGATCACCTTCGCGGGCAACTTCCCCGGCCGTACCCAGACCATGCCGCTCGCCGTCTACCTCGCCCTGCAGAACGACCCGGAGGCCGCCATCGCCCTCAGCCTCGTGCTGCTGGCCGTCTCCATCGCCGTGCTGGCAGGCCTGCGCGACCGCTGGATGACCGCCTCATGAGCACCCCCGACCGCGCGAAGGACACCCCCGGGTCCCCGGCGGACACCGTCCCGCCCCGCCCCGCGGCGGACACCACCGCCGAGGGTCTCGACGCCCGTCTCGTCGTCGACCGGGGCGCCTTCCGCCTCGACATCGCGCTGCGCGCCGCCCCCGGCGACGTCGTCGCCCTGCTCGGCCCGAACGGCGCCGGCAAGACGACGGCCCTGCGCGCCCTCGCCGGCCTCGTCCCGCTCACCGGCGGCCGTCTCCGCCTGGACGGCAGCGTGCTGGACCGTACGCCGCCGGAATCCCGCCCGGTCGGCGTGGTCTTCCAGGACTACCTGCTGTTCCCCCACCTGAGCGCCCTGGACAACGTGGCCTTCGGCCCGCGCTGCCACGGCGCGAGCAAGGCCGAGGCACGCGCCCTGGCGGCGAAGTGGCTGGAGCGGATGGGCCTCGCCGAGCACGCCGGCGCCAAACCCCGCCGTCTCTCCGGCGGCCAGGCCCAGCGGGTCGCCCTGGCGCGCGCCCTCGCCACCCGCCCCCGGCTGCTGCTGCTCGACGAGCCCCTCGCCGCCCTGGACGCCCGCACCCGCCTGGAGGTGCGCGCCCAACTGCGCCGTCACCTGGCCGACTTCGATGCGGTCGCCGTCCTCGTCACGCACGACCCGCTCGACGCCATGGTCCTCGCGGACCGCCTGGTCGTCGTCGAAGACGGCACGGTCGTCCAGGAAGGCGCCCCCTCCGACATCGCCCGCCACCCGCGCACGGACTACATCGCCCAGCTCGTCGGCCTGAACCTCTACCGCGGCCGGGCCGACGGCCACACGGTGCGCCTCGACACGGGCCCCGCGCTCACCACCACGGAGGTTCTCACCGGACCGGTCTTCGTCGCGTTCCCGCCCGGCGCGGTCACCCTCCACCGCGACCGCCCCACCGGCTCCAGCGCCCGCAACCTCTGGCGCTGCGAGGTCGCGGGCCTGGAGACCCACGGAGACCAGATCCGCGCCGACCTCACCGGTGAGCTCCCCCTGGCGGCCGACCTCACCACGGTCGCCGCCGCGGAACTCGACCTGCATCCCGGCGCCACCGTGTGGGCCACGGTCAAGGCGACCCAGACGCACGCCTATCCGGCCTGAACCGCCCCCTGACACACCGCCGGCCCCCGCCCTGCGCGGACGGGGACCGGCATGCCGTACGGCTGTCGGATCAGTCCTGGTACGCGTCCAGCGGCGGGCACGAGCAGACCAGGTTGCGGTCGCCGAACGCCTGGTCGATCCGGCGCACCGGCGGCCAGTACTTGTCGGCGGCGGACACCCCGGCCGGGAAGACGGCCTCCTCGCGCGTGTAGGCGTGGTCCCACTCGCTGCCCAGCGCGGCCGCCGTGTGCGGAGCGCCCCGCAACGGGTTGTCCTCGGCGGGCCACTCACCGGCCCCGACCTTCTCGATCTCCCCGCGGATCGCGATCATCGCCTCGCAGAACCGGTCCAGCTCCGCCAGGTCCTCCGACTCGGTCGGCTCGATCATCAGCGTGCCGGCCACGGGGAACGACATCGTCGGCGCGTGGAAGCCGTAGTCGATGAGCCGCTTGGCCACGTCGTCCACGCTGACACCGGTCGCCTTCGTCAGCGGACGCAGGTCGATGATGCACTCGTGCGCGACCAGCCCGCCGGGGCCGGTGTAGAGCACGGGGTAGTGCGGTTCGAGCCGCTTGGCGACGTAGTTGGCGGACAGCACGGCCACCTGCGTGGCCCGCTTCAGCCCTTCCCCGCCCATGAGCCGCACGTAGGCCCACGAGATCGGCAGGATCCCCGCGGAACCCCACGGCGCGGCCGAGATCGGCCCCACCCCCGTCGCGGGCCCGGCCTCGGGCTGGAGCGGGTGGTTGGGCAGGTACGGCGCCAGGTGCGACCGTACGGCCACGGGGCCGACGCCCGGACCGCCGCCGCCGTGCGGGATGCAGAACGTCTTGTGCAGGTTGAGGTGCGAGACGTCGCCGCCGAAGTGCCCGGGCTTGGCGAGCCCGACGAGCGCGTTGAGGTTGGCGCCGTCCACGTACACCTGGCCGCCGGCCTCGTGCACCTGCGCGCAGATGTCGGCGACGTGCTCCTCGAACACCCCGTGCGTCGACGGGTAGGTGATCATCAGGACCGCCAGCTCGTCGCGGTGCTTCTCGATCTTCGCTCGCAGGTCCTCGACGTCGATCTCACCGTCCCCGGCGGTGTTCACGACGACGACCTTCATCCCGGCCATCACGGCGCTCGCGGCGTTCGTGCCGTGCGCCGACGAGGGGATCAGGCACACGGTCCGCTGCTCGTCCCCGTTGGCCCGGTGGTATCCGCGTACGGCGAGCAGTCCGGCGAACTCGCCCTGCGACCCGGCGTTCGGCTGGAGGGACACCTTGTCGTACCCGGTGACCTCGGCGAGCCGCTCCTCCAGCTCGTGGATGAGCGTGAGGTAGCCCCGCGCCTGCTCGGCGGGCGCGAAGGGGTGCAGCTGCCCGAACTCGGGCCAGGTGACCGGCTCCATCTCGGTGGTCGCGTTCAGCTTCATCGTGCAGGAGCCCAGCGGGATCATGCCCCGGTCCAGCGCGTAGTCGCGGTCGGCCAGCCTGCGCAGGTAGCGCAGCATCGCGGTCTCGGAGCGGTGCTGGTGGAAGACGGGGTGGGTGAGGATCTCGTCGCGGCGCAGCAGCCCGGCGGGGAGGGTGTCCTCCGTGACCGCGTCGAGGGCCTCGATGTCGCCCTCGACCCCGAAGGCCCGCCAGACGGCGCTGATCTGCGCCCGCCCGGTGGTCTCGTCACAGGAGATCGCCACGTGGTCGGCGTCGACGAGGTGCAGGTTGACGCCGTTGTCCCGCGCGGCGGCGACGGTTTCGGCGGCCTTCGCCGGCACCCGCACGGTCAGCGTGTCGAAGTAGGAACCGTGCACCACCTCGACGCCGCCCGCGGTGAGCCCGGCGGCCAGGACCGAGGCGTAGCGGTGGGTGCGCCACGCGATCGCCCGGAGGCCCTCGGGGCCGTGGTAGACGGCGTACATGCCGGCCATGACGGCGAGCAGGACCTGCGCCGTACAGATGTTGCTGGTCGCCTTCTCCCGGCGGATGTGCTGCTCACGGGTCTGCAACGCCAGCCGGTACGCCCGGTTGCCGTCCACGTCGACGGACACGCCCACGAGCCGGCCGGGCAGGCTGCGCGCGAACTTCTCGTGGACGGCCATGTAACCGGCGTGCGGCCCGCCGAAGCCCATCGGCACCCCGAACCGCTGCGTCGTCCCGACGGCGATGTCCGCGCCCAGCTCACCGGGCGAGGTCAGCAGCGTCAGTGCGAGCAGATCGGCGGCGACGGTGACGAGCGCCCCCAGCTCGTGCGCCTGGTCGATGACCGGCTTGAGGTCGCGTACGGCGCCGGAGGCCCCCGGGTACTGGATCAGCACGCCGTTGATCTCCCGCGCGGCGATGTCGGCCGGAATGCCCCCGCTGAGGTCGGCGACGACGACCTCGACACCGGTCGGCTCGGCACGCGTCTCGATCACCGCGATGGTCTGCGGCAGCGCGTCCGCGTCGATCAGGAAGAGGCCCTTCTTGTTCTTCCCCATGCGCCGGGACAGCGCCATCGCCTCGGCCGCGGCCGTGCCCTCGTCGAGCAGCGAGGCGCCGGAGGTCGGCAGTCCGGTCAGATCGGCAACCATGGTCTGGAAGTTCAGCAGCGCCTCGAGCCGGCCCTGCGAGATCTCCGGCTGGTACGGCGTGTAGGCCGTGTACCAGGCCGGGTTCTCCATGACGTTGCGCAGGATGACCGGCGGGGTGAAGGTGCCGTAGTAGCCGAGCCCGATCATGGAGTCCATGACCTGGTTGCGGTCGGCCAGCGACCGCAGCTCGGCCAGCACCTCGGCCTCGGTGCGCGCCCCCGGCAGGTCCAGCGTGTCGGCGTTCTTGATCACGTCGGGGACGGCGGCGGCGGTCAGCTCGTCCAGAGAGCCGTAACCGACCTGCGCGAGCATCTTGGCTCGCGCCTCCTGGTCGGGCCCGATGTGGCGCTGCTCGAAGGGGATTCCCTGTTCGAGGTCGGAGAGCGGAATGCGATGGGCGGTCATTGCGGAGGCCTCCTGGTCAGACACGACCTTCGAGGGGCACCACTGGCGGGTACCCGGACGGCCTCCCCCTCTGTCATCTCAACCTGAGAGCTTCACCGGCCGCCCGAGGGCACCCGGCTTTCACCGTCGGTGAGGGCGGAAGCCGTCGACGCCGTCGGCACCCGCCCTGCTTTCCAGAGTGACCTCGTCCGTGCGGTACGTGAGCCTGAGAGATTCCGGGGAGGATTTGCTCCTTCGGCGCCTCCGGTGATCTCCGGAGGACTCTCCCGCACGGGGTCAGCGGCCATTGCCAGACTACCAGCGAGGTCAACGAGGCCTCCTTTCGAGTGGCCGCGACTCCCGATGTGCTCTTTTGTAGTGCTGAGGGATGAGTTTGCGACGAAGTGGAGGGGCCCCGTGCAGACCGACATCGACCCGCGCAACCTGATCGGCCGCAAGGCGTTCGACCGCAACGGCACCAAGATCGGCACCATCGACGAGATCTATCTCGACGACGCGACCGGCGTGCCGGAGTGGGCGGCCATACGCACCGGCCTGTTCAGCAGGGACGCCTTCGTCCCCCTGGAGCCCAGCGAACTGGTCGAGGGCACCCTGCACGTCCCCTTCGACCGCGCCCTGATCAAGGACGCCCCCGACTTCGGCGTGGGCCGTCACCTCTCTCCCGACCAGGAACTCCAGCTCTATCACCACTACGGGCTCGACGTGGCCGGCCCTCCGCCCCTCCCGGACCGTGACTTCGGCAGGCTGGCGGGCTCGGAGGAGACCTGAGCGGACCGGCCGCACGCCCGGACCAGCGCCCCGAGGAGCCCCTGCGGATCGTGGAGCGGCCGCGCCCCGTCGGTGACGACGCGTCGCGTGCCCGCGTCGACGGGATCGGTGCGCGCCCAGTCGGCGGGGCCGATGCCGACCTCGACCTCCAGACCGGAGGCGGTGGCATACCGCCATTCGGTGACGGACCCCCAGGCCCGGTTGCGGATCAGCTCTCCCAGGGCCGGCTCGCGCCCCCAGGCGTCCTCGGCGGCGTACCGGCCCGGCTCGGCGGTCAGCACGACGAGATCGACATCCGAGTCCGCTCGCCCGGCGCCCCGCGCCCAGGACCCGACGAGCAGCACCCCGACGACGTCCTCGCGCTCCGCGGCCCATTCGGTGACCCGCCGGACCACCGAACGCACCTCCTCACGCCGCTCCGCCGACACCCCCGCAGGGCCCGTCCGTCCCCTCTCGTCCGCCACCGCACACCGCCTCGCTCGATCCCGTCACCGGCCGTTCCCCGGCCGCGGCCCCACCGTCGGCACCCGACCGGCCGTGTCCACGGCCGATGCCCCGTCCGGTCTTCGCCGCACCAGCGGCAGCGGCTGCGCCGGTTCCAGATCGGGGTCGTCGGTCCGGAACGTCCGCACCCGGCCCACCTCCGACTCGGGTGTCTCGAACCGCACGGTCACCCGCCCCAGCCCGCTGCCCTGCACCCACCCGTGGCCGAACTCGGCGTGCCGCACGTCGAGGCCCGGCCGCCACCGGTGCTCCGCGGGCACCACCTCGGCCACGGCGGGCTCCTCCGATGTCTCGTGCTCGGGCCCCTCGGCCCGCACCTCGGCCGCCCGCACCTCGGCCGCCTGTGCGAACAGGTCCTCCTGCGTGAAGTCGGCCAGCCCGCTGACCCCCACCCCGAGCAGCCGCACACCGCCCGTCGTGTCCACCGCGTCCAGCAGCCGCGCCGCCGCCTCCCGCACGACCGCCGGATCGTCCGTGGGCCCCCGCAGGGTCTCCGACCGGGTGAGCGTGGAGAAGTCGTACCGCCGCACCTTCAGCACGATGGTCCGCCCCGACAGACCGGCCCCCCGCAGCCGCCGCACGCACCGGTCGGCGAGTCGCTGCACCTCCAGCTCCACCCGCACCCGGTCGTGGATGTCCACGTCGTAGGTGTCCTCCACCGACACGGACTTGGTCTCCCGCTCGGCCACCACGGGCCGGTCGTCCCGGGCCAGCGCCATGGCGTACAGCGCGTGTCCGTGCGCCTTGCCCAGCAGCCTCACCAGCTCGTCCTCCCCCGCCTCGACCATCTCCCCGACCGTGGTGATCCCGGCCCGCCTCAGGTGGTCGCCGGTCGCCGGACCGACCCCCGGCAGCGTCCGCACCGGCATCGGCGCGAGCAGGGACCGCTCGGTGCCCGGCTCGATCAGCACCAGGCCGTCCGGTTTCGCCTGCTCGGAGGCGATCTTGGCGAGCATCTTCGAGGCGGCCAGCCCCACCGAACCGGTGAGCCCGGTGACCGCCCGGATGTCGGCGCGCAGCCGCACCCCGGCCAGCCGCGCCGACTCGCTGTCCCAGGCCGCCTCACCGGCCTCCAGATCCACGAACGCCTCGTCCAGGCTGAGCGGCTCCACCAGCGGCGACAGGGCCCGCAGCAGCGCCATGACCTGGTCGCTGATCTGGCGGTAGAACGCGCCCCGCGGCACCAGGTAGGCGGCGTTCGGAGCGAGCCGGCGGGCCTGCGCCATCGGCATCGCCGAGTGCACCCCGAAGACCCGTGCCTCGTACGAGGCGGTCGCCACCACCCCTCGCGGCCCGAGACCCCCCACGACCACAGCCTTCCCGCGCAGACTCGGCTTGGACGCCTGCTCCGCCTGGGCGAAGAAGGCATCCATGTCGAGATGCAGGATGGTGGGCGCGTTTCTCACGTCTCCGATGCTGCACCACGCCACTGACAATGAGACCGTGCAGCCGCCCGCGAGGGCACCGGGCCGTCAGACCGCCCGGTTGCGCCGACGGGCCAGCTCGTCCGCCGGGTTGGGCCCGACGAGTGTCTCACCGGTGTCGACACGTTCCCCGTGCAGCTGGGACAGCGCGCTCTCGACGTCCCGCCACACCACGCCGACAGCGATCCCGAAGATGCCCTGACCGCCCTGGAGCAGCGCGTGGACCTCGTCCGGCGAGGTGCACTCGTAGACCGTGGCGCCGTCACTCATCAGCGTCATCCGCTCGAGGTCGCTGAAACCGCGCTCACGCAGGTGCTGGACGGCGGTGCGGATGTTCTGGAGCGAGACCCCGGTGTCGAGGAAACGCTTGACGATCTTCAGGACCACCACGTCCCGGAAGCTGTACAGGCGCTGCGTACCGGACCCGTGGGCGGGCCGTACGCTCGGCTCGACCAGTCCCGTGCGCGCCCAGTAGTCCAGTTGCCGATAGGTGATGCCGGCGGCCGCACAGGCCGTCGGGCCCCGGTAGCCGATCTCCTCGGACGCCATGGACGTCGCCCCTCCGCTGCTCGGCACGGCCGACGGTCGCTGCGGAGCATGGTCGGCCACGCCTCCGTGATGGGGGTACCCCCCGCTCGCGCGGAGCCGAGAGCTTGAGGGAGGGTACGGACCGCTCCCCCCGACACCGAGTCCGGGGGCACCCCCCACCGTACCGTCGCCGCTGCTTCTCACGCCGACCTCCGTCCTTGACCTGCCTTCTCGACGGTAGGCAGTCACCAGGGGTGCGTCAACGATCGCCACACTCGGCACGCCGAGTGATAATCACCCTAGGAGTGGTTTCCCCCGCTCCACCGCGGGGAAAGGCTAGCCGAATGTGCTGAGCGGAAGCCGTAGACGCTCTCACGGTCCGGCGGCAATTGCCGCGGCCGAAGCCGCTGCGCCCATCGGACCACCCGCGTCCGCCGACGGCTACTGATTGCTGCTGCCGAAGTCCTCGGGCGAGATCTGGTCGAGGAACTCGCGGAACTTCTCCACCTCGTCCTCCTGCTCGTCCGGGATGGCGATCCCCGCGTCGTCGAGCACCGTGTCGCTGCCGTAGATCGGCGTCCCGGTGCGCAGGGCCAGCGCTATGGCGTCGGACGGCCGCGCACTCACCTCCACCCCGCTGGCGAAGACCAGCTCGGCGTAGAAGACGCCTTCACGCAGGTCCGTGATGCGTACTTCGCTGAGCTCCTGGCCCACGGCCTCCAGCACGTCCTTGAACAGGTCGTGGGTCAGCGGCCGCGCCGGAGCCATGCCCTGCTGGGCGAAGGCGATCGCCGTCGCCTCACCCGGCCCGATCCAGATGGGGAGGTAACGGTCGCCTCCCACTTCACGCAGCAGGACGATCGGTTGGTTGGAGGGCATCTCGACCCGGACACCTACGACATCGAGCTCGTTCACACAGCAACCCTAGGCCGTGCTCGGGACGTTTGGGTAGTCGGGCCGGGAACGGGTGACCGATCCGGGCGGTCCGGAGCGTCCGCCTCAGGGCAGGCGCACTCCGAGCGCGGTCTGCACCAACGCCGCGTGCAGCCTGACCGTGAGCCCCGCCAGTTCCTTCGTGCGGGCCTCGGCATGCGACCTCGTCTGCGGATTGCGGTGGCGCCGCAGCGGTGCGACCACCTGGTCCACCAGCCCCGCCTCGCGGTCGGCCGCGGCCTTCATCACCCGCAGGTGCCGGGGCTCGATCCCGAACCGCCCCAGCTCGGAGACGAGCGCGGCCACCGTGACCACCTCTGCGTCGTAGACCCCGTCCTCCAGGGGCGCGACGAGCCCGTAGGCCTCCCACTCCTGGAGTTCGCGCTCGTCGATCCCGGCGGCCGCCAGCAGCCCGGACCGCCCGATCCTGGCGGCGGTGGGCGCGTCGGGCCGCTCCGGTACCGCCTCCCCGTCCCGCTGCCAGCCCACGGTCGGCAGCGGTGCCGCCTCACCGCGCTCCATCGCGTCCAGATGCTCCCGGATCACCTTGAGCGGCAGATAGTGGTCCCGCTGCATCCTCAGGACGTGACCGAGGCGCTCGACGTCCTCCACGCTGAACTTGCGGTACCCCGACGGGGTCCGTTGCGGCTCGACGAGCCCCTCCGACTCCAGGAAGCGGATCTTGGAGATGGTGACTTCGGGGAACTCGTCGCGCAGCACGTTCAGCACCGTGCCGATGCTCATCGCACCACCGTCCACTGCGGCGGCGCCGGGTTCGGTACCGCCCCTCGGTGTTCGCAGCATGGGCCTTCCCTGGGGGTTCCCCCGGACCGGGTCCGGGGGCGGGTCAGTAGCCTCGCTGGCTCGCGTAGAAGACCAGCCGGTACTTGCCGATCTGCACCTCGTCGCCGTTCGACAGCGGGATCTCGTCGATCCGCTCCCGGTTGACGTACGTGCCGTTCAGGCTGCCGACGTCGGCCACCGTGAACGAACCGTCCTGGCTGCGCCGGAACTCCACATGGCGGCGCGAGACCGTCACGTCGTCCAGGAAGATGTCGCTCTGCGGGTGCCGCCCGGCCGTCGTCAGGTCGCCGTCCAGCAGGAAACGACTGCCCGAGTTGGGGCCACGCCGCACGACCAGCAGGGCGGACCCCAGCGGCAGCGCGTCGACCGCGGCCTGGGCCTCGGGCGAGAGCGCCGGCAACTGCGTCTGTCCGGTGGCCTCGGAGTCGTAGGCCTCGAGACCGGAGATGGAAATGGTGGACGTCGTCTCCGACGGGCGCTCGGGCGTCAGCCCCGGCCTCAGGGGCGCGCCACAGTTCGAGCAGAAGCGGCTGTTCTCCGCGTTGCGGTTACCGCACCTCGTACACACCAGGGCCGACATAGGGGAAAACCCTCCACCCGTACTTGAGGTTGACGGTTGCCCGAAACCTATGCCGCCGGACTGCGCAGGGTCAACCGACGCCCCGCCCTGGCCTCCGGAAATGTCACCGCCCGGACCAGCCACCTGGTCCCGGAACAGCGGCCGCTGGCCCTCCGCGTCAGGCTGTGCGCGGTGACGGGCGGTCGCGTTGTCACCGCTGCCCTCTCGCGCGCTCTTGCCGAACAACTTCGCAAACAACTTCACGGGCGATTCCCCTTGACCGAAACAGACCCGCCCGTGGGGCAGGACGAACCCTGAATGATTAGACCGGCCGACCCGGACATCTTCACAACGTCCGTATCCACCAGACAGTTTCCACCACGCACCACCCGTTCGGTGCGCCGACCCCCCGCAACCTCATGCCCTTGCCGGACGGCCCCCATGCACCCCCGGTTCACTGCGAGGACGACCGAGCGTAGTCAGGCTGCTCCGCTGCTCGCAAGGCGTCCACGACGATCTTGGTGGATCGCTCCACGGACACCGTGGCCTGCTCCTTCTCGAGAGTCTGCACCACGCCCCCAGGGATGTTGAGCGCCGGTTCGAGGTCCTGCGGCTTGCCGATGACCTTGAAACGATAGGGAGCGTTGATCTTGTTCCCGTCGACGCTCACGCTCTTGCCGGATTCCGTCAGATACGTGCCGGCGACGACCCGCACGCCGTTCACCTGGATCGCCTCGGCGCCCGCCGCGCGCAGCTCCTGGATCGCGTCGAGCAGCATGTCGGCCTCGACCGTCCCCTTCGTGTCCTCGATGACCATGGTGATGCCGGGCCCCTGAGCGGCCACCGTGCCCGCCAGGATGCCGAGTTGCTTCTCCTTCTCGACCGTCTGCTTGCGTGCCTCCTCGGCCTGGTCGGAACTGTTCTCCAGCTCCTGCCGCTGCTTCTCGAGACCCTGCTTCTCGTCCTCAAGACGCTGACTGCGGTCATCGAGTTCATCGAGGATGCGCACGAGATCTTCCTGGCGCGCCCCGCGCAGGGCGTTGCCGCTCTCGCTGTTGGAGGCCACCTGCACGGCCAGTCCGAAACCGAGGCCGAACAGCAGCAGGGCGACGATGAGTTGGGCCCGGCTCACCCGCGGCGGCCACAGCCCCTGCACCAGCCGCTGCCGGCCGGTCAGCGTGGGCTTCCCGCTCTCCTCGGGCCGTTCCGCGCGCGCAACGGCCGCGGGAACCTCCTGGGGCAGTTCCTTGCGCAGCCTGGTCGTGGGCGTCTCGTCCCGAGGCGTCTCGACCCGCGGCGACTCGTCGCGGGGTGACTCGTCACGGGGGGTCCCGTCGGGCTGGATCGCGTCGTGGTCGTTCATCGCCCTCACGCCCGGAAGACGTGCCGGCGGATCGCCGCGGCGTTGGAGAAGATCCGGATGCCGAGCACGACCACCACTCCCGTGGACAGCTGGGCGCCGACGCCCAACTTGTCACCGAGGAACACGATCAGGGCGGCCACGACCACGTTCGACAGGAACGACACGACGAACACCTTGTCGTCGAAGATGCCGTCGAGCATGGCCCGCAGACCCCCGAAGACGGCGTCCAGCGCCGCCACGACGGCGATCGGCAGATAAGGCTCGACGACCGCCGGAACCTCGGGCCGGACCAAGAGGCCGGCCACGACTCCCACGACGAGGCCCAGTACGGCGATCACGATGTGCCCTTCTCAGTTCTCGGCTCTGCTGTACGTACGATCACACTCGGTGCCGCGGGCACCCGGACGTCCTTCTCCACCGAGATGGCGGTCCGGACGCCGAAGTTCTCCTGGAGGGCGTGCAGATACAGCCCGTCGGGGCTGTCCTGGAACCGGGTGCTCAGGTTCTTCCCGTCCCCCACCGCGAGCACCGTGTACGGCGGCACCAGCGGCTTGTTGTCGACCAGTATGGCCTCGCCCGCGGCCCTGATCGCCGAGAGCGCCGTCAGCCGCTGACCGTTGACGGAGACGGCCTCGGCACCCGACGCCCACAGCCCGTTGACGACACGCTGCATGTCACGGTCGCGGACCCGCCCGGTGTCGGAAAATCCGGAGGTCTCGCGCGGATCACCGTCGCCTCCGGCGGAGGCCTCCTCGGCGTCGTCCACGACCAGCTTCACACCGGGTCCGTGCACCTCGACGGCGCCCGCGAGGATGCCCACCAGTTCCGCCTGGTCGCCACCGCCGCTCTCCCGGAGCGCCTCCCGCTGCCGCGCGCTCACGTCGTCGCGCAGTTCGTCGACGGTGTCCTCGAGCTCGTCCGCCGCCTCGGTCTGGCTGTCGATGCGGTCGATCAGTTCCTCGCGCTCCTTGGCCACGACCGGAGCGGCGATCCGCGCCTGGGCGGCTCCCACGGTCACGACGAGAGCCGCGAGCACCAGGCCCGCGGCCAGGCCCAGCTTCGAGCGCAGCGTCCTGGGCAGCCCGCCGACGCCCTCGGCCCGCTTCCGGGCGGCCGCCTCGGCGTATCCGTCGTCGAGACTGTGGTCCATGACGTTGGTGAGCAGCGACATGGACGCGTCCGGGCGCGACGCTCGCGCGGGCGTACTCCGAACGGGGGGCTGCTGCGGCATGCCGCACATCGTCGCACGCCGCGCCCACTACCTCCGAATGGCCCCACCGACGTGCCGGACAGGCCCCCTTGGGGACACTTGTCCGGCACGCGCGCGTGGCAGGCGTCAGCGCCCGGCGCTGTCCACGACGGACGACCACTCGTCCAGCAGGGCCTGCGCGGAGGCGTCGTCGGGGCCTTCCGCCCACAGGTGCGTGACCGCCTCGGCCGGGTCCGGCAGCACCATCACCCAGCGTCCGTCGGCCTCCACCACCCGGACACCGTCCGTGGTGTCCACGGAGCGGTCTCCGGCGGCCTCGACGACCCGTCGCATCACCAGACCCTTGACGGCCCACGGGGTGGCCAGATCCCGCTTCAGGACGTGCGCCCGCGGGATCCGCGCGTCGATCTGGCTCAGCGTGAGCTGCGTCCGGGCCACGAGCCCGATCAGCCGCACGAAGGCCGCCGTACCGTCGAAGACGCTGCTGAACTCGGGAACGATGAAGCCGCCCTTGCCGTCCCCGCCGAAGATGGTCGACTCGTCGCGGCCCACCCGGGTCAGGTCGTCGGGCGACGTCGTCGTCCATTCCACCTGGGTGCCGTGATAGGCCGCCACCTGCTCGGCGATCCGCGTCGTGGTCACCGGCAGGGCCACCCGTCCGCTGCGCCGCTCGGCGGCGACCAGGTCGAGCAGCACGAGCAGCGCACGGTCGTCCTCGATGATCCGGCCCTTCTCGTCGACGAGAGAGAGCCGCTCGCCCACCGGGTCGAACCGCACGCCGAACGCGGCCCGCGACGACGCCACGATCTCCCCGAGCCGCACGAGCCCGGAACGCCTCTGGTCACTGCTCTCCGTCGGCCGGGCCTCGTTCAGACCGGGATTGACGGTCAGCGAGTCGACCCCGAGCTTCCCGAGCAGGCTGGGCAGGACGAGACCGGCACTGCCGTTCGAGGCGTCCACCACGACCTTCAACCCGGATTCGGCGATCCCGGTCGTGTCCACGTTCCGCAGCAGCGACCCGGTGTACGAGTCGAAGACACTGGCGGGGAAATGCAGGTCCCCGATCTCTCCGGGGAACGCCCGCCGGTACTCCTGCCGCGCGAACACCCGGTCCAGCTTCCGCTGGCTGCCCTGCGAAAGGTCGGCGCCCTGCCCGTCGAAGAACATGATGTCCACGGAATCGGGCACTCCGGGCGACGTCCGGATCATGATCCCGCCGGCACTGCCGCGCGCGGTCTGCTGCCGCGCCACGGGCAGCGGCACGTTCTCCAGATCCCGTACGTCGATGGCGCTGGCCTGCAACGCGGAGATCACCGCTCGCTTCAGAGCACGGGCACCACGGGAGTGGTCGCGGGCCGTGGTGACGGTGGAGCCCTTCTTGAGCGTGGTCGCGTAGGCCCCTGCGAGGCGTACGGCCAGCTCCGGCGTGATCTCGACGTTCAGGATGCCGGAGACGCCCCGCGCGCCGAAGAGGTGCGCCTGGCCCCGCGACTCCCAGATCACCGAGGTGTTGACGAAGGCGCCGGCCTCGATGGTCTTGAACGGGTAGACCCGCACGTTGCCCTGCACGATCGATTCTTCACCGATCAGGCATTCGTCGCCGATGACGGCGCCGTCCTCGATTCGGGCCGCCCGCATGATGTCGGTGTTCTTGCCGACGACGCAGCCGCGCAGATTGCTGTGCTGTCCGACGTAGACGTTGTCGTGGACGACGGCCTTGTGCAGGAAGGCCCCGCTCTTGACGACGACGTTGGATCCGATGACCGTGTGCTCGCGGATTTCCGCGCCGGCCTCCACCTTGGCGTAGTCCCCGATGTAGAGGGGGCCGCGGAGCACGGCGTCCGGATGCACTTCGGCGCCTTCGGCGACCCATACGCCCGGCGAGATCTCGAAACCGTCGAGTTCGACGTCGACCTTGCCCTCCAGCACGTCGGCCTGGGCCTTCACGTAGCTCTCGTGCGTGCCGACGTCCTCCCAGTAGCCCTCGGCGACGTAGCCGTAGATCGGCTTGCCTTCCTTCATCAGCTGTGGGAAGACGTCGCCGGACCAGTCGACGGGCACGTCGGCCTCGACGTAGTCGAAGACCTCGGGTTCCATCACGTAGATGCCGGTGTTCACCGTGTCGGAGAAGACCTGGCCCCAGGTCGGCTTCTCGAGGAAGCGCTCGACCTTGCCCTCCTCGTCGACGATGGTGATGCCGAATTCCAGAGGATTGGGCACACGCGTCAGACAGACGGTGACTAGCGCGCCCTTTTCCTTGTGGAAGTTGATCAGCTCGGTGAGGTCGAAGTCGGTGAGCGCGTCGCCGGAAATGACGAGGAAGGCGTCGTCCTTCAGCGCCTCCTCCGCGTTCTTCACGCTTCCCGCGGTACCGAGTGGCTTCTCCTCGTTGGCATAACTGAGCTCCATACCGAGCTCTTCACCGTCACCGAAGTAGTTCTTGACCAGTGAGGCCAGGAACTGGACGGTGACGACGGTCTCATTGAGCCCATGCCTTTTGAGCAGCCTCAGAACGTGCTCCATGATCGGCCGGTTGGCCACCGGCAGGAGCGGCTTGGGCATGCTCGAGGTCATGGGACGAAGGCGTGTGCCTTCGCCTCCGGCCATCACGACGGCCTTCATGTCGGAAGCGTCCTCCTTGAAGAGACGACGGTCTAGCCGACTTCACCCGTCCAGATTGTCCCGCACTTTTCCGTAGCGGGCCATCGAGCCAGCGCTGAGTGCCGATCGCTTCGGCGAGATCAGTCGGCCATGGGGTCCGCACGGACCAGGCGGCGGACTTGTACCACGTAGAGGACTCCTGCCCACCAATACAGCGTTGTACCCCATCCTGCGAACGCCCATCCGAAAATAGCAGCGAGTGACGCCGGCCATCCACTTCCGTCACTGAGCAGGAGAAGCGGGAAGGCGTACATCAGGTTGAAGGTGGCCGCCTTCCCGAGGAAGTTCACCTGGGGCGGCGGATAGCCGTGCCTCCTGAGGATGCCCACCATCACCAGCAGCATCAGTTCTCGCGCCAGAAGTGCAGCGGTCAACCAGAGGGGGAGAATCTCCCGCCAGGTGAGGCCGATCAGGGTCGAGAGAATGTAGAGCCGGTCCGCGGCCGGGTCGAGCAGCCGGCCGAGGCTGCTGATCTGGTTCCAGCGCCTGGCGAGCTTGCCGTCCAGATAGTCGCTGATTCCGCTCAGAGCCAGCACGAGCAGGGCCCAGCCGTCGCTCTGCGGCCCTCCGAACTCGGGCCTGAGAATCAGCCACAAGAACAGCGGTACGCCGAGGAGACGCGCCATGCTGAGGATGTTGGGGATGGTGAGGACCCGGTCGGTCTGCACACGGGTCTCCTGGACCTCCACCCGGGGGCCTCCAGTAGAAAACGAGCCAACGATGCCCCCTGACCCTACCTCAACGCAAAAAAGCTCCGGCTCCTGGGCGGTATGCCCAGGAGCCGGAGCTGTAAAAGGAGTTCGGCGGCGTCCTACTCTCCCACAGGGTCCCCCCTGCAGTACCATCGGCGCTGTGAGGCTTAGCTTCCGGGTTCGGAATGTGACCGGGCGTTT
>NZ_JBFBCB010000028.1:0-105307 GCF_040682975.1 Streptomyces sp. NPDC051051
CACGGTGCCGCGAGAATAGAAAGGTCTGGACCACAGGTCAATAGGTCTGGACCACTCTGCGGTGCCCGGTTCCGGTCCGGTCCTAGATCCCCAACCGGGCCGGGGAGGGCCGCCCCACGGACGGCCGTGCCGACGAACGCGCCGCCGACGCCGCCGGCCGGGGCGTGTCCGTGAGCGTTCGGGTACGCTCCGTGACGCGGTGGAGCGCGCGCCGCCCGGGTGTCCGCAGGCCCCCGGCCAGCGAATACTCGGGTGAGACACACTCCGAAAGCTTGGTATTGTTGTCCATGTCGCCGCGGGGAACAGTCGCGGTGGCAGACACCTGGTCCGGGTGGCGGAATGGCAGACGCGCTAGCTTGAGGTGCTAGTGCCCTTTATCGGGCGTGGGGGTTCAAGTCCCCCCTCGGACACGTATCACCCTCTGCACCGAGTGCGTTCCGCTCGGTGAGGAGAGGGTCGCGGAGGGTATCCGCGCAGAAGTCGCCCGCCTCCGGGATTCCCGGAGGCGGGTTTTCTCGTCTCCGGATGTGTCCCCTCCCGGGAAAATCCTCCCAACACCTTGATTGCCTCCCGAATGCCGCGGAAGCCCGTTTGTCGGTTGTGTCGAGGGCGGCCCGCCTCCCGCTCACTGACGGTCCGTCAATGTTCATCCGGACCGCCCCTGTTGGCGGTCTGTGACCGCTTCGTGTGGTGATACGATCACGGCGCTTGTAGAGCGGGCGGATGGGTGAAGGACGACATCCCCGACTACGGGGACAGTCCGGGCGGTGGCCCCGATGCGGGCGGTCCCGCCGGTCCACCCGCATTGACGGGAATTCAGCAACTGGCCGTCAGTCGCCTGAAGAGAGTCTTATGACCGATTACATACAGAACCCGGTACTCTGGGCTCTCCTCGTCGCCGTGCTCGTCGCCGTCGCCCTCATTGTTCGTCAACGGAGGGCGGCGCGGACGTTAAGGCAGGAATTCGCGGATCTCAGGGCTCGGCACAGCGAGCTGGAGAACGGGTACGCGAAATCCGTCGAGGCGGCGCAGGAAAGAGCCGAAGAGGCAACGAAAACAGTCCTGAAGTCCGCCATGCGGACCCTTCAGGGCCTCGCCGCGGAACAGCAGTTGATCGTTTCCCGGCTGCAGAACAAATACGGCGAGTCGGTCATCCTCCAGGACCTTCTGGAGATCGACCACACGAACTCCCAGTTCGGCCGCCGGGCCCAGTCCATCGCCGTCCTCTGCGACGGCTGGCTGGGACGTCAGCGCGAAGTGGCGTCGGTCTACGACGTCGTCCGCAGCGCCCAGGGCAGGATCCGCCACTACCGGCGGGTGGAAATTCTCTCGCAGGTCGATTTCGGCATCACCAGCCGCGCGGTGGAACCGGTCGCACTGGCCCTCGCCGAACTGCTCGACAACGCCACCAGCTATTCCAGCCCGGACACCGTCGTCGAAATCAACATCCGCACCGTGCCCAAGGGTATTTGCATCGTCGTGGACGACGCCGGCGTCGGCATGAACGACGAGGAGCGGGCCCGAGCGGAGAAACTCCTCTCCAGCGACCGCGTCTCGGGCGTCTCCGGGCTCGGCAACCCCCCGCAGTTCGGGTTCGCGGTGATCGGCGTCCTCGCCGAGCGTTTCGGCTTCGAGGTCTCGGTGGACTCCAGCTCGCCCTACGGCGGCGTCCGCGCGGTCCTGCTCCTGCCGCACGACCTGCTCACCAACGCACCCGAGCAGAAGGAACCGGCGCCGGTCGTCCCGCCCGTCGCCGTGGCCGCACCCACCCGTGGTGGCCCCGAAGTCGCGCCGGCCCCGAGCACCACCGCCGACGGCCTGCCCAAGAGGCGCCGCAAGCGGCCGATGGCCATCGTGCCCGGCAGCGCACCGACCGCCGCCGCCCCCTCCCGCTCGGGCGCGGAGACGGCGGCGATCATGGGCGCCTTCCAGCGCGGTACCCAGTCCGGCCGGCGGGCCACCCCTGCGGACCCCGCGGAACAGTCCAGCAGTACACGTGGCGCAAGCAGCGAAGGGCATGAGTTCTCGTGAACGACGATCTGTCATGGATGCTTGACAGCGCCCTGGAGATACCCGGGGCCCTGCACGCCGTCCTGATATCCGCCGACGGCCTGCTGATGGCCCGGACGCAGGACTTCGGAAAGGACGACGCGGACCGGGTGGCCGCCGCCATGAGCGGTGTGCAGTCACTCAGCCGCTCCCTGGCCTTCTTCTGCGAGGACGCCCAGCAGCGGTGGCGGCAGACACTGGTCGAGTTCGACGGCGGCTGGGTCTTCCTGATCTCCGCCGGAGAGGGCGCCTACCTGGGCGTCTCCGCCTCGCCCGATGTCGACATGGCGGACATCACCTTCCGGATGCAGCAGCTCGTCGGCCAGCTCGGCAAGGCGCTGACGACACCGCCGCGCGAGAACCTCGGCGCGCGGTCATGAACGGTTTCGACGAACTGGAGCCGCAAGCACCGGAGTTAGTACGTCCGTACGTCATCACCAAGGGACGCGGACTGCCCGACGAGGAGCAGCTCTCCCTCATCACCCTGGTGACGGCGGCAGCCGACCACCGGCAGCGGCCGACCCGGCTGTCCCCGGAGGAGCAGAGCCTGCTCGAGCTGTGCTCGGCGGGCTACCTGTCGGTCGCCGAGATCGCCGGGCACACCCAACTGCCCCTCGGCGTGGTGAAGATCCTCCTCGCCGCCCTCACCGAGGGCGGCTACCTCATCACCCGCCCGCCCGTGCAGCGGGCGCCCCTCGCCGACCGGGAGATCCTGGAGGAGGTGCTGAATGGTCTCAGGGCCAAGTTTGGATGAACAGGCGTACGTCCGTGAGGGCGCGTCGCAGACGGCCGTGAAGATCCTCGTCGTCGGCCACTTCGCGGTGGGCAAGACCACGTTCATCGGGGCGATCTCCGAGATCCCCCCGCTGTCCACCGAGGAGACGATGACGCGGGCCGCCGAGTCCGTCGACGACCTCAAGGGAGTCCAGGGCAAGACCACCACCACGGTCGCCATGGACTTCGGTCGCCTCACCATCAGCGACCGGGTCGTGCTCTACCTGTTCGGAACGCCCGGTCAGCAGCGTTTCGTGCAGATGTGGGAGGACATGGCCCGCGGCGCGCTCGGCGCCCTCGTCCTGGTCGACCCCGAACGGCTCGCGGACTCGTTCGCCGTGATCGACCTGATCGAGCAGTACGGGCTGGACTACGCCATCGCCGTCAACCACTTCGACGGCTCCCCCCTGCGGGACGAGACCGCCCTGCGCGACGCGCTGGACCTGCTCGACGACACCCCCGTCGTCACCTGCGACGCGCGGGACGAGCAGTCGTCGGCCGAAGCGCTCATCACTCTCGTCCGCCACTTGCAGGACCGTGCCCACTAGGAGCAGAAATGGACCAACCCACCGCTCCCGTGCCCCCGCCCGGGTGCCCGGCGCACCACAGCGGCGCCCGAGTGCCGCTCCACGGCCCCGAGTTCGCCGCTGACCCGCAGGCCTACTACAGCTACCTGCGTCACTACGGGCCGACCGCCCCGGTCGAACTCGCCCCCGGCGTCGAGGCCACCCTCGTCACGGACTACGCCACCGCCCTGCAACTTCTGCAGGACTCGGGCTCGTTCCGCAAGGACGCGCGCCGCTGGCGGCACTTCAACGAGGGCAAGATCTCGCCCGACAGCCCGGTCGCGCCCGTGCTGGCCTACCGGCCCAACTGCATGTTCAGCGACGGCGCCGAACACCTCAGGCTGCGCCAGGCCGTGACGGACAGCATGGCCCGCGTCGACACGCGCAAGCTGAGCCACACCACCGAGCAGGTCTCCAACTACCTGATCTCCCAGTTCGGGTCCCGTGGCTCGGCGGACCTGCTCGGCGACTACGCCAAGCAGCTGCCGCTGTTCGTGTTCAACGAACTCTTCGGCTGCCCGCCGGACATCGGCGACCGCGTCGTCTACGGCATCAGCGGCATGTTCGACGGTGTCAACGCCGAGCGCGCGATGGGCGTGCTGTTCGGCGCCGTGGGCGAACTCGTCGCGCTCAAGCGGGTCAAGCCCGGTGACGACGTCACCTCCTGGCTCATGGAGCACCAGGCCGCCCTCACCGACGAGGAGATGGTCCACCAGCTGGCTCTCCTGCTGGTCGGAGGCAACGAGCCGCTGCGCAACCTGATCGGCAACACCCTGCACCGGCTGCTGACCCACGACGCGTACGCCAACCAGGGCGGTCTGATCGACGAGGCGATCGACGACACGCTGTGGGAGAACCCGCCCATGCAGAACCTCGCCCCGCACTACCCGGCCGCCGACATGGAGTTCGCCGGTCAGAAGTTCCAGGCGGGCGACCTGGTCCTGGTCAGCTTCGCCGCCGCCAACACCGGCCCCGCGCTGACGGCCGCCCGTCAGGCGGGCAGCAACCGCGCCCACCTGGCCTGGAGCGCCGGCCCGCACGCCTGCCCGTCCAAGGACCCCGCCCGGCAGATCACCGTGACGGCGCTGGAGAACCTCCTCAACCGCCTCCCCGACGTCGAACTCGCCGTCCCCGAGGAGAGCCTGACCTGGCGCCCCGGCCCCTTCAACCGGGGACTCGTCGCGCTGCCCGCACGGTTCACCCCGGTGGCCGCGCGCAAGCCCGCCGCCCCGGCGCACACCGAGGCCCCCGCCCGTCCGCAGCAGCCCCAGCCGGGCACCCGGCCCGAACGCGCGGGAGTGTGGAGCCAGTTCCTCAACTGGCTGACGAGGTGATTCACACAACACCGACCAATTCTTCACTCTTGTATGACGGTTCAACCTCAGGGGTAGTGAGCCATGCGGTAATGCGCATGTCCCACCAGCCCGAGGAGTTGACGTGGACCACATATCCACCAACGCCGTTCCCCACCAACATCCCGCAGTGTTGAGCCTCGAGATACCCGCCCCCACCGGCGGGTATCTTCATGTCGGCTCCGGCCCGTGGCAGGAGGGCCGGTGACCGCCGTCCGGCCCGGCGCACCGGGACTCGTCGGCACCGACACGCTCGGCGGCCACACCACCCGCCAACTGCTGCGCCTGTGCGAGGTCGTGGGGCTCACCGCCCATGACGCCGAGGTCTACGCGCGTACCCTCACCGCCATGCTGGGTGCGGCCGCGGCACGGCCGCTGGACCTGCCGCCCCCGAACCCGACGTTCCTCTCCGACGACCACACCCCGGTGGAGTTCTCGCTCTCCTTCGTGCCGGGCGCGGCGCCCACGCTCCGGGTGCTGCTGGAGCCGGGCTGCGCGTTCGGCGACCTGGCGCAGAACGGACGTCGTGGACTGCGGGCCGTCCGCGAGATGGCGGCACGCTGGGGCTTCGCCACCGACCGGCTCGACGAACTCGAGGACCTGTTCCTGCCGGCGTCGCCCGAGGGCCCGTTCGCCCTGTGGTGCGCGCTCGAACTGCGCCCCGGCGGCGTCCCCAAGGTCAAGGTCTACCTCAATCCCGCGGCCACCGGGCGCGGACATGCCGCCGCGACGGTGCGCGAGGCGCTGCGGCGGCTCGGCCACCACGACGCGTTCGCGGCACTGCCGCCGCACGACCGCCACCTGTTCTTCGCCCTGGATCTGGGCGACTGGGCGGAACCCCGGGTGAAGGTCTACCTCGCCCACCAGGACCTGTCGGCCGCGGAGGCCGGCGCACTGTCCCGCACCGGCGGCCTTCCCCAGGCCGAGGAGAACGAGGAGTTCTTCCGTATCGTCGCGGGCCGGGACGGCACGGACGGCGGCGGCGCGGAGCCGGCTCCCGCGGTACGGCGCCCCGTGCAGTCCTGCCACGCCTTCACCGAGAGCGCGTCCGGCCTGCCCAGCGGCTTCACCCTCTACGTCCCGGTCCGCGACTACGCGCCGCACGACGGCGAGGCCCTCACCCGCGCCACCGCCCTGCTCGGCCGCCACGGGCAGGACCCCGCCCCGCTGCTGGCGGCCGTGTCCGCCGTCACCGACCGCGACCCGGAGGAGGGGGTGGGACTCGTCGCCTACCTGGCGCTCGCCCACCAGCAGGGGCAGCCGCCCCGTGTCACGGCGTACCTCTCCTCGGAGGCGTACGCGGTGCGCCCGCCCGTCGGCCTGCTGCCCGCCGAGCCCGCGACCGTGCGGTAACCGGCAGGTGGTACCGGGGGGCACTTCCCGGGGAGCCGTACGCCGATGACGCCGGACCGCTCCCCTCCCACCGCCGCGACCCGGAGGCGAGGCGACGTGACGCGGCGGCGGAACGCGCGAGCCGAGGACCGCGGCACGGCGAAGGGGCCGGCCCGCGGAGGAACCCTCCGCCCGCCGACCCCTGCCTGACGAAGCGTCACTCCGCTTGCAACTCCTGGAGGTACGGAGTCACGTTCACCTGGATCGAGGCGCCCTCCGCCTGGCCGTACTGGCCCGCGATGCCGCTGAGGTAGGTGGCGACCTCCTTGCGCATGACCTCCGGTTCCGGCAGCACCGCCGCTCCCGTGACGATCCGCGCGATCCAGCGCGACTGCGCCTCCACGAGCCGGGTGATGGAGCCGTGCGGACGGACCAGGCCGACGAAGTACAGACCGGCGTGGCCGGGTGCGACGACCCGCTTGTACAACTCGACCGAACCCCGCGGTCCGATCGGGCAGCCGGACGGCAGGAACGGGAACGCCATGCGGTAGCCGGTGCAGTGCACGATCGCGTCGGCCCGGGCGGACGTCCCGTCGGTGAAGAACACCCGGTCGCCGTCGAGGGAGGCGATGGCGGGTTTGGGGACGACCCCGCCGTGCCGGATGCGGGTGAGGATCTCGTCCGAGATGGTCACGGCCGAGGCGAACACCGGGTGGTCCGGCTCGGGCAGGCCGTAGTCCGAGAGCCTGCCGCGGGCCACGAGCAGGGCCTGCTCGATGAATCGGCGCTGCTCCTCCAGCGACATGCGCGTCCACCACGGCGCCTCGGCCACCTCGTCGAGCGGTGTGCCGTACAACTGCTTGGGCAGGATGTGCAGGCCCCGGCGTACCGAGAGCAGGGTGGTCGCCGCGTACCGGGAGAGGTCCGCCGCGATGTCCACCGCCGAGGCGCCGAGCCCGACGACGACCACCTCCTGACCTGCGTAGTCGCTGCCGTCGCGGTAGTCCAGGGCGTGCAGAATCGTTCCGGTGAAGGTGTCCGCACCAGGCGGCGGCACAGGCAGCGAGGGCTCGGTGTTGTGCCCCGACGCGACGACGACATGGGTGAAGCTCCGCGTGCCGCGCGTGCCCCCGGCGTCCACGACGACGACCGTCCAGGAACCGTCGGCCTCCTGCCGCACCGACTCCACGGCCGTCTCCAGCTCGACGTGATCCAGGACGTCGGCCCACTCGGCGAACGAACGCAGGTAGGCGGCCATCTGGCTGTGCCGGGGATAGACCGGGTAGGAGGCCGGCATCGGGTAGTCGGCGTACCCGGTCAGCTTCTTGGTCGTGTTGAGGTGCAGGGACAGGTAACCCGGTCCGCGCTCACCGGCCCCGGGGCGGCGCCAGATGCCGCCCACGTCGGCCGACTTCTCCAGACACACGAAGTCGACGCCCGCCGTCTTGAGGGCCCGTGCCGTGGCCAGCCCCGACAGGCCCGCACCGATCACACACACTCTCACGGTTTCCCCCACAGGAAAGACACCACCTCTACGGACACCCGCAGTGCCTGCCCATCGGTCACTTCGCCCAACCAGCGACAAAGATCACAGACGTCCGCCGTGCGACATGGCACCGGCACGTCGGGTACCGCCGGCGCCTCGGGCCCGTCCGGCTACGCGTCGGCGGACGCCCACAGCCCTCGTACGTGTCCCAGGTGCCGCGTCATCACCGCGCGCACCGCCTGCTCGTCGCGGGCCAGCAGGGCGTCGAGGAGTTCCAGGTGCTCCTCGGCGGACGCCAGCAGCCGGCCGGAGGCGGACAGGGCGGTGAGCCCGTAGAGCCGGGCCCGGCCGCGCAGGTCGCGGACCACCTCGACCAGGTGGCCGTTGCCGGCGAGGGCGAGCAGGCCGAGGTGGAAACGGGTGTCGGCCTCGACGTAGGCGATGAGGTCGCCCGCGACGGCGGCGGCGACGATCTCCCGGGCGGCCGGACGCAGCGCCTCCAGCGACACCGGGTCGGCGGCCGTCGCCAGTGCCACCACCGTGGGGATCTCGACGAGCGCGCGGACGTGCGTGTACTCGTCGAGCTGCCGGTCGGAGACGTCCGTGACGCGGAACCCCTTGTTGGGCACGGCGTCGACCAGCCCCTCCTTGGCGAGGTCCAGCATCGCCTCGCGCACCGGGGTCGCCGAGACCCCGAAGCGGGCGGCCAGCGCGGGCGCCGAGTGCACCTCGCCGGGGCGCAGTTCGCCCGCGATCAGCGCGGCCCGCAGCGCGTCGGCGACCCGCTCGCGGTAGCTGCTGCGCCGCCCGCCCAGCACGGGCAGCGCGGGCGCGACGGGGGAGGGGCTGCTGCTGCGCGGGGCGGCCATGCGCGATCTCCTCGAAACGGGTGTGCGACGTCACGTGCCCTGTCGGGTGTGCTGTCGGGCGCCGTGGCGCGTGCCGTGTCACGTGCCATGTCATGTGCCACCAGTATCCACGGCGTCTCCCGGTGTCCGTACGGCGTTCGTGCGGCCGCCCCGGCACGGCCACGGGTGCGCGGGATCAGAGCACGAACCCGGCCGGGAACGGGTCCGCCGGATCGAGCAGGTACTGTGCCGTACCGGTGATCCAGGCACGTCCGGTGAAGCTGGGCAGGACCGCGGGGGTCCCGGCGACCTCCGTCGTGCCGAGGAGCCGGCCGGTGAACCGGGTGCCGATGAAGGACTCGTTCACGAACTCGGTGTGCAGGGGCAGTTCACCGCGTGCGTGCAACTGCGCCATGCGGGCGCTCGTCCCCGTACCGCAGGGCGAGCGGTCGAACCAGCCCGGGTGGATGGCCATCGCGTGCCGCGAGTGCCGAGCGGTGGCGCCGGGCGCGTACAGGTGGACGTGGTGGCAGCCGCGGATGGTGGGATCCTCCGGGTGCACCGGCTCCGCCCCGGAGTTGATCGCCTCCATGAGGGACAGCCCGGCGCGCAGGATGTCGTCCTTGCGGGTCCGGTCGAAGGGCAGCCCGAACTCCGCCAGCGGCAGGATCGCGTAGAAGTTCCCGCCGTACGCCAGGTCGTAGGTCACCGTCCGGCCGTCGGGCAGGGTGGCCGCGCGGTCCAGGGCGACGGCGAAGGACGGGACGTTGCGCAGGGTGACCGCCGTGGCCGCGCCGTCCCGGACCGCCACCTCGGCGACGACCGGCCCGGCCGGGGTGTCCAGCCGGATGGTGGTGACCGGTTCGACGACCTCCACCATGCCCGTCTCCACCAGCACGGTGGCCACCCCGATCGTGCCGTGCCCGCACATCGGCAGAAAGCCGGAGACCTCGATGTAGACGACTCCCCAGTCGCAGTCCGGCCGGGTCGGCGGCTGGAGGATCGCGCCGCTCATCGCGGAGTGACCGCGCGGCTCGTTCATCAGCAACTGCCGTACTTCGTCGCGATGTTCACGGAAGTGCAACCGCCGCTCGTTCATCGTCGCGCCGGGGATGGTGCCGATCCCGCCGGTGATCACCCGGGTGGGCATGCCCTCGGTGTGCGAGTCGACGGCGTGCAGGACGAGTTTGCTGCGCATGACATGCCTTCCGTGCTCGGGGTGCGGGTGCCGGGGCGGGGGAGTGTGCGGCGTCGGTCGGCTCCGGGGGGCGCGTGCGTGGTGGCGGCCGGGCCGTGGGCTCAGGCGAGACCCGCGGCGACGGCCTTCTCGGTGGCCGCTCGCACGGCCCTCTCCTGCTCGGGCAGCAGCGGCACGCGCGGCGGCCGGCAGGGCCCGCCGTGCCGGCCGACGACGTCCATCGACATCTTGATGGCCTGGACGAACTCCACCCGCGAGTCCCAGCGCAGCAGCGGGTGCAGCTGCCGGTACAGGGGCAGCGCGGCGGTGAGGTCCCCGGCGACGGCGGCCCGGTACAGCTCCACCGACGCACGCGGCAGCGCGTTGGGGTAGCCGGCCACCCAGCCCTTGGCGCCCGCCACCGCCAGCTCCAGCAGCACGTCGTCCGCCCCGATCAACAGGTCCAGCTCCGGAGCCAGTTCGGCGATCCGGTAGGCACGCCGTACATCGCCGGAGAACTCCTTGACGCCGTGGACGAGGCCCTCGCCGTGCAGCCGCGCGAGCAGTTCGGGCACGAGGTCGACCTTGGTGTCGACGGGGTTGTTGTACGCCACCACCGGCAGGCCCGCCTTCGCGACCTCCGCGTAGTGCGCCACGACCGCACGCTCGTCGGCGCGGTAGGCGTTGGGCGGCAGCAGCATCACCGCACCGCAGCCCGCCTCACGTGCCTGCTCGGCCCAGCGGCGGGCCTCCGCCGAGCCGTACGCGGCGACCCCCGGCATCACGCGCTCCCCGCCGATCGCCGCCACCGCGGTCCGCACCACCCCGGCGCGTTCCTCGGGCGTGAGGACCTGGTACTCGCCGAGCGAGCCGTTCGGTACGACGCCGTCGCAGCCGTTCGCCACCAGCCAGGCGCAGTGCTCGGCGTAGCGGTCGTGGTCGACGGAGAGGTCGGCACGGAGGGGGAGGGCGGTGGCGACGAGGACACCGTGCCAGGGGCGGGGACTGGTCATCTCGGGAACTGCCTCTCTGGGAAAACCGATACGTGACATGGCACTGAACGGTGGGGCGGACGGCGGCAGCGGGGCGGGGCTCTCACCGGGGCCGGCTCGTCCCGGCGTCCGGCGGGGGCGGCGCGGCCAGGACGCCGAGAGGAACGGGGCGGGCCGGCAGCCGTCGTCCGGGGACCAGGTCGCAGCCCGCGATGCCCGCGACTCCCGGCTCGCACATCCGGCCCTGGCACCAGCCCATGCCGGCCCGGGTCAGCAGCTTCACGGTGCGCAGGTCGCCCGCGCCCAGCGCGCCGACGGCCTCGCGGACGGCGCCCGCGGTGATCTCCTCGCACCGGCACACCACCGTCGCGTCGGTCACCTCCTCCGCCCACCGCACGGGCGCCGCGTACAGCCGTTCCAGTTCGGCGGCGAACGTCCGCAGCCGGGTCCGGGAGCGGGCGGCCGGGGTCCACGCGCGCGGGTCCGGCGCGCTGCCGTGCAGGCGGGCGGCGGCGGAGCGGCCGGCGATGTGGCCCTCGGCCAGCGACAGGGCCGCGCCGCCGATGCCCGTCGCCTCCCCGGCGGCCCACACGCCGGGGACGTCGGTGCGCTGCTCGTCGTCGACGCGCACGCCCGCCGCATCGAGACGGCAGCCGAGTGCCGACGCGAGGTCGGTGTGCGGCAGCAGACCGTGGCCGACGGCGAGGGTGTCGCAGGCCAGGCGCTGAGCGGAGCCGGGCACCGGACGGCCGTCGGGGCCGACCGCGGCGACGGTGACGGACTCCAGCCGGTCCCGGCCGTGCGCTTCCACGACCGTATGACGTGTCATCACGGACACCTCGTGGCGCAGGAGCCGAGCGGCGTAGTCCGCCGCCTCGGCGAGCTTGTCGGGGTGCGCGGCCAGGACGCGGGCCCGGCGTGCGACGTCACGCGGGCCCGCGGACCGCCGTACGAGAGCGGCCGGGGCGGCCGACTCGACCAGGGTCGTCACCCGGGCGCCGGCCGCGGCGAGGCCGGTCGCCACGGGGAGGAGCAGCGGGCCGGTGCCGGCGACCACCACCGTGCGGCCGGGCAGTGCCAGTCCGCCCTTCAGCATGGCCTGGGCCCCGCCCGCGGTGATCACGCCGGGCAGGGTCCAGCCGGGGAACGGCAGCACCTTCTCGTAGCCGCCGGTCGCCAGCACCACCCCGTCGGCACGGACCGACGCCGGCTCCCGCTCCTCGGGACCGAGCAGCGCGTGCACGACGAAACCGGTCGACTCCCGCTCCACGCACCACACATGATGGCCACTCAGGTATTCGGTACGACCGTCCGCGAGGTGGGTGGTCAGCCCGTCGCGCAGGCGTTCCCAGGTCCGCCACCGGTGGTGCAGGACCTGCGGCCTGCGGGCGCCCAGTCCGGGGGCGGGCTGCCGGTAGAACTGGCCGCCCGGCTCGGGGGCGGAGTCGACGAGCACCACCCGTACCCCTCGCGCGGCAGCCGCCAGGGCGGCGGCGAGGCCCGCCGGACCGGCGCCGACGACCGCGAGCACCGGCCGCCGCTCAGACATCGTGGCCCGTGCCTTCCTGCGTACGGACGTCCGCGCCCGGCACGGCGGGCACCAGGCAGGCGCGCTGGTTGGGCCGGCCGTCCACGGTCACCAGACAGTCGAAGCAGACGCCGATCCCGCAGAACACCCCGCGCGGGCGGCCCCCTTCACGGGTGGCGCGCCAGGCGGTCACGCCCGCCGACCACAGCGCGGCGGCGACCGTCTGCCCGGGCAGCGCCTCGATCTCCCGGCCGTCGAACGTGACGGTGAAGGATGCGCCGGGACGGGCCCCGACCAGTTTCAAGGGGTGCACGGCGCGGCCTCCTCGGGGAAGCGGTCGGGACGGAACGGAGTGAGGTCCAGTGCGGGGGACTCACCGGTCAGCGCCTGCGCGATCAGGTGTCCGGTGCCGGTGGCCAGCCCGATGCCCGCCCCCTCGTGCCCACAGGCGTGGAACAGTCCCGGCGCGCGCGGGTCGGGGCCGATCGCCGGCAGATGGTCCGGCAGGTAGGGGCGGAAGCCGAGATACGTGCGCATCGCCCGGACCTGTTCCAGGAACGGGAACAGGCGGGTCGCGCCCGCGGCCAGCGCCCGGACGACGGTCAGGGAGAACGACCGGTCGAAACCCACCCGTTCCCGGCTCGCGCCGATCAGTACGGGGCCGGCCGCCGTCCCCTCGACGACCGGGGAGGTCTGCAGGGCCGCGGAGTCGCTGGCGACGTCGGCCACGTAGTCGGCGGCGTACACCTTGTGCCGTACGCGCCGCGGCAACGGCTCGGTGACCAGGACGAATCCGCGCCGTGGAAGGACCGGCAGCCGGACGCCCGCGAGCGCGGCGACCTCCGCGCCCCAGGTCCCGGCCGCGTTCACCACGGCCGGCGCGAGGAGATCGCCCCGGTCGGTCCGTACGCCCCGCACGGCATCGCCGGCGCCGCGCAGCACGCCCGTCACCGTCCGGCCGGTCTCCACGCGGGCGCCCGAGGCGCGCAGCAGGTGCGCGGCGGCCAGGGCGGGCATGACCTGGGCGTCCTGGGGATACAGGACGCCCCCGGCGAGGCCGGGCGCCAAGTACGGCTCCAGGTCGCGGAGTCGGTCCTCGCCGACGGCGGCCGTCTCGACGCCGGCGGCACGCTGTCCGGCCGCCAGCGCGGTGAGGGCGGTGAGCGCCTCGGGCGTGGACGCGACGACGAGGCCGCCCTTGGGCTCGTACTCGATGGTGCGGCCCAGCCCCGGGAGGGCCGGCCGGCGGTCGTCCGGTCGTCGTTCTCCGGTGATCTCGCGCCACAACCGGCAGGAGAGCAGGGCCAGTTCCAGCTCCGGTCCCGGTTCCTTGTCGGAGACCAGGAGGTTGCCCTCACCGGCGCCCGTCGTGCCGCCGGCCACCGGACCGCGGTCCACCACGACGACGTCCAGTCCGGCGCGCGCCGCGTACAGGGCGCAGGCGGCGCCGACCATGCCGGCGCCGACGACCACGACGTCACAGGACGGTTGGTTGGTCACGCCAGTAATATGTCACATGGTCCGGAGGAGGGGAACAGGCCGACGGAGCGCTCCCGTTCAGCCGAGCGGGCTTCGGCCGACGGGGCGCTCCGGGTCGGTTCGGTGCGGTGGCGGGTGGGCGGACGGACGAGGGGGAGGGGGTTCTGGGTCCGGTCGGGGCTCAGTCGAGCATGCTCGGCGTCGGCGTCGGCGTACGACCCGCCAGAACCTCCTTGAGGCGCTTGGTGCCCTGCTCCACGGCGGCCTTGGTGGTGTCCTCGTCGGCGCCGTCGAGCCCGCCGTTGGTGATCGTGATGGCGTCGTTGCCGACCCGGACGACGGCGACGTCCAGGGTGAGCGTCACGGGGTCGCCGTTCGCGGTCCCCTTCACCGTCACGGTGAGGCCCTGCCTTGCATCGCCCTCCTTGGGCAGCGAGGCCTCCACGACCTGGACGGTACGCTCGCCGCTGTCGCCGCCGGTCAGGCTGAACTGGTCGCAGGTGTCGGGCAGCTTCTTCAGCCAGTCCATCGACTTGTCCAGCGTGGCCTTCTGGTAGGCGGCCACCTGGTACAGCAGCCGGGAGTCGCCCTCCTCGAAGCCGTTCAGCGCCGACGCCCCGGACGGAGTGCCGAGCAGGTTCTCGTCGTAGAGTCCGTCGACCAGGCGCTGGCAGTCGGCCGCGTCGGTCTTGCCGGTGACGAACTGGGCCGCGTCCACCTGCCCGATGAGCAGCTTGTCGCTCCAGCTCTGCGGGTTCTTCACCTGGACCCAGTCGTCCTCGATGTCCGCCGCGGTGATCAGCGCGTTCCGGGCGCCGGTCTCCGAGAGGGTGGCGGTGGGCGACGGGGTGGCACCGGCCGACTTGCTGACGGACGGGGACGGGGTGGCACCGGCCGACTTGCTGACGGACGGGGACGGGGTGGCACCGGCCGACTTGCTGACGGACGGGGACGGGGTGGCGGTCCGCGCGGCGAGGGGCCGTTCGGCGACGGTGGCGGCGGCGGTCTCCGACTCTGCCGACGTGTCGTCGTCCCCGCCGGCACAGGCCGCCGTGGCGAGCAGCGTCCCGGTGGCCATCGCGGCGGCCAGGAGACGGGCCGGGCGGGCCGCGCGGGCCCGACGGCCCGCCGTGCGGGGCGCCGCCGCGACGGGCGGGGCCGTACACGGCATGGCCGGGTCCGGCGCGGCAGCATTCCGCGCCGGTCGGGACGGGCGGCCGGTCGGGCGAGGGGTGATCACGTTTGCCTCCTGAGGGCGGTCGGGACGGGACGGACGGGGACGGCCGGGACGGGGCGGGCGAGGACGGGACGGATTCCCGGCGCACGCGTGCCCGGGCGGCCCCCCTCGCCTCCACCGCACCACCGGCCCGGCCGCTCGACCAACGCAGGGGGTCATACGGGTGAGGGTGTACGCCGGGTACGGGAGGGAGGTGAGGGCGCGGCGGTGCGCGCGGGCACGGCAGCGCGGGCGGGCGCGGCAGCGCGGGTGGGCGGGGCGCCGCCCGGCCGCGCGACCGAGCCGTGGCGCGACCGAGCCCCGCCGCCGGCCGCCGGCCGACGGCGGGGCTCGGCCCGACCCTGCGGCCGTCCGGCTCCGGACCGGCCGTCCGGCGGCCCGGTGGCCGAACAGGCCCGCGGTGGGGCCCGGGCGCCGGGCGGGCCGGAAAATGCGAGGTGGCGGGGCCGGTCGCCGGGGCATCATGGCGACTTCCGCCGCCTTCTCGCGGTGTCGGCCGATCACCACCGGGGGAGTCCGTGACCGTCCAGAACATCCTGCTGTCCGGCGTGGTCGGCTCGACCGCCTACGGCCTCGCGCACGCCGGGTCCGACGTTGACCGGCTCGGCCTGTTCGCGGCGCCCACCGAGGAGTTGCACGGCCTGCACCCGCCGAAGGAGTCCCACGTCAGCACGGCACCCGACCGGACCCTGCACGAGGCCGCCAAGTGGTGCCGGCTCGCGCTCGGCGGCAATCCCACCGTCACGGAACTCGTCTGGCTGCCCGACGAGTTGTACGAGGTGCGCACCCCGCTCGGCGACGAACTCGTCGGCATCCGTACGACGTTCCTGAGCGCCCGGCGCGTCCGGGACGCCTACCTCGGTTACGCCACCCAGCAGTTCCGCAGACTGCTCGGCCGCGGCGACGGCTCGTTCTCCGCCGACACGCGCAAGCGGACCGCCAAGCACGCCCGGCACCTCAAGCGGCTGTGCGGGCAGGGCTACGAGCTGTACACCACGGGCACGTTGGGCATCCGCGTCGACGACCCGGAGAGCTTCCACCGCTTCGGCGAACAGGTGGCGGCCGATCCCGATGCCGCCCTTCCGCTGCTGCGCCGGTACGAGGCGGCGTTCGACGAAGCCCGCAGTGTGCTGCCCGAGCAGCCCGACGAGAGAGCCGCCGACGCGTGGCTGAGGAAGGTACGGCGGCACTTCTACCCGTCCTGACCGCCCGGTTCGGCCGAGGTCTCCCAGGGGTCCGGGAAAAGCGCGTGCCCCGCCGGACCCTTCCTCCCTACACTCACTCCATCGAGCGCCGCCCACGAACAGGGCCGCGCCGCACCGCGACGAACGAGGGGGGCCCGGCCATGCGTGACCACGCCGCCGCCGCAGCTCCCCGTTCCCGCTACGAGGTGATCCTCGTGTCCTTGTCCGTCCGGTGCCCGCGGCGCGGCCGGCACCGGATGGTCTGACGCCACGTCAGTCACTGCTGCAGAGCCCCCCTTGGCACACCATGCCTCGGGGTGGCGGCTCTGTCGTCACGTCGACCGCCGTCCCGTCAGGAATCGCGCCGCCCCTTTCACGAGACACGCCTCGAAAGGCCATGGGCCGTGCGCAACAACCTCGACCGTCACCTCGCCGCCGTACGCAACCTGGGCATCCTCGCCCATGTCGACGCGGGCAAGACCACCGTCACGGAGCGGATCCTCTTCGCCGCCGGCACCACGCACAAGCGCGGTGAGGTCCACGACGGCATCACCGTCACCGACTTCGACCCCCAGGAGCGCGACCGTGGGATCACCATCTTCGCCGCGGCCGTCAGCTGCGACTGGGACGGCCACCGCGTCAACCTGATCGACACCCCGGGACATGTCGACTTCGCCGACGAGGTGGAGCGCTCGCTGCGGGTGCTGGACGGGGCGGTCGCGGTGTTCGACGCCGTCGCGGGAGTGGAGCCGCAGAGCGAGTCCGTGTGGCGGCAGGCCGACCGGCACGGCGTGCCGAGGATCGCGTTCGTCAACAAGCTGGACCGGACGGGCGCCGACCTCGACGCGGCAGTGGCGTCGATCCGGGAACGGCTGCATCCCGTCCCGCTCGTCGTCCAGTTGCCGATCGGCGCCGAGGACGCCTTCGCCGGCGTCGTCGACCTGCTCCGGATGCGGGCGCTGACCTGGGACGACGGCGGCGGGGCGGCCGTGGAGGGACCCGTGCCCGAAGAACTGCGGGAGGAGGCGCGGCGCCGCCGCCGACTGCTGGAGGAGGCGGTCGCGGAACGGCATCCGGCCGCGCTGGAGGAGTTCTGCGACCGGGAGACGCTGACGGCCGGGACGCTCGCCACGGCGCTGCGCGACCTGACCCGCACCGGTGACGGAGCGGTCGTGCTGTGCGGCTCGGCCTACAGCAACCGCGGGATCGAGCCGTTGCTCGACGCCGTGGTCGCCTATCTGCCGTCGCCACTGGACGTGCCGGCCGTATGCGGTGTGCACGACGGTGCCGAGGAGCGGCGGCCGGCCGACCCCGCCGCACCGTTGGCGGCCCTCGCGTTCAAGGTCAACGCCACCCCCACCGGCAGGCTCACCTACCTGCGGGTGTACTCCGGGACGATCGAGAAGGGAGACGTGCTGTGGGACGCGACCGCCGGCCGAAGCGAGCGCGTCGGCCGCATCCTGCGGGTCCAGGCCGACCGGCACGCCCCACTGGAACGGGCGGTCGCCGGGGACATCGTGGCCGTGATCGGGCTGAAGGCGGCCCGTGCGGGTTCGACCCTGTGCGCGCCGGACGCCCCGCTGGTCCTCGAACCGCCCGGGGTCGCCGATCCCGTCGTCTCCGTCGCGGTCGAACCGCGGCGTGGCACCGACGCCGACCGGCTGGTCCCGGCGCTCGCCCGGCTGGCCGAGGAGGACCCGTCGCTCACGGTGCGCACCGACGCCGAGACCGGCCAGACCGTGCTCTCGGGCATGGGCGAGCTGCACCTGGAGGTCGCGGTGGAGAAGATCCGCCTCGCCCACGGGCTGGAGGTCAACGTCGGCCGGCCGCGCGTCACCTACCGGGAGACGGTCGGCCGCGGCGTGTCCCGACTGGTCTTCCGGCACGTCAAACAGGACGGCGGCGCCGGTCAGTTCGCGCACGTCGTGCTCGACGTGGAACCCCTGGAGGACGGGTTCGACTTCCGGTCCACCGTGGTCGGCGGGCGGGTGTCGCAGGAGTACGTCCGTGCCGTCGAGGCCGGCTGCCGGGACGCCCTCGCCGAAGGCCCCCTGGGCGGGCACACGGTGACCGGCCTGCGGGTCACGCTGACCGACGGGTCGACCCACGTGAAGGACTCCTCCGAGACGGCCTTCCGCACGGCGGGCCGGCTCGGCCTCCGCGAGGCCCTGCGGGCCTGCGCGATGGTGCTGCTGGAACCGGTCGTGGAGGTCACGGTCACCGTGCCCGGCGACGCCGTGGGCGGGGTCCTCGGCGACCTCGCCGCCCGGCGCGGCCGGGTGACCGGCTCCGAGGTGCGCGGCGGTGCGGCGGTGGTGACCGCCACCGTGCCGCTCGCGGAACTGTTCGGCTACGCGACCCGGCTGCGCAGCCGCACCCAGGGCCGTGGCACCTTCACGACCCGGCCGACGGGGTACGCCCCGACGCCGACGCCGACGCCGACGCCGTAGGACCAGTACGCCCCGGAGGCCCACCCCTCCGGGGCGTACGGGCGAGGGCCGCGGCGCGGGTGACGGGCGGAGTCCGCACCGCGGGCCCCGCCCCGCACACCCCGCCCCAGGCGGCGACCTGAGCCGTGAGCCGTGAGCCGCGTCAAGAGCGGTGGCGGGAGCCCGGCGAAGACGGCGGCGCCCGCCGCATCCGAGTTGCACAACCCTCGTCGAAACTCTTGACGCGGCTCGCGTCCGAGGTTTAACTCACGTCCTAAATTAAGCCATGATGAGAGACCCCGGGAGCCGACCCATGCGTACCCTCCGAGCCGCGGCCGCAGGCGCCGTCGTGATGTCACTCGCCCTGGCCGTGACGGCCTGCGGCGGCGGTTCGTCGACGGACGGGAGCGGGTCCGACGACTCGCCGAAGGAACTGACGTACTGGGCGTCCAACCAGGGCGCCAGCACGGAGATCGACAAGAAGGTCCTCCGGCCGGAGCTCGACAAGTTCGAGAAGGAGACCGGGATCAAGGTGAAGCTGGAGGTCGTGCCCTGGTCCGACCTGCTCAACCGGATCCTCACCGCCACCACCTCCGGACAGGGCCCCGACGTCCTGAACATCGGCAACACCTGGTCGGCCTCGCTCCAGGCGACCGGCGGGCTGCTGCCCTGGGACGACGCGAACTTCGCCCGGATCGGCGGCAAGGACCGGTTCGTGGCGTCGGCGCTGGGCTCCACCGGCGCGCAGGGCAAGGACCCGGCCGCCGTGCCGCTGTACTCGATGGCGTACGCGCTCTACTACAACAAGCAGATCCTCGCCGACGCGGGCATCTCCCGGCCCCCGGCGACCTGGGACCAGTTGGTCGCCGACGGCAGGAAGATCCAGGCGAAGGGCAAGCAGGTCCTGGGCGCCGAGGGCGCGAACGTCTCCGAGAACGTCCACCACGTCTTCACCTTCGCCAAGCAGCACGGCGCGGACTTCTTCACCGCCGACGGCAAGCCCGACTTCACCTCCGACGGCGCGGTGAGCGCGGTCAAGCAGTACGTCGACCTGATGGCGAAGGACAAGGCCATCCCGCAGGGCAACGCCGAGTACGCCCAGAACCAGTCCGTCAGCGACTTCGCCAAGGGCAGGACGGCGTTCCTGCTCTGGCAGTCGGCCTCCGCCAACCTCACGTCCCAGGGCATGGGCGAGGACCGGTACGGCATCGCGCCCGTGCCCGTGCGGTCGGGCACGCCCGGCACCGGCACACAGGTCAACTCGATGGTCGCCGGCATCAACCTGGCCGTCTTCAAGAACACCGACAACCTCGACGGCGCCACGAAGTTCGTGAAGTTCATGACCAGCGACGAGGAGCAGAAGATCCTCAACAAGGCCTACAGCTCGATCCCGCCGGTCGCCGCGGCACAGGAGGACCCGGCCTTCAACACCCCGGCCAACGCCGTGCTGAAGGACACCCTCGCCAAGAGTGCCGCCGCGCTGCCGCAGGTCGCCGACGAGTCGCAGTTCGAGACGGCGGTCGGTACGGCCGTGAAGGAGCTGTTCGCCGACGCGGCCGCCGGACGGACGGTGACCACCGGGTCGGTGAAGGCCCGCCTGGAGAAGGCCCAGCAGCAGATGCCGACGAAGTGAGCACGATGACGACCACGGTCACCGAGCAGGCCACCGTGCGCAAGGACTCCCCGGGAGCGGCGGACGGCCCCCGCCGCCGCCCCGGACGGATCCGCCGGATCGGACTGCCCTACCTGCTCCTCCTGCCCGCCCTGGTCCTCGAACTCCTCGTCCACCTCGTGCCGATGGTCATCGGCATCGTGATGAGCTTCAAGGAACTCACCCAGTTCTTCATCCGCGACTGGGACGCCGCCCCGTGGGCCGGTCTCGACAACTACACGATGTCCGTCGACTTCAACGCCCCCGTCGGCGAAGCCCTGTTGCACTCGTTCCTGGTCACCGTGGCCTTCACCCTGCTGTCGGTGGGGCTGTGCTGGCTGATCGGCACGGCCGCGGCGATCTTCATGCAGGACACCTTCCGCGGCCGCGGACTGCTGCGCGCGCTGTTCCTGGTGCCCTACGCGCTGCCGGTCTACGCGGCCGTCATCACCTGGGTGTTCATGTTCCAGCACGACAACGGCCTGGTGAACCACGTCCTGCACGACCAGCTGCACCTCACCGACAAGCCGTCCTTCTGGCTGATCGGCGACAACAGCTTCTACGCGCTGCTCACCGTGTCGGTGTGGAAGGGCTGGCCGTTCGCCTTCCTCATCGTGATGGCCGGCCTGCAGAACATCCCCCGTGAGCTGTACGAGGCGGCCGCCCTGGACGGCGCCGGGGTGTGGCAGCAGATCCGCCGGATCACCCTGCCGTCGCTGAGCGCCGTGAACCAGGTCCTGGTCCTGGTGCTGTTCCTGTGGACGTTCAACGACTTCAACACGCCCTACGTCCTGTTCGGCAAGGCCGCTCCGGAAGCGGCGGACCTCGTCTCGGTCCACATCTACCAGGCCTCGTTCGTCACCTGGAACTTCGGCGCCGGTTCCGCCATGTCGGTCCTGCTGCTGCTGTTCCTGCTGGCCGTGACCGGCGTGTACCTGGCCGTCACCTCACGCGGACGGAGGCCCGCCGATGCCTGACCCCCGCCTTCCCCGGCCGACGCCCCACCCGCCCATGGCGCCGCCGCGTTCGTTCCTGTGGTCGCGGCGCGTCTTCCTCACCCTGCTCGCCGGCTTCGTGCTGGTGCCGGTGTACGTGATGGTCTCCAGTTCCCTGAAGCCGCTCGCGGACGTCTCGGGCACGTTCCGCTGGCTGCCGAGCGATCTGACGCTCCGGCCGTACATCGACATCTGGTCGACCGTCCCGCTCGCCCGCTACTTCGTGAACTCGCTGGTCGTGGCGGGCGCGGCGACCGTCTGCTCGGTGGTGATCGCGGTGTTCAGCGCCTACGCGGTGAGCCGCTACGACTTCCGCGGCAAGCGCGCGTTCACGGTCACCGTCCTGTCCACGCAGATGTTCCCCGGCATCCTCTTCCTCCTCCCGCTGTTCCTGCTCTACGTCAACATCGGCAACGCCACCGGCATCGCCCTGTTCGGCTCGCGCGGCGGGCTGATCCTGACGTACCTCACCTTCTCCCTGCCCTTCTCCATCTGGATGCTGATCGGCTACTTCGACTCGGTGCCGCGCGATCTCGACGAGGCGGCGCTGGTGGACGGCTGCGGCCCGCTCGGGGCGCTGTTCCGCGTCGTGGTGCCGGCCGCGGTCCCCGGCATCGTCGCGGTCGCCGTCTACGCGTTCATGACCGCGTGGGGAGAGGTGCTGTTCGCCTCCGTCATGACCAACGACACCACCCGCACCCTCGCCGTCGGACTCCAGGGCTACTCCACCCTCAACGACGTGTACTGGAACCAGATCATGGCCGCCTCGCTGGTCGTCAGCGTGCCCGTGGTGGCCGGCTTCCTCCTCCTGCAGCGCTACCTCGTCGCCGGCCTGACGGCAGGAGCGGTGAAGTGAACAACCTCCGTGATCCCGAAGGGACTTCCGTGACCATCGACCTCGCCGCACTCCCGCACGACTTTCTGTGGGGCACGGCCACCTCGGCCTACCAGATCGAGGGGGCCGTGACGGAGGACGGCCGTTCGCCGTCGATCTGGGACACCTTCTCGCACACCCCCGGGAAGACCGCCGGCGGCGACCACGGCGACATCGCCTGCGACCACTACCACCGCTGGCGCGAGGACATCGACCTGATGCGCCGGCTCGGCACCAACGCCTACCGGATGTCGATCGCCTGGCCGCGGGTGATGCCGGGCGGCGACGGCCCGGTCAACCCCAAGGGCCTCGCGTTCTACGACCGGTTGATCGACACGTTGCTGGCCGCCGGCATCACCCCGTCCGTCACCCTCTACCACTGGGACCTGCCGCAGGCGCTCCAGGACCGCGGCGGCTGGCCCGAGCGCGACACCGCCGAGCACTTCGCCGCGTACGCGTCGGTGGTCGCCGGGCGGCTCGGCGACCGGGTCTCCCACTGGACCACCCTCAACGAGCCCCTGTGCTCGGCGTGGATCGGCCACCTCGAAGGCACGATGGCCCCCGGCCTGACCGACCTGACGGCCGCCGTCCGCGCCTCCTACCACCTGCTCCTCGGCCACGGTCTCGCCGTCCAGGCCATCCGGGCGGCGGCACCCGGCGCCGAGGTCGGCATCGTCAACAACCTCTCCACCGTCCACCCCGCCTCCGGCCGTCCCGAGGACCTCGCCGCCGCCCGCCGGGTGGACGGCCACACCAACCGCTGGTGGCTCGACCCGGTCCACGGCCGCGGCTTCCCGGCCGACATGCGCGAGGTCTACGGCGTCGAACTCCCGGAACGGAGCGGCGACCTGGACACGATCGCCGCACCCCTCGACTGGCTGGGCCTGAACTACTACTTCCCGGCGACCGTCACCGACGACCCCGACGGCCCCGCCCCGTACGCCCGTTCCGTACGCCGCCCGGGCGTCCCGCGCACCGGCATGGACTGGGAGGTCGACCCGAGCGGCATCGAGGCACTGCTGCTGCGCCTGACCGACGAGTACGGCGCCCGCCGCCTGTACGTCACGGAGAACGGCTCCGCCTACCCGGACGTCCTCCGCCCCGACGGCACGGTCGACGACCCCGAGCGCCAGGCGTACCTCTCCGGACACCTCGCGGCCTGCGCCTCCGCGGCCCGCAAGGGCGCCCCGCTGGCCGGCTACTTCGCCTGGTCGCTGCTGGACAACTTCGAGTGGGCGTACGGCTACGACAAGCGCTTCGGGCTGGTCCACGTCGACTACCGAACCCAGGCGCGCACCATCAAGGGCACCGGACGCCACTACGCGGACATCATCCGCAGACACCGGGAGGGGGCGGCGGAGGCGGCCTGACCCAGGAGCCGGAGGCGGGTGCGCGGAGCGGGAAGGGGCGTTCGCCCCGTCGGCACGCCCGCCCCGCCGCACGGCCGCCGCCCCGCCCCGGTCCTCCCGCCGTCCGGGTGGCCGGTCCCACCCCTGCGGCGGCGCCCCGGGAGTGCCGTCCGGTCATCCGGTCAGAGGACCAGGATCGTCACGAGGCCAGGATCAGGACGAGGCCAGGATCAGGACGAGGACGACGAGGGCGACGACCGCCGCCACGGCGAGGGAGGCCTTCCACCGGGCCTCCTCCGACAGCCGCCGCAGGACGCTGAGCCGGCCGTCGGTGCTCCGGAAGACGTAGAACTCCAGGTTGCCGGAGCCGGGCGGCGTCGCCTTGACGACCGTGAGCCGCCGGAGAACGACCTGACGGTCCTTCTCCGCCTTCGCCCGGCGCAGGTGGGGTTCGAGGGCCGCGCGGTGGTCGGGGGAGAGGTCGTCGGGAAGCGGATCGCCGGCGTCGAGCCGGTTCGTGTGCCAGCCGCCCGAGCCCAGCTCCGAGGCCACCCGACGGGGCCGCGGGACGGGGGGCGGCACGTTCTCGGTCCGCGAGGTCCACTCGATCCGGCCCGCCGTCCAGGACGTCAGGCTCCCGTGTCCCTTACAGGTGGTGCACTCGACGGTGCCCGTACGCCCGCACGGCTCGCAGGGAATGCGTCCGCTCGCCCGGCACTCCTGGCATGTGGTCTTCCCCCAGCCCCGGCACCCGGGGCACGCGCTGTCGGGGGTGTGGCAGCCTTCGCAGGTCACCCGCTCGTCGGGGCGGTGGGCCCGGCCCTGGCTGGGCGGCCGGGGCGGGGTGCCGGGCAGGCCGCCGTGCTTGAGGTGGTGCGTGCACGCGGTGACGCCCTGGCACACGGCGCACACCTGGGCCGGCTCGCACGGGCGGTACTTCGTGCCGTCGCAGTCGGCACAGCGCCGTCGGCCGTTGCCGCAGTCGCAGGACCTGAGGTGCGGCGTGCCGCGCTTGACCAGGTCGAGCGGCTGGTCGAGGGGCGTCTCGTGCGGGCCGAGCTCGTAGTCCCCCAGCACGTCGTAGACCGGCCGTTCCGCGAGGTCGACGGTGCCGGGCCGGTGCCGTGTCTCCTCCGCGCGGCGCTCGACGCGCCGGGTGACGGTGCCCTCGAGGAGGTGCAGGCGGGTGAGGAGGAAATCCGCGGCCGGCGGGCCGGGACGCCCGCTCCCGCCGCGCGTCAGGGACGCGGCGAGCGCCGCACGCACCTCGTCGTCGGACGGATCGTCTGGTGCCACCACGAAACCCGCTCCCCCCCAAGTCGCTTACCCCGCCCGGGACATGGGCCGGACCGGTGCCGAGCGGCACCAGTGTGACGGGCGCGGGCCCGCCGCAGAAGGGCGCGAAAGGAAGAGGCCGCGACACCCTACGACGTCACGGTCCCGCACCCCCGCATCCCCGCGACGTCACGACCCCGCACTCCCGTACCACCCCCCCTTCCTACCCCCGCACCGCCCCCGTCGTCAGGCCCGTCACGAAGTGGCGCTGCAGCAGGACGTAGACGACGACCACCGGGGCCGAGGCGATGACGACACCCGCGAACAGCAGGGGGTATTGCGTGAGGAACTCGCCCTGGAAGTCGAGCAGCGCCAGCGGCAGGGTGCGGTGCTCCTGGGAGCGGATGAACAGCAAGGGGTAGAGCAGGTCGTTCCAGTCCATCACGAACAGGAAGATGCCGGTGGTGGCCAGGGCCGGCCGGGTCAGCGGCAGCGCGATCGAGCGGAACGCCCGCAGCGCCGAGGCCCCGTCCAGTTCGGCGGCCTCGTACAGTTCCTCGGGGATCGTGCGCAGGAAACCGCCCAGGATGAACACGGCCGTCGGCAGGGTCGTCACCGCGTCGACGAGGACCAGTCCGAGCAGGCTGTCGGTCAGCCCGAGACGGTCGAAGAGGACGTACTGCGGGACGATCGCCGCCTGCGCGGGCACCGCGAGCCCGGCGACCAGGACGCCGAAGACGGCCCAGCCCACCCGGCCGGGAATCCGGGCGCAGAAGAACGCGGCCAGGCTCGCCACCACCAGGGTCAGCGTCACCGCGCCCGCCGTGACGACGGCGCTGTTGGCGAACGCGGCGCCGAGACCGCCCTCCTCCACCGCCCGCCGGTAGTTGTCCAGGGTCGGCGACGACGGCGGGGCCAACGGCGCGTCGAACAGCTGCGGCAGCGTCTTGAACGTGCCGAACACCACCACCAGCAGCGGCAGTACGACGACGGCGGCGCCCGTCACCAGCGCGATCGGGCGTACGGTCCTGGTCATCGGGTCGCCCCTCCCGTCGCCCGCCGCTGCACCAGGGTGAGCAGCGCGATGAGTGCCATGAACACCACCGACTGGGCGGCCGCGTAGCCGAACTGGTTGTTGGAGAACGTCGTGTAGATGCGGGTGGAGAGGATGTCGAGGGCGGGGCCCGGCGGGTTGCCCGACAGTCCGAGGACGAGGTCGAACGCCTTGAACGACTGGACGGTGGTGTACGCGACGACGATCGCGGTGGCCGGGGCGACCAGCGGCCAGGTCACGTACCGGAACCGGGCCAGGCGGCCGGCGCCGTCCAGCTCCGCCGCCTCGTACAGCTCCCTCGGTATCGCCTGGAGCCCGGCGATGAAGACGACCATCATCTGGCCCGCGTGGAACCACACCTGGGTCAGCGCCAGCCAGAACACGGCCGTGTCCGGGTTGCCGAGGTAGACCGACTGGAAGGAGTCCAGCCCGGCCGCCCGCAGCGCCGAGTCGAGCAGGCCGCCGTCGGGGTCGTAGACGAACCGCCACACGAACGCGACCGACACCGACGACAGGACCGTCGGCAGGAAGAAGACGGCCCGCAGCAGCGTCGAGGCGCGGGTGGTGCGCACCAGCCAGAGGGCCAGCAGCAGCGCCAGGGCGGTCTGGGCGACGACGACGGTGAGGGTGAGCCTGAGGTTGTTCTCCGCCGCGTTCCGGAACATGTCGTCGCCGGTGGCGAGTTCGGTGAAGTTGCGCAGGCCGACGTCGTGGTAGCCGGCGCTGTAGCCGTCCCAGTCGGTCAGCGCGTACTGCACGCCCTGGACGACCGGGTAGGCGAAGAAGAACAGGTAGAGGGCGAGGGCGGGCACCGGGAACAGCCACAGTGCCCGCGCCGTGCGCCGCAGCCTACGACCGCTTCTGGTCGATGACACGCTGCGCCTCCTCGGCGGCCTGCTCCGGCTTCTTGCCGCCGACGACCGCCACGGTCGCGTTCTCGACGGCCGTGCGGATGTCGAGGTCCAGGAACTGGAAGCGCGGCGCGAGCAGCGTCTTCCGGGTCAGCCAGGGCGCGACCGCCTTCAGGTCGGCGTTGGTGTACTCGACGCCCTCGACGGTGACGTGCTGACCGGTGCCGTTGGCGTAGGTGCCGGCGTTCTCGGGGTCGCTGAGGAACTCCAGGAAGGCGTAGGCGGCGGGCTGCACCGTGGAGGCGCTGTTGACGCCGAGGATGAAGGTGGTGTTGAAGACGCCCTCGTACTTCGCCTTCCCGGCGGTGGTGGTGATGGGGGCGACGAGGTCGAAGGGGAACTTCGCACCGAGCGCGCGCACGCCCGCCATCTGGAAGGAGCCGGTGGCCAGCAGACCGGCCCTGCCCTCGGCGAACAGCCGGGTGACGGCGTCGGTGCCGGACCCGGTGGCCCGCTCCTGGAGGTAGGGCCGCAGGGCGGCGTACTGCTCCAGCGTGCCGAGGAACCAGTCGTCGGTGACCTTCAGGGCGCCGGACTCGATCCGGGCGAACGCGTCGTCGCTCGGCGCGTTGTTCATCACCATCACGTTCAGCAGCTGGCCAGCGTTGGCCGAGTCGCCGCCCGGCCAGGCCAGCGGCGTGTAGCCCTTGGCCTTCAGGCCGTCCAGGAGCTGCAGGAAGCTGTCCCAGTCCGCGGGCGCGGCGGTGTGGCCGGCCTTGTCCAGGGCGTCGGTGTTGGCGAGCGGCATGTTGAAGACGAGCTGGTAGGGCAGGCCGTACTGCTTGCCGTCCTGCGCGCCGGGGCCTATGAGGTTCCGCTGGTACGCGTCGACGACGCCGGTGCCGGTCAGCGGCGCGTACACCCCCGCCTTGACGATCTGCTGGAACTGGGCTCCCCGGAAGGCGGTGAACACGTCACCCGTCTTGGAGCCTTGTATGCGGCGCAGGGCGGTGGACTGGTAGTCGGCGGACGGGGCGATGTCCTGCTCGACGCCCGCGTCCGGGTGCTTCTTCACGAACGCCTTGACCAGGCCGGCGAGCACCGCCTTGTCCTCGGCCCGCCAGTGCGCGAAGGAGACGGTCCCCTTCACGGCCCCGGAGGTGGCGAGGCCGGAGGGGGAGGCGCCGCCCGCGGCGTCGGAGGAGCTGCTGCCGGGGCCGGCGCAGGCGGCGAGACCCAGGCCGAGGCCCGCGGCGCCGAACAGACGCAGGGCGGACCTTCTGTCGAGGGATCGGGGCATGGCGAAGTCCTTGTTCGGGTGAGGGGTGAAGTTCGGGTGAGGTGTGAGGGGTGAGGTGTGAGGTGAGGGAAGGTCAAAAGGGTTCAGAGGTAGCTGAGTTGCCGGGTCAGCAGGGGCCGGACGCACTCGCCGAACCGGATCGCCTCCTCCAGGTGCGGCTGCCCGGAGAGGACGAAGTGCTCGATGCCGAGGGCGGCGTACTCCTCGATCCGCTCGGCGACCTGCTCGTGGCTGCCGACGAGCGCGGTGCCCGCGCCGGGGCGCACCAGCCCGAAGCCGGCCCACAGGTTGGGGTGGATCTCCAGCCGGTCGGTGCGACCGCCGCTCAGCGCGGCCATCGCCCGCTGCCCCTCCGACTCCGAGCGGCTGAAGCGCTCGTGGGCGGCCCGGATCGCGACCGGGTCGAGGGCGTCGAGAATGCGGTCCGCCTCCGCCCACGCCTCGGCCGCGGTGTCCCGGCTGATGACGTGCAGCCGGATGCCGTAGGACAGTTCGCGGCCCTCCTCGGCGGCCAGTTCGCGCACCCGGCCGATCTTCCGCGCGACGGCCGCCGGGGGCTCGCCCCAGGTGAGGTAGGTGTCGGCGTACCGGGCGGCGACCGGGAGCGCGGCCTCGGAGGAGCCGCCGAAGAAGACCGGCGGCCGGGCCAGCGGCGGCCTGCGCAGCCGCCCGCCCGCGACCCGGTAGTGGTCGCCCTCGAAGTCGTACGCCTCCCCGCGCCAGGCGGTGCGCAGCAGGTGCAGGAACTCGCCGGTGCGGGCGTAACGCCCGTCGTGCGCGAGGAAGTCGCCGTAGGAGCGCTGCTCGTCGGCGTCGGAGCCGGTGACGACGTTGAGCAGCAGGCGCCCGCCGGACAGCCGCTGGTAGGTGGCGGTCATCTGGGCGGCCAGCGGGGGCGCGATGACGCCGGGCCGGAAGGCGACCAGGAACTTCAGCCGACTGGTCTGCGGGATCAGCGCGGCCGTGGTCAGCCAGGAGTCCTCGCAGTCGCTGCCGGTCGGGGTCAGCACCGCCTCGAACCCGGCGGACTCGGCGGCCCGGGCCACCTGGGCGAGGTAGTCGAGGGTGGGCGGACGGGCGGTGGCGCGGGACTGGAGCGAGTCGCGGGCGGTCACGCCCACCACGTTGCGGTCGTCGCCCGTGGTGGGCAGGAACCAGTGCAGGCGCACGGTCATGAGATCTCCAAGGGGTGCCGGGGGCACGGCGGTCGGGCACGGGAGGCGAGCGCCGGGGCGAAGGGCGCGAACGAAGGGGGAACCCCCGCGGTCACGTGGGACCGACGGCGGAGGACCGAGGATCGAGGGCCACGGGACGGGGGCCGAGGACGTGGTGCCGATGCAGCGTCGAACCACGCCGGACACGCCGGAAGCACGTGGGACGGGGGAGGCAGACCCTGACGGGCGCGGCCCCGGACGGGCGTGCGCCGCCCGCGGGGCGTGCGGAATCAGCTACAGAGCGCCGTGGCTACCCTGAGCAGGTCGATGTGCGCGCGCTTGACGAGCTCGACGCCGGATTCCATGGGGCGGGACTATACACACCGCACATGAGTGTCGAGACGCCGGTCCCACGGAGTGGACAACGGCGCGGCTTCGGGCGGATGAGGCCCGGCGGAGAGGGAGAAGGAGAGCGGGCGGAGAGGCGGCAGGGCGCCCCGGACGCGGAGCCCCACCGCCTCGGCGGTCATCAGCGAGGACTGTCGGTACGGAACTGCCGGAACCGAACTGTCGGGACGGAACCGTCGGGCCGACCGGGTCAGGAGTCCTTCCTGGCCACTCCGCCGTAGATGCCGATCGCCGGCTGGTCGGGCCGCGGTGGCTCCTCGGGGCGCCAGTCGGTGACGCGGACCAGGCCGGGGTCGATCAGGGTGAAGTCGCCGAAGAAGTCCAGGATTCGGGCGTGCGGGCGGAGGTTCATGGACGCGGTGGCCTTGCGGTAGACGGCGGCGGCGTCCTCCCGCCGGTCCTCGTGGACGTCGCCGGTCGCGTGCGACAGGACGAGGTAGGAGCCGGCCGGGAGCGCGTCGCGGAGGGTGGCGAGGATGCCGTCCGGGTCCTCCGCCTCGGCGATGAAGTGCACGACGGCCACCAGCAGCAGCGCCACCGGCCGGTCGAAGTCGATGAGTTCGCGCACTTCGGGATGGTCGAGGACGGCCCGGGGATCACGCAGGTCGGCCAGGACGACCGAGGTGTCGGGTTCGTCGAGGAGCGCCATCGAGTGCGTGCTGACGATGGGATCGTTGTCGACGTAGGCGACCCGCGTCTCCGGCGCGACGGCCCGCGCGATCTGATGGACGTTGGGCTCGGTGGGCAGGCCCGTGCCCACGTCGAGGATCTGCCGGATCCCGCCCTCGGCGACCACGTGCTCGACGGCGCGCCGCAGGAAGCGCCGGTTGGCGCGGACGCCCTCCCGCACCTCGGGCGCCACCCTCATGAACTCCTCGGCGGCCTCCTGGTCGACCTCGTAGTTGTCCTTCCCGCCGAGGAAGTAGTCGTACATCCGGGCCGGGTGGGGCCTGCTCGTGTCGATCACGTGGGCGGCGGGGGCACCGCCCCGGTCACCGCTACCGGGGGAGGACATGTGGCCTGACTCCGTCCTGGATTCCTGAACTCGTTCACCGCGGCGACGGACCTTCATGCTGAGGGTCCGTCAACCAAGGCCGCGAACATGCATCTTGGCATGTTCGGGGGCCGGTTGCCCGGCCCCCGGTGCTCGGCGCCGTGTCCGGCGCCCGCGGTCACGCCCTGCTCACGCCCCGGTCACGCCGCGCCCACCGCGTCGACCAGCTCCGCGAGCGCGCCGGCGAGGGCGTCCAGCCCGGGACCGGCCGGGCCGCCCGGCTCGGTCATGTAGACGTCCCGGCGGATCTCGATCATCAGGGCGCTGACCCGCGGGTCCTTCCCGTAGTACGCCAGCGGGACGTACGTACCGGCGAACGGGCTGTTGATCCCCGTACCGCCGAAGCCCGCGAACACCCGCTCGGCGGCGAGCCGCAGCTCCTGCGGGGTGTGGAAACCGTCGCTGCCCAGGCAGACGGGCGGGCGCGGGCCGTCGCCGTGCAGTTCGTACGGCAGGGGCTCGGTCGGGTACGAGTGCACGTCGACGACCACCGCCCGCCTCACCGCGGCCAGCCGTTCGGCCACCGCGTCGGTCATGGCGGCGGCGTACGGCTCGAAGTACTCCGCCACGAGCGCCCGCCCGTCGTACCCGGTCGGGCGCAGCTCCTCCCGGTGCGTGGTCCGCGTGTACACCGCGCCCATGCCGACCGACAGCATCTCCTCCCGCTCGTCCGGGAACCGCTCGGGGTCGACGACCAGCCGGGACAGCCGGTTGACGAAGCGCCAGGGCGTGGTGGAGCAGCGCGCCGCGGCGGCCGCCGCGATCTGCGCGGTGTGCGAGTCGGTGATGTGGTCCAACTCCCGCTCCAGCGCGGCGTCGTCGAGCACGATGTCCTGCCGCACCGCCGCCGGTATCGCCCGCGAGGAGTGCGGGACGTGGAGGATCACGGGGGAGTCGGGGGCTCCGGGAAGGAGCTGGTAGGAGGCTGACGTGTCGTTCATGTGGGGTGTCTTCTCCGCTGGTCGTCGTGGATCGTGCGTCGGGAGGCAAGCGCGCCTCTCGCCTGGGTGGTCGGACACGAGAATTGCGTTGCCCGACCGCCCCGATGATCGTATGCGATCCTCTTTCGTGTCAACCTGTTAACCAGCGCTTTCATTTATCGGTGGTCGTCCAGGCTTCCAACGCTCGTGGAACCGGCTCGGGTACGGTGCCCGATGCACGGCACACGTACGTGACGGGTCACGGCGGGGACTCACCGGCGGACATGAACGTGGAGCAGTTCGCTGCGGGCAGGATTCTGCGCGGCAGGTGCCGGCTGGAGCGGATCCTGGGCAGGGGGGCGATGGGACACGTCTGGCAGGGGACGGACGTGTATCTGGAGCGCCCCGTCGCGGTCAGGACCGTCACCGCGGATCTTCTCGCGCCGCCCGGCTGGCGCGGCACCGCCCTGGCACGCTTCGAGAGGGAGGCCAAGGCCGCATGTATCACGCCGTGACAGGCGGCGAGGACATCGTGACGATCAGCGTCAAAAATAACGCCCACCTCGGACATCGGTACCCGCCTGGTCGAATCCCGGACGCCGGCCGCGTGGCACGGACGGGGCGCGGGTGCCCGGTGACGCCCATGGCCGAAGGCGCCGTGCCTGCCCCTCGACGGCCCTTCCACGGGCCCGCCGCCGGGCGCCGACTTCGGAAGAGCACGAGGTTACGATCACCGTGCACACGCGGTTTGCCATGCCGAAGTCACGGGGGCGGAGGTAGTAAGCATGGGTATGGGTGGAGCAGGCGCGAGCCAGGAGGGCGGCGTCGATCTGAAGGTGTCGGGCCAGGACCTCACCACACTGGCCGACGACCTCGACGACATGCAGGATCACCTGGACAAGCAGGTGAGGCGGATGGACGCGATCGTCGACCGCATCGAAGCGGGTTGGCGAGGACCGGCGGCCACGGCGTACCGCGGGTTCCACCGGGCGGCGGCCGAGGACGCCGTACGCATCCGTGAAGTGATCCGGCACATCGAGCAGGCCGTCCGTCTGAGCCGGGACGGCTTCACGGAACAGGAACTCGAGGTGATGGCCCAATTGCGGGCGATCACGGTGGACATCGACAGCGAGGTCGACAAGCTGTCGACACCGAACCCGGAGGCCACCGGGCCCGTCCCTCCGCGCAGCAGCCTCGACTCCTTCTGACGGCTCCTCCGACAGCCCTTGCGGCGACCGCGACGACATCTGTGAAACGGGGAACCATGACAACCGGGAGTGCGGACGACGGCCACATCACCGTCTCCTTCGCCACCCTCCGCGAGCTCGCCGCCGAGTTGGAGGACATCCTCAAGAAGCTCAACGACAGTCTGGACGACCTCCACGACCGGGTCGTGCCGGTGGTCCTGTCCTGGGAGGGAGAGGCCCGCGAGGTCTTCGTCGACAAACTCGACGAGTGGGACCGCTCGGCGCAGGACCTCCAGGCGGCCCAGAAGTGGCTGCACGAGTGCGCGACCACGAGCCACGTCAACTACGCGGCGGCACACCAGGCCGTGCTGCGCGGCTGGGGGGCCGGCTGATGGGGACGCCGCCGCCGGGCCAGAACCGGCACCATCGACGTCAAGCCGGCCGACCTCCACCGCGTCTCCGCAGGTGTGGCGAGCCGGCAGACGGTGGTGGACAAAGGCGCCAAGACCCCTGCTCGAAGACCTGCACAAGTACCCGGACGCCGGCGGTTACGGGACCTCGCCCCAGGCTTTCGCGACGTCGTACGTCAAGGTGGGCAACCGCTTCCTCGAGGTATGGGCCAAGAGCGTCGTCAGCATCGGCGGTGCCGCGGTCGGCTTCACCACGACGGCCAACACCTACGCGAAAGCCGAGGCGGCCAACGACCCCACCGGGAAGGCGAAACCGGTCGTCCAGCCGTTGCCGAAGGTCATCGAGAAGCCGCCCGTCTACGGCTCCGTGCCCGATCTGAAGTGGGGCGACGACGACGGCGGCGACGATTTCATCCGCAGGGTCCTGGAGTGGGTGCCCGAGCCGGTCCGGGACGTGCTGAGGCCGGTGGTGAAGCACGCCTTCCGGATGGGCAAGGTCGCCGAGGTCTATCCGTTTCCCCAGCAGCACTACCTGAACTCGCTGTCGAAGGCGTGGATGGCGACGACCACTTCGCTCTCCATGGCGGAGAGCGGGTTGACCGGGAACGTCAGCAGCATCACGCAGCAGAGCAACAGCGAGTGGCACGACGCGATGCGTCATTTCTGCAGTTCGCTGTGGGGCACGACGGCGTGGGGCAAGAGCCGTGAGGGCTACGAGTGGAAGCACGACAGCTCTTCCTCGCAGACCGCCACCCACCCCGTGATGACCGTGCTGTTCGACACGGCTCAGAAGGTCAGCGACCTCCTCTACGAGTTCGCCGAGGCGGCCGTCTACCTCAACCGCGAGGTGTGGGACGTCTACATCGAGGCCGTGCGCGACGCGATCCCCAAGGTCGAAGTCAACCTCAAGGACGGCGTCGGCATGGACGACGTCAAGGGTTTCCTCAAAGGCGTGGCCAAGGGGGTCGCCAAGGGCGCGAGCCAGCTGGGCCAGGGAATCGTCCTGAACATGGACACCGCCAAGCTGAACGCGATCGTCACCGAGTACAACCGACGGGTCGACGCGCTCGTTCCGAAACTCGACGCGCTCATGGGCCCCTTGGACGAGGCGCACCGGAGCGCCCCGAAGTTCGAGGCTCAGGAGGCGCGGGCGCAGGGCTTCGGGATGCGGGCCCTGGAGGAGTTCAAGGACTCGCAGGTCCGGCTGAAGATCGACTCGGCGGGCAAGTACGACCTCAACCTCGGCGCCAACGAGTACATGGAGAACGGCCACACCCTGGACAAGCACGTCGGCAAAACGGACGAGCAGCTCGCGCAGCGCCTGCGGGACCAGCAGACGAACGGGCCGACCCAGGCCTGGCCGTACGGCAAGCCGTACCCCGGCGCCGCGTCGTCCTTCCCGAACTACCAGCGGGCGGAGGAACTGACGGAATACAACCTCAACCAGAACAAGGCCGCCATCGAGGCGTGGATCAAGGGCCCGCCGCCGGAGGAGGGTAAATCCAAGCCGTTCTACTCGACGGCGCCCAACGGCGAGACCAGCGGCCGCAGCGTGTTCAAGCAGCCGGTGGACCCGAACGACCCGCTGTCCGGGTACAAGGAGGGCGGCATGAACGCCAAGGCGTACGACGTCACCGGCATCGACACGCGTATCAGGTATGACAGCGGCCGCAACCCGCCGTTCACCGTCATGACGTCGATGCCCTACAAGCCCTGGCAACCCTCCGAGAAAGGCCCGCACCACATGTCCGCCGAACAGGCGTCCTGGGACGCTGCGGTACGTCACCTGTACAGGGATGCGACCGCGTACATCGCCACCGGCCTGCGCGGTCACGAGGACTGGACGCTCGATGTCCTCGCACTGATGGCCCGGGCCGTGCCAGACCCCAGGGGATGGGCCCGCGTCGACGACGCGGGAGAGGACCCCGAACGTGTGGGGAACCCTACGTGGCCCTTCGTCGCCCACCCCCCGGAGTACGTCAGGCCGCGCCTCAAGGAGATTGACCGGGACAGTGCTGAGAACCTGCTCCTGGCCCTCACCGAGGGCGGCTGCACCCTGTCCAACCTCCGTTACTTCGACGAGTCCCCGGACGAGCTGAGGGCGATGGCACGCACGGTCCTCGCGCGGTACGGGGACGCGGCCACCTTTCACACCAACGTCGGCCAGACCGGCAGCGCGCCCGGCACACTCGACTTCACGCTGGAGAGCCTGGAGTACAGCCCGATGACCGTCTTCACGGAGGATTGCGGCCTCGTCGTCGTCTCGGACACCGAGGTCGGTCTGTTCTGGAACTTCAACGACCTATGACCCGGCTGCTGATCCCGTACGAGCGCAGCTCCTGACCAGGTCATTTGAGAGGATGTCCCCGTGCTGACCCGTTCCGCCTCCTACCCCGACCGGGAGACCGCCCACTGGGCCACCCAGCAGGTGGTGACCGCCAACGAGCAGGTCGTCCACCGCTGGCTCGCCCAGGGCACCCGGGCCCGCCTGACCATCGAGGCCGCCTGGCCGTCCCGTGAGGAGCCCGTGGGGCGGGTCCAGCTGGCGGGCGACCTGCTGGCCGGGCGCGGGCCCGTCGACGTCCGCGCGGCGCGCGTGGTGCTGCGCCGCGAGCCGTCGAGCCCCCACGGCTTCGTCGTCCGCACGACCGTTCCGTTCTACCTGTAGGGGCTGCCCGCACATGTTCATGAAGCCCCTCGAACACGACCGCCGGTACGGCGAGCTGGACCAGGTGATGCGCGCGTACCTGGGGCAGCCGGCCGACGACACCCCGGAGCGGCGCAGCCGCGCGCTGGAGGCGTACCTCCGTCACACCTGGCACACCCGCCCCTGGGCCGTCGCGGAGGCGGAGCGCCAGCTGCGCGAGTACAGCCGCAACCCTCCCGGTCGCGTCCGGCAGAAGCTGGGTGAGTTCTACGCGATCCCGGACACCGGGACGGCAGAGTCCGAGATCGGTGACTGGCTGGTGGTGCTGGCCGATCACCTGAAGAGGAGCGTCGAGGAGGGCGACGTCCCCGAATCGTCGTCCCCGCAGACGCACTGGGAGTGGCACGCGCGTTTCCCGGAGACCGCGCAGCTGCTCGGCGGCTGGTTCTCGCAGGACATCGTCGACGAGTTCCCCGACCACGACGCCGCCGTCGCCGACTACGCCACCACCACCGACCCCTACCTGGTCGCACGCCTCGTGGGCGAACTCCACGAGCTGCTCGCCCTCCCCCTGGACGAGGGCGACTACGCCTTGGCGGCCGCCGAACTCGGCATGGAGGTCGGTCCGCCGGAGCCGTTTTCCTACGGAGCATGGTTCCGGTCGGTGGCGACAGTCCTGTCCGGCGTCTGATCCGGCCCGCGGGCTTCCCCGCGCCGGTGGACCGGGGAGGTGGACCAGAGGTCAGCTCCAGCCCGTGAAGCCCCCGACGAAGTCCGCGTACGAGCGGTTGCCGCCGCGCGGGGAGGGGATCAGCCGGTGCTTCAGCGCCTCGCGGGCGACCGCGGGGCCGTCGCTCTCCCGGAGCACCGGCAGGCCGAGCCCTCGCTTGAGCTCCTCCTTGGCGTCCTCGAATCGGCCGGTGTCCTTGTCGAGTGTGGCTCAGCGTATCCGCCACGGCGGTCCGTGACGCCCCAGTCGTCGACCAGGGCGGTGACGAGGAGCAGCCTGCGGCCGGATTCGGCGTCGGCGTCCGGGAGAGGGGCGACGGCGGGCCGGCGCCCGCCGCGGGGCCGACGTGAACGACATGGCGAACTCACTGGTCCTCGCGGCTCCGAGGGGAGGGGGAAGCGGCGTGTGCATGCGGCCGGCGTCGCGGCCGGGCCGGGCGTGTCACCAGGAGCGACACCTGTACGGCCGCGCGCTGTACACGGACGCCGGACCGCGGCGGGGGAGCGGCACGAGAGTGCTGCCGCACGACGAGGTCAGCCCCGGCGGCACCGCTCACGAAGCTCCGCGAGGACCGCCTTCTCACGGGAGTTGACGTCACCGTCCACGGTGGCCACGCGCTCGGCCGCGTCGAGGACGTCGCCGAGATCGCCCGGCTCGGCGTCCACGCGCTTCCACACCTCGGCCGGGTCGATGGCGATGACGTGCGCGAGCTGTTCGTCGACCACCTCGTGCCGCTCCCGGACCAGCCTCACCAGATGCCGCATCAGCAGCGCCTCGTCGTCCGCGATCTTGGGGTTCGTTCCGATGACGAGCCATGCGACCCACAGCATCAACTGCGGGTGCCGGCTGTTCCTGCTCATCCCCTCGGCGAGTTCGATCACCCGCGCCTCGTTCCGGAAGACGGCCCGAGCGTGCCGGCCGGCGAGCAGAGTCGTGTAGCGGTTCAGCAGGACGGCGAGGGGGACGCCGACCAAGGGGATGCCGATCTTGATGATGTTGCGCTGAAGGAGGTGCTTCCCGACGACGGGGAGCGCCTTCCCTGCAGTGAGTGCCGATCCGGAGTAGAAGCGCTTGACCAACGGTCGCACCAGGGCCGGGACCGCTTTGACCACGGTCTTGTTGGCCGCTTCCCCGCTCTTGATCGTGAAGGCCACGCGGATGAGCTTCCACAAGTCCTCGGGGTCGTGCACGTCGAGCGGGACCCGGTAGAGCACGGAGACGTCGTAGGCCAGGCGAAGCTGGAGCTGGGTGAGGAACGCGACGTCGACCATCATCGTTGCCACGGCCGCGGGGACGGTCACCGGTGAGGCACCCCCGAGGCTCCCGATGGTGGCGGCGACGGTCGCCGTGTAGGCCCCGGCCGAGAGCCCGCCTTCGAGCGCGGCGTACCGGGACGCCATCTTGATCCGCTGATCCACGATGACGTCCGCGGGCACACCCGCGTACCGGTCCTGGAAGTACTGCCAGTCGACCTTCTCGGTGTACGCGTTCATGGCGTGAGCGGCGAGCTTCGTGAACCAGTTGCCCGACTTGATGTCGTCCGCGCTCAGGCCCTTGACGAAGTCCTTGATCTCGGCCTGCTCCTGTTCGACGACCTTCCGGTCGGCGGCGTCACCGGCTTCGTCCGTACCGGTGTCGGCAGCGTGCGTCGGCGCGTCTGTCACGGCGGTTCCCCCAGACTGTTCCGCGGCCGGCCGGCCGAGCTGCGGGGCGCGGGCCCCGGCTGCCGTCTCCGCGCGTTGCTTCGGCGAGCGGCACAACAGCCGCTCGACGCCCTCCCCTGGAGGCGCAACTCTAACGTCTCGTCACGCGATCGGCGCCGCCTCGGGAGACGGGGGCGCTGGTGTACAGGCGGGGGCTGTGCGTGGAGAGGGCGGGTGCTGGTACGCGGTACGGGGGGAGCGGCGCCGAGTGGCGCGAAAGTCACGGTCCGTGTCCCTGGAGTGAGGTGTGAGTGACGGTGGGGTGCCTGCGGCGGGACGCGGGGCGGGTGCCTCTGCACGGCGGACGGGGTGAGGTCACCGGTGACGGCTCAGGGCGGCAGTGAGGGTGAGAGGGGCATCCTGCGGTGTTTCGGGCGGCAGTTGCAGTTGCCGCGGGCGAGCCGGGGGCTGACGCGGGCGGAGCTGGGCGCGAAGCTCGGGTACGGCGAGGACATGGTCGCGTCGGTGGGGCTGGGGCGGCGCATCCCGGGGCCGGAGTTCATCGAGCGGGCGGACGCGGTGCTGGAGGCCGGTGGGCGATCATGGCGAGCGTCTGATCAGCGGCGATGCGCGCCTGAGACACGGTAGTGGACGCGGTGGGGGCCGGGGGCGGGGATTGCGGGACGGAGGCATCGACCCCCCCCGGCGCGGAAGCCACGGAAGTCACGAGGACGGACCGCCCCCCGGTGTCCGTGGCGCCCCGTCCCGCTCCGGAAGCAGTTGCCCCCCGGTCAGCCCGCCCGCCAGCAGCCGTGCCGTCTCCTCCGCCAGCCGCGTCGCCCGCCGGGCCTCGGCCCGCAGTTCGTGCACGTGCCGGAACGCCTCCCCGTACCGCCGCTGCTCCTCCAGCGGCAGCAGGGGTACGCGCAACCGGCCCGGACTGACGGTGAGGACCGTGCTGCCGGTCGACGCGCCCGCGATGTTCTCCTCCGCGCCCAGGAACCCGGCGAGGAACCAGGGGTCCAGGCGGGCCGGGTCCGGCCGGAAGAGGTGGACGTGCGGGCCGAGCAGCGCGCCGGCGTCCTCCTCGCCGGCGACCCGCGTCATCGGGCCGTCCCCGCCCGCGACCGCCCGCACGAGGACGTCTCCGACGGCGACCGGCGGCGCCACCGCGCCGCGCAGCTCCGCCGGGTCGCCCGTGGGGCCCGACCCGCACGCGATGTCGGAGCCGGTGAGGACCGCGCGGGCGGCCTCGGTCCCGCCGTCCCCCTCGCCGTCGCCGCCCTCCGCGCGTGTGCCCCGCGCGCCCTCCGGCACCGTCCGCAGCAGGGTGAGCGCCCCGCCGCGCGAGAGGTCGGCCGCCGTCGCCGTCCGCCACTCGCGTACCGCGGCGCCCGCGCTCCTCCACTCCTCGTGACCGGCCGCCCGTGCGAGAGACTTCGCGGCCTCGGCGAGGTCGCGTCGCGTCGCGTCGACCTCCGCCGTCAGTTGCGCCGGATCGACCTCGGAACGTGACGCCCGTACGAGACGCGCCGGGGTCAGGTCCACCACGTCGTCCAGGAGGTCCACCACCCCGACCGCGTGCGCGACACCGGGTTCGCCCTCGAACGTGTCCGGGCTCTCCGCGAACGCCCGCCACGCCCCCAGGACCCGTGCCGTGATCGCGGCCCAGTCCAGGGAAGCGGACCGGCTCGCCCCGCCCCGCGTGCGGCCGGCTCCGGCCGTACCGCCGCCTCCCGGGCCCGTCGGCGTTTCCGCCGCGTCCACGAACAGCACCGACTTGCGCTCCGGGCCGCCCGGCTCGGGCCGTTGCAGCACCCAGACCTGGAGACCGACGTGCAGCGGCACCGACGCGCCGACCGGCAGGGCGATCACCGCGCGCAAGGCTCCGTTCCGTACCAGCTCCGCCCGTACGCGGCGGCCCGACGCACGGCCCGCCACGGCCGGCGGCAGGATCAGGGCCGCGTGACCGCCGGGAGCCAGGTGGGCGAGCGCGTGCTGCACCCACGCCAGCTCCGATTCCGCGCGCGGCGGGACGCCGTACGCCCAGCGCGGGTCGTACGCCAGCTCGTCGTGGCCCCAGTCGCGGACGCCGAACGGCGGGTTGCACAGCACCGCGTCGGCGACCAGGCCGGGGAAGGCGTCCGCGCGCAGGCTGTCGGCGGCGCGCACGGTGACCGCGGCCTCCGGTGCCGTCAGCATCAGGCTGACGGCGCTGCGCCGGGCCTGCACGGGGAGCGTGTCCTGGCCGTACAGCTCGCGTGCGCCCCGCCGGGCGGCGGCCGCCAGGAGGGTGCCGCTGCCGCAGGCCGGGTCGAGGACGCGGGCCGGGGAGCCGGGGACCAGGTGCGCGATGAGGTCCGCGAGCTGCGCGGGGGTCCGGTACGCACCGGAGGCGGCGCTGTCCTCCAACTCCCGCTCCGCGAGCACGCCCAGCGCGGCCTGCCCGCCCTCGTCGCGTACGCACGTGTACAGCGCGCGCAGCACCGCCGCGTCGTCCGCCTCGAAACGGACGGCGTCCGCGGCCGGCACGGCGTCGGCCGCGGTGGCCACATCGCGCCCGGCGCGGGAGACGAGGTCCGCGTCCGGCGACTGCGCGGCGGCCGTCAGCTCCTCCGGTGACAGGCCCGCCGCCGCGAGGACGAGGAGCAGGAAGCCCGACGTGCCTCCACCGCCCTGCGCGTGCAGGCGCAGCGTCGTGCGCAGTTCCTCCGACGGGCTCGCCGCCGACATGTGGCCGCGCGAGGCGAGCCACGAGCGCACCGACTCCAGGTCGTACAGCGGACTGCTGTCCGTGCCGCCGGACGGCGCCGGGAAGTCGTCATGCCGACGGCGCCAGTTGCTGACCGTGGCGCGCGTGACTCCCGCGATGCGGGAGATCTCGGCGGCGGTCACCTGGGCGGATGGCTGGGGCATGAGGGGAGTCCTGGCTCTCTGGCGTGCGGATGGGAACGTCAACAACCTATAGCACCCGTCAAATCTGTCGGCATGTTTGACGATGCTTTCAGTGTCATGCTTATCTGTGGATGCTTCCGAAGGGAAGCGGTCGTCCGGCAGGTCCGCTGCCGGGGGTGTGCCCCGACGTCGTGCCCCGACGTCGTGCCGTTCCGGCACGCCGGGCCGTACCGCGGCGGGCGCCTTCCGTGCCCCTCCGACGGGCGGCTCCGCACCACAGGCCGGCACCGACCCACTCGCTCACCGCCCCCGCCCGCACCGCGGGTCAGCCCGGGCGACACCGAACGGAGTACTCCATGACCACCCCGAACCCCACCCCGCAGCCCGGCCCCACCCCGCCGCCTGCTCCCCTCGCCCCGCAGCCCGGCTGGGGCCCGATGCCGCCGGTCCCGTCGGCCTCCGTCGCGCTCGCGGCCCGCCGCAAGCAGCGGATCACGTACGGGGCCACCGCCGCCGTCGCCCTGTTCGTCGGCGTCGGGATCGGGGCCGGCGGCGGCGGTGAGTCGGCGGCCGACGCCACCACCGACGCGAAGGCCGGGCCCCGCCCGACCGTCACCGTCACCCGGACCGCGAAGGGTGAGGCGGCCCCCGCCCCCACGGTCACCGAGACGGTCACCGCCCGGCCGAAGAAGACCGAGCCGGCCGGTCCCGCGACCACCTTCTCGGGCGAGGGCGAGTACCTCGTCGGCGAGGACGTCAAGCCGGGGACGTACAAGACGGCCGGTTCCGAGGGCGCGTTCGGCTGCTACTGGGAGCGGGCCAAGGACGCCAGCGGCGAGTTCGGCTCGATCATCGCCAACAACAACCTGGAGGGACCGGGGCGGGTGACCCTCGACAAGGGGGAGTACTTCAAGACGAACCGGTGCCAGGAGTGGAAGCGGGTCGGCTGAACGAGCCGTTCGAACACCGTGAAGCGGTGCCCGCCCCTCCCGCCTGCTGCGGGCCGGCGGGCACCGCTCGTGGCTCTCCTCCGGGCCGGGACGTCACAGTGCGGTGAACAGGGTGCCCCGTTCGCGCAGCCGGGTGAGTGCCAGGTCCAGCGCCTTCACGGTGCGGGAGCGGTCGCCGCCGCCGTCGTGGCAGAGGACGATGTCGCCCGGGCGGGCCCGCGCGACCCGCTCGGCGATACGGTCCGCGGGGGGCTCCCGCCAGTCCTTGGGATCGACCGTCCAGTCCACGGGCGTCAGACCGTGGTCGCGTGCGGCCGCCAGCACACGACGCGACCAGCCTCCGGCCGGAGCCCTGAACAGAGCGGGTCTGACGCCGGTCTCGCCGGTCACCACCCGCTGGGTCTCGTGCAACTCCCGGGCGACGGCCGCCGCCGGCAGTGCGGCGAACGGCTGGAAGTGCGAGTACGAGTGGTTGCCCAGGTGATGGCCGGCAGCCAGGAGACGTCGCAGCAGCCCGGGGTGTTCCCGGGCACGCTCGCCGACCACGAAGAACGTGGCCTCCACCGCATGGGCGGCGAGTACGTCGAGCAGGGCCGGTGTCCACGTGGGGTCGGGACCGTCGTCGACGGTGAGAGCGACGGGCGTCGCCACGTCGGACGGCTCACCGGCGCCGACGGCCGTTCCCCCACCCCTGCCGGGGACCGGTCCGGCGACCGCGTCGCCGTGCGGCACGCGGAACACCGGGCCGCGCGCGAGGAGGGGCTCCCTCCCGCCGTGGCCCGCCTTCCCGGTGCGCAGCGCCTCGGCGCGGCGGACGATGCTCCACGCCACCTGGGAGCCCAGGGCGCGCAGGGCCGCGGGACGCGTGTCATGCGACACGGGGCACCTCCTCGGTGACCTCGGACGTGGCCCGGTCGTGGCCGCGCCGGGCCCACCGGACGGCCAGCAGCGCCGCACCCGCGCCGACGATCTCCGTGACCGTGCAGCACACACGGCTGGCCAGGGCCGCCGCTCCGGCCTGCGCCCAGGGCAGGTCGGCCGTCAGGACCACCATCAGAACGACCTCACGCACGCCCGCACCACCGGGCACCACCAGGGCGGCCGCCCCCGCCGCCGCGGCCAGGGCGAACCCTCCCACGCACAGGGCGAGGGAACCCGTCGAGGACGCCCCGAGCACCACCGCGATCATCCACAGGTGCGCGCCGCCGACGAGCCAGGACAGCACTTCCCAGACGACCGCACGGCGCAGGTCGCCGTCCGCGACGTGCAGGTCCGGTGCGGGGCGGCGCAGCAGCCGGGCCGCCCGGCCGGCCGCCCGTACGATGACGCCCGGCCTCCGCAGCAGTACCGCCAGGGCGAGGGCCACCGGCAGCAACCACCAGGCACCGTCGCCCATCACGCGCGGTGCCGCCAGCGTCCCCACCACCGCGGCGGTCAGCAGCACCACCACGGAGTTGAGGACGTAGGCCGTGACCATGCGCTGTGCGGTGACTCCGTGGCGGCGCCCGAGATGCACTCCGGCCAAGGCGCTCCAGAAAGGGCCGGGCAGGTACTTCCCGAGGACGGTCGCACCGAAGATCTGGCACGTGGGACCCCAGGACAGCGGGCTCCCCAGACCGGTGACCGTGCTGCGCCAGGAGGCCATGCTCAGGGCCAGCCCCGCCAGGTTGACCACTGCCGAGCCGACCAGCCAGGGGGCGGCGCCGTCACGGGCGAGCAGCTCCCGGACGACATCACCGCTGCCCCCGAGGGCCCGCCACATCCCGTACCCGGCGCCGGCGATCAGCGCCGCCGCCAGGAGGGGCCGGAGCAGCGCGGTCCAGCCGCGCCTGCCCGCCGGCGTTCCCCCGGGGCCTTCCGGCACACCGCCGGTCGGCGGCTGGGCTCGTTCCCGCACGGCCTGTGCGCGCGCGTCGGCCTGGATACCGGGCTCCCGAGCCGGGACGGCCGGTACCTCGGGATGTCCGGAGTCCGGCTCCCCGGGGGCTTCCCCGGGCGTTCCGCGAGACTGTCCGGGAAGGGGCACTCCTGTCCGTCCCGGGTGGATGACGGGCGCGCCCCCGGTGTCGTGCACGGTTTCGGTCATCCCGTTCGTCCTTCGATCGCGTCGGGCCTGCCGACGCCCGAGCCCGCGTCGGACCCGGCGGGGAGGTCCGTGCCGTGGGACGGACCGTCGGCGACCCCGCCGAAGCCGGGGTCGAACCTGCTGCGCAGCCAGCCCGTGCCGGCGCCGAGCGCGATCTGCAGGTTGACCAGTAGGTGCAGCCCGATGAACAGCGGCAGGAAACCGAGCCCCCGCCGGCGCCGCACGAAGCGCAGCAGGGACGGATCGGCGCAGGCGAACGCCAGGATCCCGAGGACGGGAAGCACCCCGAAGGGCGCGGCGAAGACCGCGGCCGGCACGGTGGCGACGGTGAACGTGGCCGCCGCCACCCCCGCCATGCTGTTCGCCCGCAGCGCTCCGGGGCGGCGGCGGTGGGCGGCGGCGAAGGGGAGCAGGTACTGGGCCCGCCGGAACTGCTCGCGCAGCATGGGACCGAGCCGGTGCTCCTCGTCGTGGGCGGCGACCACCTGGTCGGTGAGCAGGATGCGGTAACGGGCGGAGAGCCGTTCGCTGTACTCCACGTCCTCGCTGTCGCGCAGCGCGGGATGGAAGGGGCCGATCTCCTCGAAGACCCGGCGGGGTACGGCCGCCGCGGCGAAGAACGCGGTGGGGGTCGGACCCACTCCCTTGAGGCGCCAGTGATGGGCGTGCAGGGTGCGGTACCACTCGACCGGCCCGTGGTCCACGAGGGGTACGGGGTCGATGATGCCGTGCACACAGCCGAGTCCGGGGTCCGCCCGCAGCAGCCGTACGGCGTTCTCCAGCGAGTCGGGGGACAGGGCCTGGTCGGAGTCGAGGAAGAACAGGATGTCGCCCCGCGCGGCGGCGGCACCGGCGTTGCGCGCGGTGGAGACACCGCCGTTGGTGTCGGCGCGCAGGACACGGCAGCCGAAGCGCTCCGCGACAGCGACGGAGTCGTCGGTGCTCGCGTCGTCCGACACGATGATCTCGAACGGCTGGAGGGTCTGCCGGCGCAGGGAGGCCAGGCACAGTTCCAGCGTCCCCGCGTAGTTGTAGTTGGGGATGACCACGGACACCCGGGGAGGCGCGTCGCCGGGATCGCCGCCGCCGTCACCGGGAACGGCCGCCGTCGCGGGGTCGGTGCCGGTCACAGGGACACCTCCAGGATCTGCGCTCGGTGATCGGACAAGCTGTTCATGTCGTCGAGGCGGTAACCGTCCACGGTGACCGCTCCGGTGGAGAACGCCCAGTCGAGCCGCCACAGGCCGAGAACCGGGACGAGTTCGTTCCAGGTACGGGGGTACAGACCACCGCCGCTGTCCGCCGCGTCGCGCAGGGTGGCGCGCAGTTCGTCCATCTCCCCCATCACGGGGCTGCTGTTGAAGTCCCCCGCGACCACGGCGGCGGCACCACGTCGGCGCTGCTCGCGCAGTTCCGCCTCGAGCCCTTCGAACTGCGCCGTCCGGGTCCGCTGCCGCTCCCGCAACATGCCGAAGAACGAAGGGGAGACGAGGTGCGGTCCGGGATCGATCTGCACGGGGATGTGGACGTTGTACAGGGACAGGGGTCGGCCGTTCACCCGGATGTCGACGCGGAGCGTCTTCACCGCGCGGTAGACCTCCAGCCACGGTGCGTCGGGCCGGTCGGCGATCGCGCCGCCCGGACCCACCAGCTCGTATCCGGTCACGGGGAAGCGGGACAGCGTGATCAGCTCACCCCGGGAGACGACGTGATAACCGGGGAACTCACGGCCGATGCGCGCCAGGTCGTCGACCGGCCTCAGGTTCTCCTGCCGGTAGTCGATCCCGTGCACGTACTCCTGCAGCAGGTAGACATCCGCCCGCTGGGCCCGCAGGGTCGCCCAGAACCGGTCGGTGTCGACGTCCTGGCCCCACCAGGTGGTGTTCCAGGAGACGACGCGCAGGTCACCGGTGGCCGACGAGCCCTGGTGGGTCAGCGCGGACAGCCGTATCCCGTTGCGGGGCCAGCTCACCACGGCCGAGACGAGCGCCAGGCAGCACACCAGGAGCAGGGCCGTACCGCGCGGGCGGCGCCCCGGCGCCGTACGCCCGCGGAGTCCCGAACCCGTGACGGAACCGGAGGCCGGTGTGCCGGCGCTCGCCGGGACCACGCTGCCCGACGTGTCGGAACCCTCCTCGGCTCCGCTCGCGACCGCGACGCCGGCTCCCCGCCCGCGCCGCCCGTTCCGCCGCAGCGCCAGGACACCGGCTGCCGCGGTCAGCAGCACCGGCACCAGCAGGAAGGTCACGGGCGGCAGGAGATCGGGTGCCAGCATCACCCACCACCGGCCGCTGATCAGACGCTGCAGCACCGTGTAACAGACCCACAGCACGGCCAGGGTCACCAGGAAGCGGACCGCACGGCCCTGCCCGGGACGGCTCGTACGGGCCCGTTCTCCGTTGTCCGGACCGGGCTCCTCGAGGACGGTGCCCCCGGGAGCCGGCCCGTGGAAGACGGTCACAGGGCGGCCGCAGCGGACGGGACCGCCTGGTCGCGGTCGTACAGCCTGCGGAACGACGAGGAGAGCAGCCAGTGCGCCGTGCCGAAGGCCACTCCCGCCACGACGGTGAGGTTGAAGGTCAGCTGCACGCCGACGAAGGCGGGCATGAACAGCAGTCCGCGCCGCGCGGCGACGAAACGGTACATGCCGAAGTCGAGACCGATGGCGGCGCCGAACAGCAGGGCCGGCAGCGCCCACCCGGCCGGGCCCAGCACGACCGGAGCCGCCAGCGACACCACCGCCAGCGCGGAGGCGAGGCTCGCCCAGGAACGGGAAGCCGTCTCGAAACCCTTGGCGAACCGCTTGCGCCGGGCGTAGAGCGGGACACGCAGCCGCCCCCGGGTGAAGATCTTCCGCACCAGCGGCCACATCTCGTGATCGTCGTCGTGCGCGCCCCGGACGGCCGGGGTGAGCAGCAGGTCGTAGCGCTGGCTGAGCCGCTGCCCGTAATCTACCTCCTCGGTCTGCCGCAGCCTGGGGTTGAACGGGCCGATCTCCTCGAAGACCTCCACGCGCATGGCGCACATGGCGGAGATCAGGAAGCTGACCGTGCCCTCGGAACTGGTCCTCCAGTAGTACGCCTGGAGGCAGCGGCACTCCTCGACGAGGCTGTCCCGGATCAGCGGCTCGGGCTCGTACATGCCGCACACCGCGCCGATCCCCGGGTTGTCCCGCAGCAGGTCGACGGCGGCGCGGACGGCACCGGCGCTCAGCGCCACGTCCGAGTCGAGGAAGAAGAGGATGCTGCCGCGGGCCCGGGCGGCCCCGGTGTTGCGGGCGACGGCGACGCCGCTGTTGGTGCCGGTGCTCACCACGGTCACACCGTGGGACTGCGCTATCTCCTCGGAGCCGTCCGTGCTGCAGTCGTCGACGACGATGATCTCCAGGTTCGGGTAGTCCTGGTCCTTGGCGGACTGGATGCACAAGCCCAGGGAGCGCCCGTAGTTGTAGTTGGGGATGATCAGGGAGACCAGTGGTTCTTCCATGGGGTCCTTACTTTCTTGACTCTTCGGTTCGTGTCGCCGGTCGCCGGTCGCCGGTCCGCCGTGTCCCGGTGCCCTACGGCCCGTGCCGCCGCCGCGCACCCGGCCCGCGTTCTTCCCGCCGGTCACGAAGGGGCCTCGCGACCGGCGGGGCGCGGCCGGGAGGGCAGCGGGACACGCAGGAACAGCGGATACGAGGGGGAGGGAGGAGCGGCGGAGGCTGTGGCGCCGGCGGGCGTGGAGGCGGGGAGCGGCGCGCCCGCAGGGCGTCGTGCGGGCCTCAGGAGAGCAACATGAAGGCGCCGGTCCACACCAGTCCGCAGCCGACCATCAACCGGTCCCGGAACAGCGTGCGCACCGGGTCGGCGCCGCCGTCGCCCACGAGCAGCAACTGCAGATAGCGGAAGACGGCGAACACCGAGGTGCCCAGCGTCAGGAAGACGAGAACCGTGGCTTCGGGGCTCTCGTCGGGAGCGGCCGTCAGGTAGATCCCGAGGGTCACCGCGGACAAGGTGGCGCTGACCAGGGTGAGGTAGTCGATGAACTGCACCGAGTACCCGGCGAGGGCGGGCCGGTGCTCCCCGCCGACGTCGAGGAGTTCCCTGCGGCGCTTGCCGAGTGCGAGCAGCAGACAGCCGGTCAACACGGTCAGCAGCAACCAGGACGACGGCCGGGCGTCCAGCGCCAGGTAGCCCTGGACGGCGCGCAGGACGAAGCCCACGGCGACCACGAAGGCGTCGACGAGTGACACGTGCTTCAGCCGGTAGCTGTAGGCGAGGTTGAGCGCCAGGTACACCAGCACCGGCCAGGCCCGTTCCAGGGAGGCCAGGGCGACGCCCGCCGCGAGGGCGGCGCAGACCATGGCCAGGTAGCTCCAGGCCGCACCCGGGGACAACTCGCCGGAGGCCAGCGGGCGGTGGCTCTTGGCCGGGTTCAGGCGGTCGCGCTCCCGGTCGAGGATGTCGTTGAGCACGTAGACGGCTATCGAGGCCAGGGTGAACAGGGCCGTCGCCGCCAGCACCGCGAGCGCCGCTTGTGCCGTACCCCGGTGCAGGAGGACCGCCGGCAGGGCGATGACGACCGGGTTCTTCGCCCACTGGTAGGGCCGTGACAGGCGCAGCAGCGCACGGGGGACGCGCAGCACGCGGTGCAGGGGGCCCCCGGGCGGTCGCGCCACCGGGGAAGCGCCGTGCGCGGCGGGCGTCGGGAGGACGACGGAGGGGGTGGACGCCGTGGCGGCGGGTGCGCCGGGGACGGTGGGCGCGGACGAGGCGGGAGCGGGGATTGAAGGGAGTGGGGACACCGTGGAGTTGACGCCGGGCATGACTCTCCTCAGGACCGATGTGAGGGGCGGGGGTGCGCGAATGCTCTCGAGCCGGTCTCACAACGGTTCAGAAGACCGCCTTCGCCAGTTTGAGCGCTCCCTGCCCCCAGGCGTCGCGGCTGGTCCTGCCGCCCGCTCCGGCACCACCGCGGCGTGAACGCGACCGCCACCACGCGAAACTGCGCAGGATGGCCTCGCGGTTGGAGTGACGCGGCGTGAAGCCCAGCCGCTCCTGCATGCGGGTGATGTCCATGTAGGAGTCCATGCGCAGCTTGTGGATGAGTCGCATGTAGACGGGGGAGAGACGGGCCCGGGCGAGCAGCTCCAGGGTCGCCACGGCGGGTCTCATCGGCAGTCCGATGACACGCTTGCCGTGCCCGGCGGCGTCGAGCACCGTCTGGAAGTCCTCCCGCAGGGTCCCGAACTCCGCGGAGCCCACGTTGAATTCCGTGTCGACCGCCTCCGCGGGGGCCTCGGCGGCCAGCAGGATGACGTCGATGAGGTCCTCGACGTCCAGCATCTGGCTGCGTACGCGGCCGTCGCCGAGCACGGGGAAGTGGTGTCCCTCGTCGGCCCACTCGAAGAGCATCGCGAAGATGCCGAGACGTCCCGGCCCCAGGAACGTCTTCGGGCGGAGCACGGGGACGACCATGCCGTCGGCGCGGGCCTTCTCCACCAGCTCCTCGGCCCTGGCCTTCGCCGTGCCGTAGGGGTCGATCGGCCGGCGGGGGTGTGTCTCCGGCGTCGGTACCAGGGTGGGCAGTCCGTACACGGACCCCGTCGACAGATGGACGACGCGCGGCACGTCCTCGCTCGCCGCCGCGGCGAGCACCGTGCGCGTTCCCCCGACGACGATGGAGTCGATCTGGGCCGGGGGGTAGCTGGGGAGGGCCGAGGCGCTGTGCACCACCAGGTCGGCGCCCTTGACGGTCTGCCGCAGCAGGGCGGCGTCGCGGATGTCGCCCGTGACCAGCCGGGCGGCGGGTGAGTCGCCGCGGTGCGCCAGATCGATTCCCACGACCTCGCAGCCGCTCTCGGCCAGCCGCCGCACCAGCGCGGTGCCGAGCATGCCGCTGCTGCCCGTGACCACTACGCGGTTAAGCACGTCGGCGTCTCCGTCTGTGCGGCGCCGGGGAGGCGGTGGGGCGCGCCGTGGGACACGGGGAGAGCCGGCTCCGGCAGCGTCGGCGTGTCGACGGCGGGAACGCTCTGGCACGAGACTCCGGCATATGACAGAGCTGGAGGTGCGTGGAGGGGAGAAGGCTGTTTCACGCTGATTCCGTTCGTTGCGTCATGCGAAGAGATCGGTGAACGCTGGAGCGGGACACCCGTCGGCGCTGGCGGGCCGTCTCGCCGGAACGATGACATGGGGTCAGGTGTCGGGTGAAGAAGCATCGTCATCTGACGATCAGTCAGCGAAAGCATGCAGCCGATCTCGGTCCCCCGTCGGCCGTGTCGGGCGGATGTCGCGCGGACGACGCCGACATGTCGACTTCGCGTTGAGCGTGGGAGCGCTTCCACGGCTTCGCCCGTTTTGGTGGACAACGATGTCGGCAACGTTGCCGATGTGGGCGCGAAAGCCGCATGCCGAGACCCCGTATCGGGCACGCGAGAAGTGACCGGAAAGGTTCTGTGCGATCACCGGGGGTGATCATGCTCTTGTGCGCAGCCGTCGCCGGACCCCTAAGGTCCCCTCGTATGAACGCCTTGCAGCACAGAAAACTGGGACACAGCGACATCGAGGTCGGAGCACTGGGATTCGGGTGCTGGGCGATCGGCGGTGAGTGGCAGGACCCCGACGGCAATCCGCTCGGGTGGGGAAGGGTCGACGACGACGAGTCCGTCGCCGCGGTGCACCGGGCACTGGACCTCGGCATCACCTTCTTCGACACGGCCGACACCTACGGCGCCGGCCACAGCGAACGTGTCCTCGGACGAGCTCTGCGGGGACGACGGGACGAGGTCGTCATCGCGACCAAGTGGGGCAACACCTTCGACGAGCGCACCCGGACCCTCACGGGCGCCGACGACTCGCCCCACTACGTCCGCCGGGCGCTCACCGCCTCCCTGGAGCGTCTCGGCACCGACCGCGTGGACCTGTACCAGCTCCACCTGTCCGACGCACCCCTCGACCGGGCCCTCGAACTGCGGGACGCCTGCGAGGAGCTGGTGGGGGAGGGGCTGATACGCGGCTACGCGTGGAGCACGGACGACCCGCGGAGAGCCGCGCTGTTCGCCGACGGCCCGCACTGCGTCGCCGTCCAGCACGCGGCCAACGTGCTGCAGGACGCGCCGGAGATGTTCGCGCTCTGCGCCGACCGGGACCTCACGAGCATCAACCGCAGTCCCCTCGCGATGGGACTGCTGGCCAGAAGGACGCAGAAGGGCGGCGGACCCGTCGACGCCGGCGACATCCGCGCGGTGCCCCCGGCCTGGCTCACGTGGTACGACGAGGGCGGAGTGCCCGCTCCCGCCTGGGCGGAGCGGGTGGCGGCCGTCCGGGAGGTGCTGACCAGCGGTGGACGCACACTGGCCCAGGGCGCACTGGCCTGGCTGTGGGCCCGCAGCCCGCACAGTCTGCCGATCCCCGGCTTCCGCTCGGTGGCCCAGGCACAGGAGAACGCGGCAGCCATGACGCACGGGCCGCTGGGCGAGGACCAGATGAAGGAGATCGAGGAGCTGCTGAACGACTGACGACCGTGTGCCCGGACGCGTCGTGGCGCGCCGGGGAACCCTGTTGTGCCGGACGAACGCAAGCGCTCCCCAAAGGGGGAGGTTCGTGATTCCTTTCGGTCGAGGGGGCTTCGGGGTGATGGCGTGGGCGACGCCCCGGCCGCGTACGGGGTGGATGAGCATGGGTGCCGGTGCCGGTCCTCGTCACGCGTCGGGTCCACGGACGCGGCCGGCCGAGTACGCGTGAAGGCGGGGCCGTCCGAGCGGTTCGCGGTCGTCGACCGGCGAACTCCGGGCGGCCCTGCCCGGTTGTGTACGCCTGCCACCCCGGGCATCTCTGGTCACACGTTCGGGTGAGGTCACCAGCGGCGGGCACGCTTCGGACCGGCGGCCCGTTTGATCCAGTGACGAGGACATCTCGGTCGCGTTCATCACGCTCATCGTGTTCAACGCATTCATCCTTCATCGCGGCAAACGGGGGCACACATGGGTCTGACTTTCCGTCGCAACCCGGACGGCACGACCACCGGCCGGAACGAGGGGTCGGGTCTCACCGTGACCCACGCCGACGCGGAGGAGGTCAAGCGGCGGTTGTACGAGGACGCCGGGTGGGAGTACACGCCGCCTCCGCCCCCGGTTCCGCCCGGCTTCCACCGGTTCTCCCTGGTGCACGAGGAGTTCGAGGCCGCCGGTTTCGCGGACGAGCGGTACGAGGGCCTGCGGGCGCGTCCGCCGGAGGGGTGCGTACCGGTCGACCGGGGCTGCTTCGCCCTGGAGTGCGAGCGCCCGGGGCGGACGCTCCTGGACGCGGTCGCGGGGACCGTGGCGGAGATCCGTCGCGCGCACGGGCTGGTGATGAACAGCCTGGGCGTCGAGAAACCGCAGGAGTGGCTCGGTGACGACCGGGACGGGCACCCCGGCACAGTCGTCGCGCATCTGCTGCTGATGGCCGTTCACCGCGCCCGCCTGCTCGGATACGGACGCAGGGACCTGGTCCGACTCGTCGACGCGACGGGAGCCGAGTAGCCGGGGAGGGGGAGGCGGGAGGCGGGGAGGGGGAGGGGGAGGCGGGAGACGGTCGGACGGGTCGGGGATGTGCCCTGGTGCCCTAGTGGATCAAGGCGCTCGGCTTAATGCATATGATGTGCAAGTGCGTGACTACTGCGTGAGGCCTGCGGGCCCCGAGGACCTCGACGGTGCCCGAGCCGTCATGCTCGACACCGTCTACCGCGACTTCGGCACCGGCTACGTGCCCCGCTGGCACGGTGACATCGTCGACCCGGCCGCCGCCTACCTGGTGCCCGCCCGGCACACGCTGCTGGTCGCCGTGGACGGCGAGGGGCACGTCGTCGGCACCGGCGCGCTCGATTCCCGCGGGCCCCTGCACCCGCCGAACCCGCGCCACGTCGCCGAGCGCTACCCCTCGGGCGCGACCGCCCAACTGCGCCGCGTCTACGTCCGTCCCGAACACCGGCGTCGCGGCCTCGCCCGGCAACTGGTCGCCGAACTGCTGGCCTTCGCCGCCGCCGACGGCGGATACCGGGCCGTCTACCTGCACACGGACCCGTCCGTCGAAGGCGCCGAAGCCTTCTGGCGGTCCCTCGGCAATGTCGTGCACGACGAGCGTCGGGAACCCGGCGGCGGCCAGGGCATCGTGCACTTCGACATCCCCCTGCACGCCCGGATCCGCACCCCCCACCTCACAGGCCGGTAATCCTCCATGAGCCTCAACCGCCGCCCGCGGCTTCTCGCCGCCCTCCTGCTCACCCCGCTGCTGTCCGCCTCCCTCGCCGGCTGCTTCGCCTCCGGCGGCGGCGACGGCGGCACCGCCGACGCGAAGGAGGGCTCCCGGCTGCGTGTCGCCCTCGCCTTCCCGCCCGCCGAGAACCTCTCCCCGTACGGCGCCGACGCCACGATCCTCAGCCGGCTCGGCGTCACCGAAGGGCTCACCGCGCTCGACGCCAACGGCGCCGCCGCCCCCGCGCTCGCCGCGTCCTGGCGGCGCGAGGACGACCGCACCTGGCTGTTCACCCTGCGCGAGGCCGCCTTCCAGGACGGCACCGACGTCACCCCGGCCGCCGTCGCCGCCTCCCTCACCCACGCCGTCGAGGCCAGGCCCGCCCCGGCCGCGCTCTCCGGCGTGACCCTCACGGCCCAGGCCGACACCGGGGCCGGTGGCGCGGGTGCCGTCCGCGTCACCACGAAAGCACCCGACCCCGTCCTGCCGCTGCGCCTGTCCAGCCCCAGCCTGGCGATCCTCTCCCCGAAGGCGTACGACGCCAAGGGCACGGCCGACCCGGCGGGCACCGCCACCGGCCCCTTCGAACTCACCGGCGTCGAGGGCGACACCAGTGCCCGGCTCGACCGCTTCGACGACTACTGGGGCGGCCGCGCCCAGGCCTCCGGCATCGACGCCCGCTTCATCGCCGACGGCACCGCCCGCGCCAACGCCCTGCGCACCGGCCAGATCGACGTCGCCGAGGCGATCCCCGTCGCCCAGGCCGCCACTCTCGACGCGGGCACCCATCGCGAGACCGCCACCACCCGCACCACGAGCCTCCTCCTCAACGCCCGGTCCGGCGCCCTCAAGGATCCGTTCCTGCGCGCCGCCGCCCGCGCGGCCGTCGACACCTCCGTCCTCGCGAAGAACGTGTACGAGGGCCACGCCGACGCGGGCGCCGGCATCTACGGCCCCGCCGTCACCTGGGCCGCGGGCAAGCGCGTGCCGTCCACCGGGGCCACCCGTCCCGGCAAGCCCACCGGCACCTCCATCACCCTCGCCACCTACGACAACCGGCCCGAACTACCCGAAGTGGCACAGGTGTTGAAGCAGCAGCTGGAGAAGGCCGGGTTCACGGTGAAGCTGACGGTGGGCGAGTACTCGCGGCTGGAGAGCGACGCCCTCGCCGGGAAGTTCGACGCCTTCGTGCTCGCCCGCAACACCCTCGTCGACACCGGTGACCCCGTCGCCGTCCTCGCCGGTGATCACACCTGCGGCGGCGGGTACAACCTCGCCCAGCTCTGCGACAAGGCCGTCGACGCGGCGGTGGCGAAGGCCGAGGGCGCAGCCGACACCGCCGAACGCCAGGACGCCGTGATGGCCGCAGAAGCCGCGATCCTGCGTACCGACGCCGTCGTCCCCCTGGTCCACCAGCGCGTCATCACCGGCGTCGGCCCCCGGGTGAGCGGCGTACTCCTCGACCCCTACGAGCGCACCCTCGTCGGCACCGGGACGCGGCGCTGATCCATGAGCAGCAGGGGGAACGGGGGAAGCAGGGGGAGCGGGGTGGGCGCGCTGCTGTGGCGCGCCGGACTGGCCGCGCTGCTGGTGTGCGGGATCGGGCTGCTGCCCTGGCTCTCGCGCACCGACCCGGCGCTCACGGTGCTCAGGACCCGGTCCGCCGACCGTGACCCCACCCCCGAGGTGCTCGCCGACATCCGAGCCCAACTCGGCCTGGACGAAGGACCTTTGCGCCTGCTCGGCCGGTGGCTCGCCGGCCTGCCGCGCGGGGACGCCGGACACTCGTGGACCTCCGGCTCCGCGGTCGCGCCCGAGGTGCTCGGGGCGCTCGGCGTCTCACTGCTGCTGATGGCGGTGGCCCTGCTCGTCGCCCTCGCCACGGCCGCCGCCGTGTGCGCCCGCACCCTCCGCCTCGGGGCCCGTCGCCGCCTCGCCGGACGGCCGGCCGGCCGCTCGGGTGCGGCGGTGCTCGCCGCGCTGCCCGAGTTCCTCACCGCGTCCGTGCTCGCCACCGTCGTCGGCGTGCAGTGGGGCTGGCTGCCCGCCCTCGGCTGGTACGGCCCCCAGTGGACGGTGCTGCCCGCGCTCGCCCTCGGCCTGCCCGCGGGCGCGGTCCTCGGCCGCCTCCTCGACGACCAACTCCCCGGCGCCTTCGCCGAACCCTGGGCCCTGGCCGCCGCCGCCCGCGGACTGCCCGGCCGTGCCGTCGCCCGCCAGGCGCTGCGCCGCTGTGCGCCCGGACTGCTGCCCAACCTCGGGCTGTTCGTCGTCGGCCTCACCGGCGGCTCGGTCGCCGTGGAACAGATCTTCGACATACCCGGCCTCGGCCGTACCACTCTCCAGGCGGCCATCGCCCAGGACCTGCCCGTCCTCCAGGCCGGCACCCTCCTGCTCGTCGCCCTCGCCGCCGTCACCACGGCCGCCGCACGCCTCACCGCCGGGCGGCTTATCGGCCCCGCGCTGCGCGACGGCGCCCTGCAGAGCCCGCACCGGCCGCCACCGCCACCACGGCCGACCGTCCGCAGGATCCTGCCCCTTGCCTACGGTCTACTGCTGACCGGCGTCATCATGCTCGGCCTGCCCCGCGACCCCCTCGCCCTCGACACCGCCGCCCGCCTCCGAGCCCCCTCCCTCACCCACCCCTTCGGCACCGACGCCCTCGGTCGGGACGTCCTCGCGCGGGTCGCCCACGGTGCCATCGACACCCTGCTGCTCGCCCTCGCCGTCAGCGCGCTCGCCTGGCTCGCCGGCGTTCTGCTCGGCTGCCTGTCCGCGCTGTCCGGGCCGCTCGTCGACACCGTCAACGCCGTCCCGCCCGTCCTCGCCGCGCTCCTCGTCACCGCCGTCCAGGGCGGCGGCGCCGGCACTCCCGTCCTCGCCGTCGCCGTCGTGGCCTGGGCGCCCCTGGCCGCGCACACCTCCGCGCTGCTGCGGCAGGAGCGCGCCACCCTCCACCTGACCGCCACCCGCGCGCTGGGCGCCGGCCGCATGTACCTGCTGAGAAGCGAACTCCTGCCGGCCGTCCTGCCGTCCGTCACCCGCCACGCCCTCCTGCGGCTGCCCGGCATCGCCCTCGCGCTGGCCTCCCTCGGCTTCCTCGGTCTCGGCGCCCAGCCCCCGTCCCCCGAGTGGGGGCTGCTCCTCGCCGAGAACCAGCCCTACGCCGAACGCGCCCCCTGGGCCGTCCTCGCCCCCGCCGCCGTCCTCGCCCTCCTGGGCGCACTCGCGGTGACGGCGTCGGGAGGCGGGACACGGGGGACCCGGCGCCGTACGGCCGCGACGGCTCGGACGGGCGTCGACACTCCGGCCGCCGCGTCGGACCGGCCGGTGGAAGTCACGTGATCGCACCGACGATCGTGCGCGGGGTGCGGGGAAGGGCCCGGCTCTCGCCGCTCCTGCGGCTCCTCATCCTCACGCAACTCGCCTTCAACGTCGGCTTCTTCGCCGTGCTGCCCTTCCTCGCCGCACACCTCGGCGGGGCGGTCGGGATGGCCGGCTGGACGGTCGGGTTCGTGCTCGGGCTGCGGACCTTCAGCCAGCAGGGGCTGTTCGTGGTGGGCGGGGCGCTCACCGACCGGTACGGCATCCGGCCCGTGGTGCTCGCCGGCTGCGTACTGCGCATCGCCGGGTTCGGATGGCTCGGGTACGCCGAGCGGGCCTGGGCGGTCGTTGGGGCGGTGCTCCTCATCGGGTTCGCCGCCGCGCTGTTCTCGCCCGCCGTCGAGTCCGAGGTGGTGCGGCAGGCCGTGGCGTGGGAGGAGTCGGGCCACGGCTCCCGGAGGCGCGTCCTGGCACTGTTCACCGTCGCCGGGCAGGCCGGAGCGTTCGTCGGACCCCTGCTCGGCGCACTGCTGCTGGCGGTCGACTTCCGCGCGGTGTGCCTGGCCGGAGCCGGCGTCTTCGTGTTGGTCCTCGCGGGCCACGCCCGGCTGCTGCCCCAGCACGTTCCCGGACGCGTGCGTGTCCACGTGCGTGGTGGCACAAGGCCATTGCTGCGCAACCGGCGTTTCCTCGCGCTGTGCGGCGCGTACGGTGCCTACCTCCTCGCCTACAACCAGCTCTACCTCGCCCTGCCCGCCGAGGTCGAACGCGCCGCCGGTTCCCAGACGCCGCTGGCCTGGCTGTTCGCGCTGTCGTCCCTGCTGGTGGTGACCGCGCAGCTGCCGGTCACCCGGTGGGTGGGGGAGCGACTCACCCTGCACCGCTCCATGGCGGCCGGGCTGGCACTGATCTCCGCCGGGTCCGGCGTCGTCGCCCTCACGGTGCCCTCCGGGGCGACCGGGACGACGGGGCTGCTGCCCGCCGCCGGGTTCGTCGTCCTTCTCACCCTCGGTCAGATGCTGGTGGCGCCCGCCGCGCGCGCCTGGCTTCCCGACCTCGCGGAGGAGGGGCGGCTCGGCCTGTACACCGGCGCGTTGTCGTCCGTCTCCGGCGTGATCGTGCTGGCCGGCAGCGCGGGGACGGGCGTCCTGCTCGACGGGGGCCTGCCGGCGGCCGTGCCGTGGGTCGTGCTGGCGGCGGTGCCGGCCGGGGCGGTGCTGTTGCTGCCGCGGCGGGGGTAGAGGAGCGCGGAGACTGCCCGACCGGTTCAGGGGCTCCGCTCCCGTGTCTCCTGTCCATTCGGTGACACCGACGGTCGCCCGCTCGTTGCTGGTGATCACTCGTACTGATCCTCGGCTTCGGCCGGTAGCCACCAGCGTCACTGTCGGCACCGCCGGGTAATCTCTGTTCCGTCGTCATCGCGGCCCGACGGGCTTCCGCTCCACTCCGGTGGAGTTTCGAAGGACACGCCCCCACCCGCACGAGTCATTTCGTGCTGCCTGGGGGAAGTCCTTGCTGTTCCGCGAGTCCGCGAAAACGATTGCCGCGCGAGCCCTCGACAGTTCGCTCTACCTCCACCTCACCGAGCAGTTCGTCCATATGCACGGTCACCGCCCCAGTGCCGCGGAGGCCCGCTCCTGGGAGCGAAGCATCCCCGCCCTGGCTGCCGCGCTCAACGACGCGGGCCTCGGTGAGGTCGAGGTCATGCTGGAGTACGCCCTCCCGCTGAACAGCAAGCGCGCCGACGCGGTGCTTGCCGGAGTACACCCCGCCACGGGCGAACCGTCATACCTCGTCGTCGAGCTGAAGCAGTGGAGCCAGGCCGAGCCGGACGAGGACGACCCGGCACTGTGCCGGATCGACGCCTACGCGCACCCGGTCCTCAACCCCATCGAGCAAGTGCGCCGCTACTGCGAGTACCTCGTCAACTTCAACGGAGCGGTGGCCGAGCACCCGGACCGGGTCAGCGGCGTGGCCTACCTGCACAACGCCACGGAGTTCGGCATAGGTGGTCTACGGGCGATCGAAGTCGACGACAGCGGTCAGATGTTCACCGGTGAGCGGCGCGGCGAGTTCATCGACCACCTTCGCGCCAAGTTCAGTGACAAGGTCCCCGGCGCCCGCGCGGCCGACGAACTCCGGGCGGGCAGGACCGTGCCGTCGAAGCAACTGATGTCGGTCGCTGCCCAGGAGGTGCGCGAGCGCGAGCAGTTCGTGCTTCTGGACGAGCAGCAGGTCGCGTACCGCATGGTGCTCAACGCCGTACGCAAGGCCAAGCGGTCCAACCACAAGGAGGTCGTGGTCGTCACCGGCGGACCCGGTACCGGCAAGAGCGTCATCGCGCTCTCCCTGCTCGGCGAGCTGTACCGGCAGGGCGTCCCGGCCCTGCACGCCACCGGATCGCAGTCGTTCACCAAGACGATGCGCAAGGTCGCCGGCACGCGCAAGCGCGAGGTCCAGGACCTCTTCAAGTACTTCAACAGTTTCATGACGGCCGAGCAGAATTCCCTCGACGTCCTCATCTGCGACGAGGCCCACCGCATCCGCGAGACCTCCGCCAACCGGTACACCCCGGCCGCCCACCGCACCGGCAGACGACAGATCGACGAACTCATCGACGTCGCCCGCGTCCCCGTCTTCCTCCTCGACGAGCACCAGGTGGTGCGCCCCGGTGAGATGGGCACCGTGGAGGACATCAAGGCGGCCGCGGCGGCCCAGGGTCTCGACTGCCACGTCGTACCGCTGGAGAGCCAGTTCCGCTGCGGCGGCAGTGATGCCTACCTGCGCTGGGTGGTTCGCCTCCTCGGCCTGCAGTCCGGCGGTCCGGTGGTCTGGGAACCCGACGACCGCATGCACCTGCTGGTCGCCGACAGCCCCGAGGAGATGGAGGAGTTTCTCCAGGCCCGCCGGGATCAGGGCTACGGCGCTCGCATGTCCGCCGGTTACTGCTGGCCGTGGTCCCCCGAACCCAAGCCGGGCGACCCGCTCCCCGCCGACGTCGTCATCGGCGACTGGACTCGCCCCTGGAACCTGCGCGGCGAGCGCTCCGTCTCCGGCGCACCGCCGTCCGCCCTGTGGGCCACCGACCCGGCCGGTTTCGGCCAGGTCGGCTGCGTCTACACCGCGCAGGGATTCGAGTACGACTGGTCCGGCGTGATCATCGGCCCGGACCTGGTCTGGCGCGGCGACCGCTGGATCACGGACCGTACGGCGTCCAAGGACCCGGTCTTCAAGAGGTCCACCCCGGACGACGATGTCGACCGCCTGATTCGCAACACCTACAAAGTGCTGCTGACCCGCGGCATGGTCGGCACGGTCGTGTATGCGACGGACCCGGAGACACGGGCGAAGCTACGTGAACTGGCGGGAGACGCAGAGCGGAAGTCGGCTCTGGTGTGACGACTCCTCCGAATGACGACAAGGCAATCGCGTTTGTCGTCATTCGGCCATGCCGTTCCCGTGGACAGGCCGAAAGGCGCTCGTCGTTCCCGGGACGAGTCGGAGCCTGTCTAAGATCACCGATACCGGTCGCGGCCCGACGGGCTTCCTGCATGGACACGCCCCCACCCGCACGAGTTACTCGTGCCCTGGGGGAACCTCCTCGTGTCCATGCTCCTGCTGCGCTTGTCGGCACGGGACTTGCTTGCTCTGAACGCACGCCGTCGTCTGGTGCCGCACCTGGCTGCCCGCTGGGTGCACTTCCGACGAGGTGAGTCCTCCGAAGGAGAGCGCTCCGCCTGGGCCCAGAGCCTTGTCTCACTGGCAGAGGATCTGGTGACAGCCGGGCGCGGCAACGTCGAGATGATCGTCGAATGCTCGCCGACCGTGGACGAATCCGAAGGACCGCGAGAGGACAAGCAGATCGACGTGGTGCTCGTGGGAAGGCACCCCACGGAAGGCACCCTTTCCGTGCAGCTCGTCGAGTTGAAGCAGTGGTCCTCGGTGACGAGGGTCGAGGCCGCCACGGCTGATCTCGTCTACGTGGCGGGGATCGATGATCCTGTCAAACACCCCGCCCTTCAGCTCAGTGAGTACCACGCGCTGTTCACCGGGCCCACAGGTCCGCTGAACGGGCTGCAGTTCGAGTGCGGTGGTTTCGCGTATCTCCACAACGCCACGGACGAATCCGTCCGTCCACTGCTCGGCGTCGACGCACCCACGGGCCCCTACGCCCATACGTACACGAGTGACACCCGGGCCAGGCTTCTGCTCGACCTTCAGCGTCACTTCACTGCCGAGGACGACTACTCGGCGGCCGAGTACATCCTGCACCGGATGAACCTCCGGAACACGCCGCTTCTCGACGCCATGGTCAACTCGTCCGGCGAGGACACGGTCTTCACCTTGCGGGGACGGCAGAGGAAGGTGGCGGACGACGTGCTCGAGGCCGCGGACCTGATTCTTGACCGCCCGGACCGAGAGGCACTCGTCCCCCGTCCCCAACGTGCCGTCTTCCTGGTCACCGGGGGAGCCGGCACCGGAAAAAGCGCCATCGGTCTTCAATTACGGGCCGATCTCGAAGCCGCCGGCCGAACGGTGAAGTACGCGAGCGGATCGCGGGCCTTCAACGCCGCGATCAAGGAGAACGTCGGGTACACCGAGGCCGAGTTCCGGGAGCGCTTCGCGTACTTCAGCAGTTTCGTGCAAACGCCGAAGCCGCCGCTGGACGTGTTGATCTGCGACGAGGCGCACCGGCTGCGAGACAGGTCCACCAACTGGCGTCTTCCCGCCGAGAAGCAGGGCACCAAGCCGCAGGTGGACGAACTGCTCGACGCATCACGTCTGACCGTCTTCTTCCTCGACGCGGGCCAGACCGTGCGCCCGTACGAGGTGGGTACGGCGGAACTCATCGAGGACGCCGCGCGACGCCACCATGCGGTCTTTCGCCACTACCGTCTGGTGGAGCAGTACAGGTGCGGAGGCAGTGACGCCTACGTCCGCTGGGTCCGAGCGTTGCTCGGTGTGTCGACGCAGCAGGCACACGAGTGGGTCCCGGACGGACTCATGCACATCGAGGTCGTCGATACTCCCGACGAGATGGAGCACATCGTCCGCACCGAGTTCGAGGCCGGCGCGACCGCCCGGATGGTGGCCGGGTACTGCTGGCCCTGGAGCAAACCGGACGAGAACAAGAACCTCGAGAAGGACGTGCGCATCGGTGGCTGGCATCGCCCGTGGAACGCGTCCAGTGAGTCCTTCTGCGCCAACGGCGAGCCGCCGTCGAGGATCTGGCCCGTACACGATGCTGGCATCGGGCAGATCGGCTGTGTCTACACGGCACAGGGGCTCGAGTGGGACTGGTGCGGGGTGATCATGGGCGATGACATGGTCTGGCGTACCGACCGCTGGGTCTTCCGGCGGGGAAAGCAGCGCAAGGACCCGCAAGCAGACGTGATGCGGGTGGCGAAACCGGGATCGCTCGACCCGAAGGTGCGGACGAGCACGCTCGACGACGACGAGTTCGCCCGCTGTGTCCGTCACGCCTACCACGTCCTGCTGACCAGGGCGAGCCGGGCAACCGTGCTCTACTCCACCGACGAGGAGACCCGGCGACACCTCAGGAAACTGGTCGGAGAGACCGACGTGCACGGGCTCCGGCCGACTCAGTCGACCATCCCGCCAGAGCTGAGGATCGCGCGGCACAGTGGGGCCACGCGGAGCCGCAGGGCCCGGCGGGCACAGAGCAAGGCCAAACTGAAGAACGAAATGATGTTGTTCTGAGCCGTCTGCGTGAGGTGGGGTGGCGGGCCCCGGCGCCCGCCACTCGCCTGCCTCAGAAGAGCAGGTGCGCTGCCGACGTCATGGCGGTCACCAACAGGTTGGCGACGACATTGACGGCGACGTCCGCCAGAACCTTACGGAACCGGGCGAAACGTGCAGGCTGGTACTCGACAGGGTCCATACGTGACCACTCCTCGGCGGTGAGCAGGAATGGTGGGGGGACGGCCCACCGGGCATCCACTCACACGCCGTGCGCATGCGCACGGCGATTCACCACCACTGCTCACATGCCGCCGAGCGGCGCATGAACTCCGCACTCGTACCCCTCCGGGAGGATGCGCAGCACAAGTCACCTTACTGCAGACACAGTTGCGGAGTCGCTTGAGTGAGCAACCGTGTCGGTGGGTGTCGGTGGCACGTCTGCCCTCAACGGACGACGGACGACGGACGACGGGCACGCTCGATCCAGCCGTGCGTGCGGCACTCCGGCGGACGTCAGGACGTCGGCGGCAGCCAGCGTGCGGCCTGCTCGCGGCTGACCTTGGCGGCGTCCACGTACCACTTCCGGCGGCCGGGATCCCACCGCGCGCCGAACCGCTTCTTCGCTTCGTCCTTGTCCGCGTAGGGGACTTCGGGATAGAGGCGCTCCTTGTCGGTACGGCCCGCTCCGCCGGTCGTCCCCGCGCCCGTCGTTCGCGGGTTCCACGCCGCCTTCTCCTTCCCGGAACTCGACCCGCCGGTCACCGAACGCAGTTCGGTGACCAGTCCCTGGACGCGTTCCGCCGCCCCATTGGTCATCTGCTCCTGCCGATCGCGGATCCTGACCGTCACCTGAACGCCGTCCACCACTTGCTTCGCGAGGTGCGCCGACCAGGTGCGGACCGGCCGACGGTCGAGGAACGGCGAGTAGAGCTCAAGGGCGCGGGCGGCCCTCGCTATGTCCCACTGGACAGCCGCGGGGACTTCGTCGGCAGGGAAGAACACGGGCCGGGCCAGTTCCTCGTCCTTGTTTGCCCCAATGGGCGGCGGGAGCGTTGGCGAGTCGGTCTACGACTACTGCGAGGCGGGCGGGGAGCAGGAGTTCACCTTCGGTCTCTTCTTCGTGCTGCGGTTGCGGGCGCGTGTGGCCCGTGCACGGGGCGTCTCCTCGCTTGTCTCGAACCCCAGCACGACGCTGTACCCCTCGCGGGCACGCTGCAGCCCGAAGTCCCGCAACTGCTCGACACTGGTTCCCACGGTTCCGACCAGGCCGTGCTTCACCAACTCCGCGAACTCCGAGCCGACGAGGTAGCGGCCCACCCTTTCGTAGCTGAAGATGCGCCCACCTCTACTTCCGAGCGTGCAGTCGTCGTTCAGGAGAACGCGGGCGTACGAGAGGGGGGATGTACATGCCGTGGGCCAGCCCTGAGGTGGGAACTGCCGCGTCCCGCCAGTGTGCGAACTTCAGGAAGCACGCGTCCTGGGAGAGGCGCCACTCGTGGGAGCGTGCAGGTTTCGAACTGAGCTCTGCAACCTGCTCCAAACGGTCCATCTGGTCCAGGAGTTGCTTGTTCACCCGGTATTCCTTGTTCCGGGAGCCCAGGCGTTTGTACTGGACGAGGACGAAACTGTGGGTGGGGTGGTGGTAGTAGATCATGTCCGTGCCCAGCCGGCTCTCGACCGGAGTGGCATTGACGTTGACGACCTCGAGGCGGCGTCCGGTGGAGTCCTCCAGCACGTGAATGTCACATCGCACGTCACTGAGGCGTCGCCAGTCGTCGAAAAGGGGAGCCTCGCCGCCCAGGCCGGCCCGTACGTCGTGGTCGATCAGGCTGTTCTCCACGGGGTCACGGGATGAGCCCCGCGGGGTACGGCGCGTCCCGTGAGGCGGGGCGCCCCCAGGCCGACAGCGCGGAGTGAGGGAAATCGGTCACCCGGGTGAGGGACTGAGCCGCGTCCCTCTGTTCCTGCCACGCACGGTCCGCAGCGTCCTCGACGTCGAAGCGGACCGGGTCGAGATTGGCCAGCAGCCATTCGATGTACCGGGCCAGCTCGGGGTGACTCCTCAGGAGCGCTTCCTGGAGAGCCTGCCAGGTTGTCATGCCGCAGTGTCCCGCGCTTCCGGATAGGGCCTGTTCCACGTGCGCTCGGTGCGTCGGTGAAAGGGCGGCCAAGATCCCGTCGGGACCGTCCAGAGGCACCGGCCGCGGACATCTGCGCATGGGCTCGATGGTGATGCTGCTGTCGACCGGCCCCACGGTGTTGAAGCGCTGAACCGATCCGACCCAGGTGATGAAGCGGCCGTGTTCGGAGAACTCCCCACGGCTGTTGTTCGTGGGATGCGTCCGGTTGTCGCACACCAGAAACGCTAACCGGGTACCGGTGTCTGACGTGTCGAGGCCTGTAGGCAGCCCTTTCGTGAAGCGTTCCGTGAGGAGCCAGTCGGATTCGTTCTCGGCCATCTGGATCGAGGTGAGAGTCACTATGTACGTCACGGGCGGACCCTGTCGACGACGCCAGAACAGCAAGCGCCCGCCCGACCCGACAGGCGCTGCGCGAGTACGCGGGGCTGAGCCGGGGCCGGTTCGGGGAGCGGGGGGATTGCCGCACCCGGTTCGTGACGTTCACGATCGAGGTCTGATCCGTACGCGTACCGGCGACCGGTGTTGATGCGCTCGCCGTCGGGCGTAGTGTGTCCGCTCGGACACGGTTCGTATAACGGGAGGGGACCCGTGAAGCTCACCTACTTCCGCTTCGAGGGCACGCCGCAGGAACTCGACGCGTCCGAGGTGGTCCGCGAACTCCTCCAGCAGCAGCCGGACACGGCCGACACCGCGCGCCGCACGCCCCGGGTGGTCGCCGACCCCGACAGCGACGACTTCGCGGACTTCGGATGGCACGTCGAGGGTGACGTGCCGGGGGTCGCGGACGAGGGGCAGGAGACGGTGAAGACGCAGCTCGCCTTCAACCCCGCCGCGCAGCAGTTCATCGACTTCATGGCGGAAGCCGGCTCCTGGGAGAGCGTCGGAGCGCACGGCATCAAGCGCAAGACGTGGCAGGAGGGCGATCCCCTCGACTATTCCGGCTACCTCCGCCTCCGCCGCAAGGGCAGCCAGTACGGCGGTTTCGCCTACGCCTTCGCGTCCACAGGCTTGATCAACTTCCGTCTGCAGCACAGCGACGAGATCGCGGAGCCGGCACCGGACGCCTATCGGCTCACCACCGGCCATCGCCGGTACAGGGTGAGCATCCAGATCCGCGACGAGAAGACCCTGAAGCAGGCGCTCGCCCTGGCCGAACTCGCCTACAGCGCGACGTGACGGACGGTTTGCCCGTACAGGTCGTTGACCGGGCGGCTCCTGTCGCCCGCGTCGACGGGAGGCGGAACGGGCCGTTTCTTTCGTTTGGGTCGAATGTCCTATAGTCCCGTCCTTCACGGACTCTTCCCATGTATCAGGCAACCATTAGGATCAGCGGCAGGCCCGACCCCGGGGAACGGCGGGCCTGAGAGGAACGGAACGAGTGGGGACAGGCATGCGGGAAGGCCGGTGGGTCACGGTCACCGAGTCCGAGTTCGATCACGAACACCGCGGCCTGGAGGCGATCCGCGAGCAGTTGCCGGACTCCGACCCCTGGCGGGCCTGGTCGAACTTCACGTTCACCGCGAACACCGGGCATGTCCGCGAGGTCGACCTGCTGGTCGTCGCGCCCGGCGGCGTCTACATGATCGAGCTGAAGGACTGGCACGGCTCGGTCACCTCCGAGAACGGCACCTGGGTGCAGACCACCCCCGGCGGCCGTCGGCGCACCCACGGCAACCCTCTGCACCTGGTCAACAAGAAGGCCAAGGAGCTGGCGGGCCTGCTCGGCCAGGGCCACGGCGCCCGCCGGGTGTGGGTCGGTGAGGCCGTCTGCTTCACCGACGACGCCCTGCGCGTACGGCTGCCCGCCCACGACCAGAACGGCGTCCACACCGTCGCCGAGCTGGTCGACATGCTGGGGCAGCCCCCGCGCGACGAGCGGCGCCGCATCACCGCGATCGACTCCCGCGAGATCAAGACCGCGCTGGACCGCATCGGCATCCGCCGCAGCGAGGCCCAGTACAAGGTCGGCCCCTACGAGCTGGAGCGCACGCCCTTCGACTCCGGCCAGACGTGGGCCGACTACAAGGCGGCCCACACCGAGCTGCCCGAGCGCGCCCGCGTCCGCGTCTACCTCAGCGAGCGCGGCTCGGACGCCTCCCTGCGCCAGTCCGTGGAGAACGCCGCCCGCCGCGAGGCGGCCGTCCTGCAGCGCTTCCGCCACCCCGGCGTCGTCTCCTACCGGCAGTACTTCCCGACCGGTCACCCCTCGGGCCCCGCCCTCGTCTTCGACTACGACGACCGCACCATGAAGCTGGACGAGTACCTGGTCCAGTACGGGGAGAAGCTCGACATCCTCGGTCGGATGGCCCTGGTCCGCCAGCTCGCCGAGACCATGCGCTCCGCGCACGCCCGCCGCATCCACCACCGGGCCCTGGCCGCCCGCTCCATCCACGTCCTGCCCCGCCCCGACGGCGGCCCCGGCAGGGCCGTCGGCGAGGAGGCCGCCTGGCTCAGCCCCCGGCTGAAGATCTCCGACTGGCAGATCGCCACCCAGCGCACCGGCGACTCCTCGCAGGGGCAGGGCGCGACACGGCTCGCGCCGACCGCGCTGTCCGCGATGCACCTCGCCGACGACGAGGACCCCTACCTCGCCCCCGAGCTGACCGCCCTGCGCCCCGACCCGGTCTCCCTCGACGTCTACGGCCTCGGTGTCCTCACCTACCTGCTGGCCACCGGCAAGGCCCCGGCCGCCAGCCAGGCCGAACTGCGCGCCCGCCTGGAGGCGGGGGAGGGCCTGCGCCCCAGCTCCCTGGTGGACGGCCTGTCCGAGGACGTCGACGAGCTGGTGCAGGCCGCCACCGCCTACAACCCGGACCAGCGCCTGCACAGCGTCGACGACTTCCTGGAGATGCTGGAGGTCGTCGAGGACTCCCTCACCGCCCCGGCCGCCGAGACCGCCGCCGAGGCGGCCGACGCCCCGGAGAAGGACCCGCTGGACGCCGTCCCCGGCGACGTGCTCGCCGGCCGCTGGGAGGTCCGCCGCCGCCTCGGCACCGGCTCCACCAGCCGCGCCTTCCTCGTCCGCGACCTGGAGGCGGAGGCGCGCAGGACGCGCCCGCTGGCCGTGCTGAAGGTCGCCCTGTCCGACAACCGCGGCGACATCCTCATCCGCGAGGCCGACGTGATGGGCCGCCTGCGCCCCCACTCGGGCATCATCCGCCTCGCCGAACCGGAACCGCTGAGCATCGCGGGCCGTACCGTCCTCGCGCTGGAGTACGTCGGCGACGAGCGCGACGACGGCGCGGACGCGGCGGGCGAGCGGAAGGTCCCGCGCCGCCGCGAGGAGACGGTGGCCCGCCAGCTCCGCGACGACGGCCGGCTCCCCGTCGACCAGCTGGAGGCGTACGGCGACTACCTCTTCGGCGCCGTCGACTTCCTGGAGGGCGAGGGCGTCTGGCACCGCGACATCAAGCCGGACAACATCGCCATCCGCGTCCGCCCCAACCGCACCCGCGAACTGGTCCTGATCGACTTCTCGCTCGCCGGCTACCCCGCCAGGAGCACCGACGCGGGCACCGAGGGCTACCTCGACCCGTTCGTCGACGTCATCACCCGCGGCTCCTACGACTCCCACGCCGAGCGGTACGCCGTGGCCGTCACCCTGCACCAGATGGCCAGCCGCGAGCTGCCCAAGTGGGGCGACGGCAGCGTGCTGCCCCGGATGACGGACCCGAAGGAGTGGCCGTACCCGACGATCGCCGCCGAGGCGTTCGACCCGGCCGTACGGGACGGGCTCGTCGCCTTCTTCCAGAAGACCCTGCACCGCGACGCGAGCAAGCGGTTCCCCGAGCTGAAGCCCATGCGGGACGCCTGGCGCAAGATCTTCCTCGACGCCTCGCAGGCCGTCCCCTCCAGCCACCGCACACGCCACACGACGACGACCTCCGAGGCGGGGGCCGACGGCGAGGCGGTGCAGCGCGGTGTCATCGCGGACGCCGAGCCGGAGACCGCCGAGCAGCAGCGCGACCGCCTCGCCGCCGAGGTCGCCCTCGACACCCCGCTGACCGTCTCCGGCCTCACGGGCGCCGCCCAGTCCTTCCTCTACGGCCTCGGCATCACCACCGTCGGCGGGCTCCTGGACTACAGCCGCCGCAAGCTCGTCAACGCTCCCGGCCTGGGCGCCAAGACCCGCAACGAGGTGCAGAAGCGCCAGCGCGAGTGGGGCGAGAAGCTGCGCGAGACGCCCGCCTCGCCGCTCACGCCCGAGGGCCGGGCCGAGGCCCGGGAGGAACTGGACCAGCTCTCCGCCGCCGAGTCCGCCCTCGCCGACACCCTGGCGACGAGCGACGCGGCCGGCGGCCTGTCGGCGCGCGCCCTGCGCTCCATCAGCCTCGACGCCCTCGCCACGATCTTCGTCCCGGTCGTCAACAACAACGGCTCCAACCGCAACAAGGCCGAGATGGTCCGGCTGCTGCTGCGCCTGCCCGACGAGCACGGCCTGCTGCCGGAGATCGGCGTCTGGCCGAAGCAGAAGGACGTCGCCGCGGCGCTGCACCTGAGCGCGGGCCGCATCCCGCAGATGCTCAAGGAGGAGCGCAAGCGCTGGAAGGCCGACCGGGCGGTCCAGGCCCTGCGCTCCGAGATCCTCGAACTGCTCGCGGGCATGGGCCGGGTCGCGTCGGCGGTGGAGATCGCGGACGCCCTCGCCGTCCGGCGCGGCAGCCAGCTCGCCGGGCGTGAGCAGCGCCGGGCGCTGGCGCTGGCGGCGGTACGGGCCGTCGTCGAGGTCGAGCAACTCGTCCCGGACGAGGCCGAGTTCCAGCACCAGCCGAACCGTAAGGCGACGGAGGAGTCGTTGGGGGCGGGCCTGCTGGCCCTGGATGTCCGCGAGGACGACGGTCCGGACACTCCAACGGCGCCGGGACTGCTCGACTACGCGACGAAGCTCGGCCGCGCGGCAGACCGGCTCGCTGGGCTGGAGACCCTGCCGACGGCAGCGACCGTCCTCGCGGAGCTGGGCGCAGTGCAGATGCCACCCGGCACTGTCGACTGGGACGAGCGCCGCATGGTCGAACTGGCCGCCGCGGCCTCCGTGAACGCGGCGGCGACCCCGCGCCTGGAGATCTACCCGCGCGACCTGTCGCTGGTACGGGCGCTGCGGCTCACGCAGGCCGGTCTGGTGCGCTGGATCCCGGGCGTCCCGGAGGGCCGCCAGCCCGGCCTGACCGGCGAGGACGTCCACGAGCGGCTGCGGGCCCGCTTCCCCGAGCTGGCGGTGCCCGACGGCCGCGGCGGGCTGACCCACGACCTGCCGACCGCCGGCCCGCTGACCAAGGCGCTGCGCGAGGCCGGCTTCGAGCTGTCGCTCGGGACGCGCGAGGACACGAAGACGCTCCGCTACCTGCCGACGCGGGTGGACGACGCGTCCAGCTACCTCACGACGGGTGCCTGGCGGCAGTCCACGCGTACGGGCGCGGTGACGCGGTACGCCGACGATCCGCTGCTCGCGAGCGCGGTGCGCGCGGAGGAGCGGCTGGTCGCGTCCGCGCGGCGGGACGGCTACCGGGTGCTGACCGTGAGCCAGCGGCTCGTGCGGGACGCCGTACGCGAACTGGGCGCGGAGCGGCTGGGCGCCGAGGCCGTCTCGGTGACCGAGCTGTTCATCGAGGCCCTGCACGCCCAGGTCACGCCGGGCACCAAACCGACGTGGGAGACGCTGCTCAAGGCGGACGTCGCCAAGCCGGGCTCGACGGGCGCGCTGCGGTTCGCCGACTACGCCCAGACGGCGTGGGGTGCTGTCGCGCCGCGCATCGAGGAACGGCTCGGAGCCGGGTCCGGGTCCGGAACCGGCCCGGTGCTGCTGACGGAGGCCGGGGTGTTCGCCCGCTACGACGCGATGGGCGTCCTGCACCGGCTCGCCTCGGCGGCCCGGCGGGGCGGCCGCGGACTGTGGTTGCTCGTCCCCCAGAGCGACCCGGCGCGTGAGCCGAGGCTCGGGCAGGTGGCCGTGCCGTACCAGGCCGGCCTGGGGGAGTGGATTCAGCTTCCGGACATGTGGGTGGACAACGTCCACCGGGGGTCCGGCAAGGTAGTGGTTCGTGGTGTCGAGGGAGACGTGAAGTGATCGACCGCAAGGCTCTGTTGGACGACCTGAAGCAGCAGGTCAAGGCGGTCGAGACCGACCTCGGCAAGCAGGTGAAGGCCCTGGGTGACGTCGGGGCGCGGCTGCGCGCCGAGTACGACCAGGCGCGCAAGCTGGGGCGTACGGCGGCGACGTGGAACTCGTGGCTCGATGAGCGGGTCACGCAGGTCGCGGTGGCGTGGGTGCTGGGGACTGTCTTCGTGCGGTTCTGCGAGGACAACCGGCTGATCCCGGAGCCGTACCTGACGGGCGCGGACGGCGACCGGCGGGAGCTGGCGGAGGCGCGGTACGACGCGTACGTGGAGGCGGAGGACGACCCGACCTACCGCGGCTGGCTGGAGAAGGCGTTCGACGAACTGGGCGCGGGCCAGGCGGGCAGGCTGCTGTTCGACAAGCGGCACAACCCGCTGTACCAGATCCCGCTGTCGCATGACGGTGCGCGGGAGTTGGTCGAGTTCTGGCGGGGGAGGGACGAGGCGGGCGTCCTCGTCCACGACTTCACGGACCCGCTGAACGAGGACGGCACGGAGGGCTGGGACACGCGGTTCCTGGGTGACCTGTACCAGGACCTGAGCGAGGTGGCGCGGAAGACGTACGCGCTGCTCCAGACGCCGGAGTTCGTGGAGGAGTTCATCCTCGACCGGACGATGAACCCGGCGGTCCGAGAGTTCGGCTACGAGGGCCTGAAGATGATCGACCCCACGTGCGGGTCGGGGCACTTTGTGCTGGGGGCGTTTCGGCGGTTGGTGCGGCTGTGGGGGGAGGGGCAGCCTGGGCATGATGTGCACGAGCGGGTGCGGGAAGCGCTGGACTCGGTGCACGGGGTGGACGTCAACCCGTTCGCTGTGGCTATTGCTCGGTTCCGGCTGCTGGTTGCGGCTATGGCGGTGAGCGGGGTAAAGACGCTGGCGGAGGCGGCCAAGTACGAGTGGCCGATCAACCTGGCAGTGGGGGACTCGCTCATCAAGTCCCGCCGTTCCCAGCAGGAGAACCTGTTCGGCGGTATAGACGAGGACCTCGCGAACGAGCTGGCTGAGTTCAAGTACGCCACGGAGGACGTGCAAGAGCACCCAGACATCTTGCGGCCAGGGCGGTATCACGTGGTGGTGGGGAACCCGCCCTACATCACGGTGAAGGACAAGAAGCTCAACGTTCTTTACCGGGAGTTGTACCCGGCGTGTTCCGGCAAGTATGCGCTGTCGGTGCCGTTCGCTCAGCGGTTCTTCGAACTGGCCAAGCGCGGCGACGCCCAGGGGCGCGGCTACGGAATGGTCGGGCAGATCACCGCGAACTCGTTCATGAAGCGGGAGTTCGGGGCGAAGCTCATCGAAGGGTACTTCGGGCACACGGTGGAGCTCACTGAGGTTATCGACACGTCGGGTGCCTACATTCCAGGGCACGGAACGCCGACGGTCATTCTCGTGGGCAGGCAGCGGGGTGGGGACGGGCGCTCGCCAGTCATCCGGACCGTTCGCAGTGTGCAGGGTGAGCCCTCCGCGCCGAAGAACGCCGAGGAGGGCTTGGTATGGCAGGCGATCGTCGAGCAGATCGACAAGCCTGGCTCGGTGAGCCAGTGGGTGTCTGTGGATGATCTGTCACGAGCAAATTACTTCGGTAAGCAGCCTTGGATCCTGGCCGACGGCGGTCTGGAATTGAACTCGTCCATCGAGAAGGGTGCCGTCGGGCAGTTGCGTTCAGAGCTCTCGCGCGACATCGGTTTCGCCAGCTTCCCGGGCCAGGACGATGCCTTTATTAGCGACCCCTATGCGCTGCGGCGTCAGGGTGTTGATGCTGCGATTGCACGCCCCCTGATTATCGGAGAAGCTGTACGCGACTGGAGTGTGGATGCCGTCGAGAGTGCAATTGCTCCGTACAGCGCTGACCTCAAAGCACTGCCGTATGACGAAAGTAGCCCTTGGGGACGGTGGTTGTGGAAAGTGCGTGGTCACTTGCGATCAACCACGGATTTTGATGGAAAGACGCAGCAGGACCAAGGGAAGCCGTGGTGGGCATGGTACCGATGGGTCTCTGAGCGCTACCGAACCCCGTTGTCGCTGACGTTCGCGTTCGTGGCGACGCACAACCACTTCGTGCTGGATCGGGGCGGGAAGGTTTTCAACCGTTCTGCGCCGGTGATCAAGCTGCGAGAGGGGGCGAGCGAGGAAGAGCATCTGCGGTTGCTCGGCCTGCTAAATAGCTCCACTGCTGGATTCTGGCTTCGGCAGGTCAGCCACGACAAGGGCCGACCTGGCGCGGACGTCGCAGGAGCCGATGAACCTTGGGAGCATCGATTCGAGTTCACTGGAACCAAGCTGGAAGAATTCCCGATTCCTTCCTATTTCCCCACGACGCTCGCTTCTGCCATGGAATATCTCGCTCAGGAGCTGGTTGCTACTAGCCCTTCTGTCATTGTATCGACCGCTGTCCCTACAGCGGCGACACTGCGTGAGGGTCGAGGGAAGTGGGAGTCCATTCGTGGTCGGATGATTGCCACTCAGGAAGAACTAGACTGGCAGGTGTACGCCCTGTACGGCCTCCTCGACCGCGAGATCGCTGCTTCCGCTGCTGACACCCCTGTGATCGCCTCGGCTGAACGTGCCTTTGCCATCGTCTTGGCTCGCAAGAGGGAACGCGGCGAGGTCAACACCTCGTGGTTCCATCACCACAACCACCAGTTCGATCCCATTACGGAGATCCCCGCTCACTGGCCCACCGCCTACAGGGAAGTCGTCCAGAAGCGGATCAATGCCATCGAGTCGAACCGTGCCATCGGCATGGTCGAGCGGCCCGAGTACAAGCGCCGCTGGGCCACCGAAGGCTGGGACGCACTCCAGGAGAAAGCTCTCCGCTCCTGGCTGCTCGACCGTATGGAGAACCGCGACCACTGGTTCGACGAGAACGGTCAGCCGACCATCCTCACGCTCTCCCGCCTCACCGACGCCCTCTCGCGCGACGAGGACTTCGTCTCCGTTGCCAAGCTCTATGCGCCCCGTAAGGATCTCCCCAAGGTCGTCGCCGAGCTGATCACCGACGAGCACGTGCCGTTCCTCTCCGCCCTGCGCTACAAGCCCGCCGGGCTGAAGAAGCGCGCCGACTGGGAGGAGGTGTGGGACCTCCAGCGCAAGGAGGACGCCGCACCGGACGAGCCGGCCAAGCGGAAGATCCGGGACTCCATTCCTGTACCGCCGAAGTACACCCCGGCCGATTTCCTGCGCCCCTCCTACTGGAAGGCGCGCGGCAAGCTGGACGTGCCCAAGGAGCGGTTCATCTCCTACGGGCAGACCAACGCCGCCACCCCTGAGCTGTACGGCTGGGCCGGCTGGGATCACCGCGAGCAGGCCCAAGCCCTGGCGACGTACTTCACCAACACCGCGCTGACCTCGGAGGAGATCACCCCGTTCCTCGCCGGCCTGCTGGAGCTGCAGCCGTGGCTGTACCAGTGGCACAACGAGTTCGACATGCTCTACAGCGGCTCCCCGGCGGACTTCTTCGCCGGTTACCGCCAGCAGTTGCAGGGCGAGCACGGTCTCACCGACGACGACCTGCGTGCCTGGCGTCCCCCGGCCGCCACCCGGGGACGACGGGCGGCCGCGAACAAGTAGCCCGCGCCCGCCCATCCCCCACCCCGTCCCACCCGCCACCGGACACCCGACGAGGAGGACAGCACATGCTCAGCCCACAGTGGTCGCGGCGGCCGTCACAGGCCCATGACCACCACGCGGTCACCGCACAGCTTGCGCAGGTCGTCCTCGTCGGAGGTGAAGACGGTGACCGGCCCCGGCTGTCGCAGTGCGACGGCGGCCAGGGCCGCGTCGATGGCGTACTTGTGGCCGTGGAGACCGGCCTCCTTCAGCAGGTCGATCGCCTCCTTGGCGATCTCCTCGGTCACCGCCTCGACGTGGATGCGGGAGAGTGCCCAATGCCACGCCGGGAGGTAGGTGCGCATGTCGTACGCCTCGATGAGTGTCATGGAGGTGGTCATGACGCGGATGCCGACCGCATGGGCAGCCTTGAGCCTGCCCTTCATGGCGGCTGCCCCGCGCACGGTCTGCGACAGTCCCTCGCAGTCGAGCAGGTAGACGGCGTCGCCCCTCATGCGGCTTCCCGGTGGTGTCGAGACGCCGCCTGCCCGGCTTCCTGCTGCTCGGCTGCTCGTTCCGCGCGTGCTCGTTCCGCATGGGCGCGTTCGATCTCGCGGCGTTCGGCCTCGGCGGCGGCCAGTTCCTCATCGGTGACGGGGCCGTACTCCGTCTCCATCCAGTCGACGAGTTCCCCCAACCGATCCTGCTCCCGCTGGCGCTCTATGGCGTGCGTGACGTAGCGGCTGAATCCGCCGGGGCCGACCTCGGCGCGGATGGCCTCGGCCAGCTCTTCGGGGAGCGTCACGGTGTACTTCTTGGTTGCCATACCGCCGACCATACCGACGCCCCGCAGAGGCAGCCACCCTGGACAGCGCGGCTTCACACGATCGAGTGCGCCGCAGAAAACCTCCACCTGAAGGAGAGCGAGACACCTCATGGCCCAGCAGCCGCTCCTCCGCGATGTCATCGACATCAAGGAGTCCATCTCCACCTCGGACTTCGTGCTGTCCCTCGCCGAGGCGACGACGCCCGAGGGCGCCGAACACGCGCTCAAGGACTACGTCGTCACGGAGCGACTGCTGGAGAACTTCGACGAGGCACTGGACCTCATCAAGGCCTCCCTCGACGGGCACCGCTCCAAGGCCGCGTACCTCCACGGCTCCTTCGGTTCCGGTAAGTCGCACTTCATGGCCGTGCTGTACGCGCTGCTCAGCGGTGACCCGGCAGCTCGCGCCCGCACCGAGTTCGACCCGGTGCTGACCAAGCACGAGTGGCTGGGCACGGACGGCAAGAAGTTCCTGCTCGTGCCGTACCACATGCTCGGCGCCAAGGCCCTCGAACAGCGCGTGCTCGGCGGTTACGTCAGCCACGTCAAGAAGCTGCGCCCCGAGGCGCCGACCCCGCAGGTCTACCGTACCGACTCCCTCTTCGCGGACATCCGCGCCATGCGCGCCAACATGGGCGACGAGGCCGTCATCCGCGGGCTCGGCGTCACCGACGACGAGGAGGACGAGTGGGGGGAGGGCTTCGCCTGGACCCCCGCCCTCCTGGACGCCGCCCTCGCCGCGGCGGAGAACCACGAGGCCGCCGTCCCGCTCGACCTCCGCAACCCCTCCACCCCGATCGAGCTGCGGGCCAAGCTGGTCAGTGACGCCAGCGCCAACCTCCTCCCCGGCTTCGCCAAGAACGCCGCCGAGGACGAGCACGGTTTCATCTCCCTCGACGCCGGACTCTCCGTCATCGCCGAGCACGCCAAGTCGCTCGGCTACGACGGGCTGATCCTCTTCATGGACGAGCTGATCCTGTGGCTCGCCACCCTTATCCACGACCAGAAGTTCGTCGCCCGTGAGGCCAGCAAGATCACGAACTTCGTGGAGGGCGGCGACGCCCGCCGCGCCATCCCGATCGTGTCGTTCATCGCCCGCCAGCGCGACCTGCGCGAACTGGTCGGCGAGGAGGTGTCCGGGGCGGCCGAGTCGTCCATCCAGGACACCCTCAACCTGGCCTCCGGCCGCTTCGACAAGATCACCCTTGAGGACCGCAACCTCCCGCAGATCGCCCACGCGCGCCTCCTCAAGCCGAAGAACGCCGAGGCGGAGCGCCTCGTCGACGCGGCCTTCGAGCAGACCAAGCGGGTCGGCACCCAGGTGTGGGACACCCTGCTCGGCTCCGACAAGGGGACGACCGGCGCGGACGCGGAGTCGTTCCGGCTGACGTACCCCTTCTCGCCCGCCTTCATGGACACCCTCGTCCACATCTCGTCCGCGCTGCAGCGCTCCCGCACCGGTCTGAAGCTGATGGGCCAGCTCCTCGCCGACCACCGCGACGAGATCCGGCTCGGCCAGCTCATCCCGGTCGGCGACCTCTACCCGGTGATCGCGGAGGGCGGCGACAAGCCGTTCACCGACAGCCTCAAGGTGGTCTTCGAGGCCGCCGACAAGCTGTACAAGACGAAGCTCCGGCCGTACCTGCTCAGCTCGTACGACATCACCGAGGACGACGTCGAGCAGTACCTGCACCGGCCCGACACCCTCGCCGCCGATCCGCAACTGGCCAACCGCTGCCGCCTGTTCGTCGGTGACAACCGGCTCGTGTGCACGCTCCTGCTCTCCGCGCTCGCGCCCAGCGTGCCCGCCCTGTCCGAGCTGACGATCCGCCGGCTCGGCGCGCTGAACCACGGGTCGGTCATGGCGCCGATCCCGGGCAGCGAGGTCGGCATCATCAAGAACAAGGTCGCCGAATGGGCGGCCCGGTTCCCTGAGATCAAGGAGACCGGCACCGACACCAACCCCGGTGTCCGGCTGGAACTGTCCGGCGTCGACGTCGACTCCGTCATCGCCAACGCGCAGGTCAACGACAACCCCGGCAACCGCGTCGCCCTCGCCCGGCGGCTGCTGTCGGAGGAACTCGGCGTCGAGCACGGCCAGTTCGCCGACGAGCTGAACTTCACCTGGCGCGGCACCGCCCGCACCGCCGAGGTCGTCTTCGGCAACGTCGCCGACGAGGACGAGCTGCCCGACCACGACCTGATGCCGCAGCAGGACGGCCGCTGGCGGATCGCCATAGACCTCCCCTTCGACGAGGGCGAGTGGGGGCCCGTCGAGGACGCCAACCGCATGCAGCGGCTGCGCGAACGCCAGCAGGGCGAGCGGTCCCGCTCCATCGCCTGGCTGCCCGCGCACCTGTCCGCGCAGCGCCTCGCCGACTTCCGACGGCTCGTCGTCATCGACAAGGCCCTCGCCGACGAGCACCGCTTCGACACTCAGTACGCCGGCCACCTCAACGCCGACAACCGCAGCCGCGCCAAGGGCCTCCTGGAGACCCAGCGGGACGCCCTGCTCAAGCAGGTCAAGGGCGCGTTCAAGCAGGCGTACGGGCTCGCGCAGAAGCAGGCCGCCGACGTGGTCATCGACTTCGACGACCACCTGGTGGCGCTGCCCGACGTCGACGACCTCACCCTGTCCTTCGGGCAGTCCCTGCACGACGGCATCCGGCACGTGGCGGGCAAGCTGCTCGCCCACCAGTACCCGGCCCACCCCAACCTCGACCCCGACGCCACCGGCACCGCCGTCAAGCCCGTCGACGCGCGCAAGGTGTTCACCCACGTACGGGCCGCCGCCGAGGCCCGCGACGGACGCGTCGAGGTCCCGGCGGGCGACCGCAAGCTGATGCAGCGCGTCGCCGGGCCGCTGCGCCTCGGACAGCAGAAGGAGGCGTACTTCGAGCTGTCCCGCTACTGGGCCGACCACTTCCGGCAGCTCGCCAGCGCCCAGGGCGCCACCGGCGACCACACGCTGATCAGGCTCACCGACTGGACCGACCAGCCCGAGCCGCGCGGCCTGCCCGACTTCCTCACCCGGCTCGTCGTCGCCTCGTTCGCCGAGATGGACGACCGGGTGTGGGTGCGCGGCGGCACCGTCCTGGACCCCGCGCCGGAACTCTCCGCGATCAAGGACCACGACGCCCTGCGCAGCCAGCCCCTGCCGAGCGAGGACGACTGGACCACGGCACGGCAGCGCTACGAGACGGTCTTCGGGCAGAAGGCGCCCACCCTGCGCCGCGGGCGCATGGTCAACCAGTTCGCCCGCCAGATCGTCGAGTCCGCCCGCTCCCTCAAGGAGGACGCCGCCGAGCTCGTACGGCGGCTGGAGGAGCACGCCACCTTCCTCGGCCTCGACGAGACCGACGACACCGGCCGCCTCGCCCTCGCCCGGCGCTCCCTCCAGTTCCTGGAGACGCTCACCGGTGGTGGTGCGCAGGGCGGAGCCGGGGCCAAGAAGACCGTGGAGGCACTGGCCGCCTTCGACCTGGGAGAGGTCAGCGCCGACCGGTACGGCACCTCCCTCAAGCAGGCCGGCAGCGTCGCCCGCGCCGTGACCGAGGCGTCCTGGCACACCCTGGAACTCGCCACCGGGCTCGGTGCGGAGGGCGCGGCCCTGCTCGACTCGCTGCGCAACGTGGCCCGCGGCGACCAGCGCACCGCCGACCTGCGCGAGGCGCTGAAGCGCACCGAGCGGGAGATCCTCGCCCTGATCAAGCGCAACCAGGCGGCGGCCACCCCGCCGCCCGCCCCCGTCGCGCCCGCGACGGCCACCGCCCCGGCCGACACGGCCGACGACCTGTCCCTGAACACGCCGACGAGCGACCCGCGCATCCCCTTCACCCAGCAGCCCGGCACCACCCAGGGCAGCGGCGGGGCGGGGCGGTCCAGCGGCCACCGCACCACCACCGTCGGCCAGGCGACCGAGGCCCTGGAATCGGAGCTGGCCGAACTGGCGAAGAAGAACCCGGGAGCCACCATCGAGATCACCTGGCGGGTCGTCGACCGATGACCACCACCGCTCCCGCCACCGACTCCGCCGCCGTACCGGGCGCGGTCCGGCTGAACACCGCGACCGTCACCCAGTACCTCTCCTCCCAGCCGCAGCTCGCCGCCTCCCTCCGGCCGGGGGGCGAGGACCGGCGCCGGGCCGTCCTGCTGCGCTCCGCACCCCAGTGGGACGGCCCCGCCGAGCCCGCCTGGGCCGAGGGCCGCACCGCGCGCGTCACAGCGGCGCTGTCCCCGCTCGCCGTCCACGAGCTGGTCCTCGACCACCTCGCGGGCCGCACCCCCGGCCCCGCCGTCCTCGTCGTCCTCACCGACCGCGAACAGCACGAACTCGACCCCGCGATCCTCGCCCGCGTCCACAAGAAGGCCATCGACACCGTCGACAGCTGGGACGTGGTGCGGGAGGCCTTCGGCGCCCGGCAGATCGACCCGCGCCTGAAGGACGCCAACTGGGCCGCCGAGGCCCTGCTCGACGCCACCCCGCCCGGCGGCTGGCCCTCCGTCTCCGGCGGCTGGCTCTCCCGGCAGTACGCCCTCACCGCCCTCGCCCAGCGCCGCCTGCGCCTCGGCCGCTACGACACCGACACCGCCGTCGCCCCCGCGCAGCGGCCCGGTGACGAACGGCTCGACGCGCAGGCCCTGCTGGACTGGTCCACGCGCGCGGGCGGCCCCGAACGGCTCCTCGGGCTGCGCGGCCCCGAACGGACCGGACTCGCCGCCTTCCTCGGCGAGGACGACCAGGCCGGACTCGCCGGGCGCGCCCTGCTCGCCCTCGTCGACGCCGAACGCGGAGCCGACGCGGTCGCCTTCGGCCTGGTGTGCGCGGCCCTGTGGGAGCACACAGAGCCCGCCCCCGAGACCTACCAGGCCCGCGGCCGGGCCGAACGCTACTTCGGCGAGCAGCCCCCGGCCACCGGCGACCAGCTCGACACGCTGGTGGCCGTCTTCGGCCGGGCCGCCGAGAAGTACGTCGTCGCCCTCCTCGCCACCGGCCACCGGCCCGCCGGCACGACGGACCCGGACCGGGCGCGCGAGGCCCGCCGCCTGGCCGGCATCGTCCTCGACCGGGCGACGGCCCTGGCGCGGCAGTTCGGCGCCGAGAAGGCCGTCGAGTCCAGCCCGGTGATGAAGGGCGGCCTGGAGTTCCGGTTCACCGCCGTGGGACACGCCCTCGCCGCTGCCGCAGGCACGGACGCAGGCGCGGTCGCGGACGCCGTACGGCACCTGGCCGAGCACGAACTCGCCGGTGACCCGGAGGAGTCCGCCCGCATCGAACGGGCCCGGATGGGACAGCGGCTCGCCCGCTGGCTGGCCGCCGAACCGCCCGCCGAGTCACCCACCGTGGCCGCCGCCATAGAGCGGCACGTCACCGAGACCGGCTGGGTCGACCTCGCCCTCGAACACATCGAGGCCGGCGGCGACCCCGACCCGGTGCTCAAGACCGCGTACGACGCGCTCGGCACGCGGGTCCGGGAACGGCGCCGCGCGATCGACGCCTCCTTCGCCCGCGCACTCGCCGTCTGGACCGGGTCCGGCACCCAGCCCGGCTCGATGCTGACCGTGGAGACCTTCCTCGACCAGGTCGTGAAGCCCGTCGTCACCCACGGCGAGGGGCGGCGCGTGCTGCTTCTCGTCCTCGACGGCATGAGCGCCGCCATCGCCAACGAACTCGGCGAGGAACTGCGCGGCACCTGGGCAGAGTTCGACCCGCTGCCCCACGGTGGGCCGCAGCGTCGCGCCATGGCTGCCGCACTGCCCACCCTGACCGCCGTCTCCCGCACCTCCCTGTTCGCGGGACGGCTGATGAAGGGCACCCAGGCCGACGAGAAGCGGCTGTTCCCCGCACACAAGCTGTGGGGCGGCGCTCCGGCCGCCGTCTTCCACAAGGACGACCTGCGCGCCGAGCAGGCCGGGGACACCTTCGGACCCGCCCTCACCGAAGCGCTCACGGACGGCAAGACGCACGTCGCGGTCGTCCTCAACACCATCGACGACCGCCTCGCCAAGGAGCAGAAGCTCGGCGACGGCGCCTGGCACGTCGACCATGTCGCCGGGTTGCGCGACTTGTTGCGGGCGGCCGCCTTCGAAGGCATGGCGGTCGTCCTCACCAGCGACCACGGGCACGTCGTCGACCGGCACGGGGTGAGGGTGGAGGCGGCGGAACCGCCGTCTGCCCGGCACCGCCTCCCCGGCGACGGCGGCGGCCCGCTCGCCGAGCAGGAGATCACGCTGTCCGGTCCCCGGGTCGTCTGGCCCGAGCCAGGCGCGACCATCGTCGCCCTGTGGGACGCAGACTCCCGCTACACCTCACTCAAGGCCGGCTACCACGGCGGCGCGTCGCTCGCCGAGTTCACCATCCCGGTGCTGGCCTTCCTGCCCTTCGGCGCGGAACCGCCGCAGGGATGGCGGGAGTTGGGAGAGCAGCGGCCGGATTGGTGGTCCACCGGCACCCGGACCGCCGCCCCTGTCGCGGCCCGTCCGGTAGTGGCCCCGGCCGCTGTCCCGGCGAAGAGGACGGCTGCCAAGCCGAAGAAGGAACAGGCCGAACTCGCCAAGACCCACGACGCCCTCTTCGACGTGGCCGTCACCGCGGGCGGCGACGACACGCTCGTCACCCCCGCCCTGGTCTCCCAGGACGAGACCTTGGTCAACGGCCTCCTCGCCTCGGAGACCTACCTGGCCCAGCTCGGACTCCTGGCCCGCAAGCCGCCGCAGGAACAGATCAGGAAGGCGCTCGCGACCCTCGTCGACGCGGGCACCCTCCCCGTCACCGCCCTCGCCCAGCGCGTCGGCCTGCCGCCCACACGCGGCGACGGCTTCGCGGCAGTCCTGCGGCAGCTCCTCAACTACGACGGGGTCCAGGTCCTGGAGACCCTCCCCGACGGCCGCACGCTCCGGCTGCACACGGCCCTGCTGAGGGACCAGTTCGAGCTGGGGTAGAGGTGAGGCGGTTCGCCGCCTACGCCTGCCCGGCGTAGGCGGCGAACGCGGCCCACTGCTCCACGGAGAAGGTGAGTGAGGCAGCCTGGGGCTTCTTGGAGTCCCGGACGTGAACGGCGGCGGGGGTGGTGGCGACCTCCACACAGTCGCCGCCGCCCGAGCCGCTGTAACTGCTCTTGCGCCAGTTGAGTCGGACTTCGCCGGACCCGGCGTGAGTATCAACGTTCATGCTGTGGTCTCCCCTGCCAGTCCCCCGAGGAAGCGTACGGATTCCTCGGGGTTCAACGCCTGCGAGCGCAGCTTGCCATACCTGGAACTGAAGGCGCTGACTTGGATGGGATCGGTGACCACGGTCCCCACTTCCTGGGACTCTACGTAGCCGACCTGACGGTGCTCTGCTGTCTCCAACACGACGAAGCCGCCGTTGAGGCCGGGGTGGAAGCCGTATGCGGCAGGCATGACCTGGATGGTCACGTTGCGGAGCTTTGCACTGTCCACCAGGTGCACAAGTTGCTTGGCCATCACCTCATCACCACCGATGGGGTTGGTGAGTGCCACCTCGCCGATGATGAACGACAACTCGACGATGGGCGTCCGAGTGAGCAACTGCTGGCGATGGAGACGGGCCTCGGTGTGCAGGTCGATCACCTCCTCTTCCAGAGCCGGGCAGTGAGCAGTAAAGAGGGCTCGGGCATAGGCCTCCGTCTGCAGGAGTCCAGGAACGAGCAGTGGGTCGTAAGAGAGACGGCTGACCGCCTCGACCTCGATGGAGGCGAAGTCCTGGAAGAACGCGGGCAGTTTCGCCTGGTCCACATCATCCTGAAGAACCCGTAGAGCACCGCCTGCACCCAGCACCTGTTCTGCGGCCTCGGTGAGGACGAGCTTCGCTGCGCGCCGCCCCTGCTCCACCGAAGCCACCTGCTCCACCGAGTACCCGATCGCGTCCGCGAGTCCCTGCTGCGTCAGCCCCGCCCGTTCGCGGAACAGGCGCAGCAGCTTGCCGTAGACACTCCACACGGCCGGCCGTTCCTTCTCCGGCTTGCGTCCGCCCGTGGTCCGGCACGTGCGCTCCGCTGCCCTGCCCATGTCGCCCCCTGATCTGCCACAGTCCTGGTGCGACCTGCTCAACGACGCCCCGGTTCGTCCGATGCGCGGTGCGGACCCGTACAACGGCCGTACAAACCCGTACCGGAGCCGTACCCGTAACCGGCTACCACCCTCCGACCTGGCAAGGACGCGGGCTGTGACGAGACGGTCACCTCATGAGACCGGCCGACACCGCCCCCGAACCCTCCGTCTGCACCGAGCAGTTCACCGTCCGCCTCAGCAGCACCAGACGTGGTGCCCGACTCGCCCGCCGCCTCACCGCCGAGCGGCTCGCCGCCTGGGGGATCCCCTACGACTCGGAGGCCTCGCACGCCGCCGTGGCCGTCACGGCGGAACTGGCGGCGAACGCGATCACGCACGGCCGGCTGCCCGGCCGGGACTTCCTGCTGTCGCTGGCACGGCACCCGGACGGAGTCCGCATCGAGGTCGCGGACACCCGCCCGGAACGCTTCCCGAAGACGGCGGCCAGGCCCACCGGCCCCGACGCGCTGGAGGCGGAGACGGGCCGGGGCCTGCTCCTCGTCGCCGCGTACGCCGACACATGGGGCTGCCACATGCGAGACGCCCACACGAAGACCGTGTGGGCGGAGATCACGCATCCATAGTGAGCCGGACGGTCCGGCGGGCACCGCGCGATCAGGAGACGAACGCCCGCAGCAACGCGGCGAACGCGGTCAACTCCTCGACCGTCTTGGCCGGGAGCGGCTTCTCGTCGAAGTGGGCGATCCGGTTACGGATGTCCTTCACCCGCTTCAGGCGGCCGATGAACTGCTCGCGGGGCATGTTCGGCCACTTCAGGGCCTCCCAGTTGAGATCGGCGCGGTCGGCGAGCGACTGCTTCGTCTGGTCGCCGTCCAGGAGCCTCAGGTAGTCGCCGAACATCAGGTCCGACACCTGGCCGGTGCGGTGTTCGGGCTTCTTGTTCGTCTGGACCGCTTTCACGGACTCCTCGTCCAGGGCCGCGCCCAGACAGCGGCGCAGCAAGGACTCGATCTCCCCGACGATGAAGAAGGGCCTCGCCGACCCCTCGAAACGCTCCGTGACGTCCGCGGCGGTGACGATGCCCGACAGGCAGCCGTCGTCGCCGCGCACGAGCAGGTAGCCGTGCTCCTTGACCACCGGGAGGGCCGCGAAGAGCTCCTGGCGCGCGTCCGCGACCGGCAGGGAGTCCTTCTCCATGGCGTTCTCCAGTGTGGCGGCCTTGCCCGCCTCGTACATCCTGGCCACCGAACCCCAGGTGACCACGCCGTGGATCTGCGCCATGCCGGTGGTCACCGGCACCTGGGAGAAACTCTCGGTACGCATCAGGAAGGTGGCGTGTGCCAGGGAGTTGCCGAGGGTGACGCCGCGCACGCCCCGCTTGGCCGACGGGATGTCACCGAGCAGCAGCCGCTGGGGAAGCGAGGGGAGGGCCTCGTCCGCCTCCTCCCCGGCGTCGCTCTCGACGGGGCCCGCCTGTGCGGGGATGGAGGCGATGGGGACCACGTCGACACTGCTGCGCAGTCCGCAGACCGCGAAGTCCGGCAGCGTCGTCAGTCCCGAGTCCGCCAGCGCCTGCGAGATCAGGTGCACCGTGCGGTGGTCGCGGACCCGTACCTGGAACAGGTCGAGGATCTCCTGCACGGGCACGGTGCTGCCCTTGAGCGCGGCGAGGTCCTTCTCGCTCGGCCTGGTGGTCATCGGGCGTCGCCCTCCGACAGGTCACGGAGCATGGTGCGCTTGCCCATGGCGGACTGCACCAGGTCCTGCAACTGCCGGGAGCGGTCGGTGTAGAAGCGCTTGTAGTCGCTCTCGCGCAGCGTCTCCGGATCGATCAGGTGGGTGGCCACCACGTCGTCGAACCACTCGGGGCGCATGTCGGAGGCGGCGATCAGGGTGGAGAGGTAGGACGACGGCGCCCCCATCATGTCCATCGTGGCGCGGTAGGACAGCGGGGTCTTGTTCACGATCGAGTTCGTCGGCAGACCTTGGCTGTTGCCCCGGCGGAACCACGCCTTGGGGAAGATCTGCCGGACGTCCACGCTGTACTCGTCGAGCCGGCCCGGGCTGAGCGGGGCGTCCGTGTAGTGCCAGTCGACCGCGCCCTGCTTGATCAACAGGGCGTAGATCCCCTTGTAGGCGGCGCTGTTGCGGGTGGTGAGGGTGTCGAGCCGCTCGGTGAAGAAGAAGGCGTCCGCGACCGTGTCGGGTGCGTGGTCCTCCTGCCGGATCCAGCCGACGAGCTGCTCGACGTCCCGGGTGAAGCGCGTCTCGGTCGAGCCGCCGTACATCTCACCCAGTACCCCGCACCAGTACCACTGCTCGATCTTCTCCTCCGGGCCCAGTCCCTCCGTCTCGTCGCCGAGAATGGCGCGGACGGCCGCGAGCGGGACGAGCTGCGTCTTGTACGGAAGATCGTTGGAACGGACGATGCACTGCCGCTCCAGGAAGTCGCCCACCCAGGCGAAGGCTTCGGCGAGTTGGGGCGCGAGGCGGACGAAGTCGGCCAGCGGGAGGTCCAGCAGGTCGCGCCGTTTACAGGACACCGCGGCCCCGACGCCCGCCTCCTTGCGCTCCCAGGTGCGTACCAGGGCGATGGCCTGCAGGAAGTCGATGCTGCTCAGGCCGTTCTCGAGGCCGCTCTCCAGCCGGCCGAAGACCGGGTACTTCGAAGCCAGCGCCTGCTTGGTCTCCCGCCACACCTCGGGAAGCTGGTAGTAGTCGCCGGTGCGTTCCACGTATTCGGGGTCGCCGGCGTAGGTGGCGGTGAGCAGTTCGAAGACGTTCAGGGGCACGCCGCCGGTGTTGACGCGCTCGAACACCGCGCAGACGGCGTCCATGGAGGTGGAGGCGGCCAGCCGGATCATCGGGACCTGGAAGGCGCGGACCTGCTGGAGGACCAGGTCGTCGAACTCGCCCCAGCGGTCCCAGTTCCGCTCCTCGTCCGCCTTGATGTAGCCCTTCTTCCACTGGTTGACGCGCTGGGCGTCGAAAACGAGGTGCAGCGGGAAGAGGCCCGCCGCGCACTCGGCCTCCTCGGTCCTCAGGTCCAGGACCACCGTGCGGTTGAAGTCGGTGCGGAGCACCTTGTCCGCCGGGACGGACAGGATCGCCTCGTCGCGGTCGGCGGACGGTCCGACGGCCTTCTCGATGTCGACGTAGTACCAGCGCTCGATGGGCTTGCCGCGGGAGTCCGACGTCTCCACCGGGGCGTCCAGCCACAGCGCCTGGAAGAGGGAGGTGAGACGCTGCTGTCCGTCCAGCAGCAGGAGTTCCGCCTTCGGGTCGCCCTCGGGGCGGGCCCCGGTGAGCGTGCGGGAGCGGAAGCGGGTGGCACCGCCGGTCTGCAGCGTCATCACCACACCGAGCGGGTAGTCCAGCGTCACCGTCGCGATGATCGCCCTGATCCGGTCGTCGTCCCACTTCCAGTTCCTCTGGAAGTCGGGCAGTTGTAACGCCCCGGAGGCGACATCCGCGAGTACGTCCCTGAGCTTCAGATTGTCCAGTGCCGCCATGTATCTCTCTTCTCACCCTGCCACGCGTACGGAGAGTGATTCCAGCAGCGCTCTGCGGTGACCGTCAACTTGTTCACAGAAGAACGAGATCAGCGCGAGCACCGTCCGGCTGAGGTCGCGGACCCACGGCTTCGAGGAGAGCGACAGTGGGCTCACTGCAGCTCGAACTTACATGCCCCCACACCAGTCATCGTGACCCCTCGCGGAGGCCCTGCTGCACGGAGAGATGGAACACTGGTCCTTGTGAGCACCCCCGGATCGAAGCGCCCCGCTCAGGTCAGCGCCGCCCGCCGCCGTACCGTCGTCGACGCCCTGCGCCGTGGCGCCGTGCCCGAGAGCGGGTTGGATCTGCTCGCCACCGGACTCGACCGGTTCGAGACGGCTCTGGACGCGGAACTGGACGCCGTCGCGTCCGGCGGGTCCGTGTTCAAGGCGGTGCGCGGTGAGTACGGGTCCGGCAAGACCTTCTTCACCCGGTGGCTGGGGGAGCGGGCCAAGCGGCGCAACTTCGCCGTGGCCGAGATCCAGATCTCGGAGAACGAGACCCCGCTGCACAAGCTGGAGACCGTCTACCGGCGGCTCACCGAACGGCTCACCACGCCCAGCTTCCCGCCCAGCGCGCTGCGGCCGGTCGTGGACGCCTGGTTCTACGCGCTGGAGGAGGACGCCCTCGCCGCCGGCGCGACTGAGGAGGAACTGCCAGGAGAGGTGGAGAAGCTCCTCCTCGCCCGGCTCGCCGAGGTGTCCCGGCACGCGCCGTCCTTCGCCACCGCGTTGCGCGGCTACCGGACGGCGCTCGCCGCAGGAGACGAGGCCACCGCCGCAGCCGTGCTCGCCTGGCTCGGCGGCCAGCCGCACGTGGCCGCCGCCGCACGCCGGTCGGCGGGCGTGCGCGGCGACCTCGACCACTTCGGCGCGCTCGGCTTCCTTCAAGGCCTGCTCACCGTGCTCCGCGACTCCGGGCACACCGGTCTCGTCGTCGTCCTCGACGAGGTGGAGACCCTGCAGCGGGTCCGGTCGGACGCCCGCGACAAGGCGCTCAACGCGCTGCGGCAGCTCATCGACGAGGTCCACTCGGGGCGCTTCCCTGGCCTGTACCTGGTGATCACCGGCACGCCGGCCTTCTACGACGGTCAGCAGGGCGTGCAGCGCCTCGCCCCGCTCGCCCAGCGGCTCGCCACCGACTTCACCACCGACCCGCGCTTCGACAACCCCCGCGCCGTGCAGATCCGGCTGCCCGGCTTCAGCCAGGACTCCCTGGTCGGCCTCGGCGTCACCATCCGCGACCTGTACGCGGATGCCGCCGAAGCACCCGAGCGCGTGAAGACGGTCGTCGACGACGCCTACGTCGCCGACCTCGCGCGGGCCGTCGGCGGGGCGCTGGGCGGGAAGGTCGGGGTGGCACCCCGGCTGTTCTTGAAGAAGCTCGTCGGTGACGTCCTGGACCGGGTGGACCAGTTCGACGACTTCGATCCCCGGCGGCACTACCGGCTGACCGTCGCGAGCAGCGAACTCACCGACGTCGAGAGGAACCTGGCCGCCTCCGTCTCCGGCGGTCCCGCCTCGGCCGACGACTTCGACCTGGAGCTGTGATGGCGCAGGACGGCAACCCGGTCGGCGACACCGCGAACGGCGACGGCCCGGCCGACGTGCTGGACCGGCTCGACCCCGTCGTCCTGCACCACATCGTCAACACCCTCGGCTGGCCCGACCTGCGTCCCCTCCAACGGGCGGCGATCACGCCGCTCATGGGCGGCGAGGACGCCGTACTGCTCGCGCCCACGGCGGGCGGCAAGACCGAAGCGGCCTGCTTTCCTCTGCTGTCGGCCATGACCGAGCAGAAGTGGACCGGCACCTCGGTGCTGTACCTGTGCCCGCTCAAGGCGCTCCTCAACAACCTCGTCGGCCGCGTCGACACGTACGCCCAGTGGCTGGGCCGCCGTGCTGCGCTCTGGCACGGCGACACCAAGGAGTCCCAGCGGCAGCGCATCCGTACCGAGGCGCCGGACGTCCTGCTCACCACGCCCGAGTCGCTCGAGGCGATGCTGATCGGCGTCAAGACCGACCACGCCCGGCTGCTGGGCGGCGTACGGGCCGTCGTCGTCGACGAGGTGCACGCCTTCGCGGGCGACGACCGGGGCTGGCACCTGCTGGCCGTGCTCGAACGACTGGAGCGGGTCACCGGCCGCCCCATCCAGCGGATCGGACTCTCGGCGACCGTCGGCAACCCGGAGCAGTTGCTGCACTGGTTGCAGGGTGCGGGCGCCGGAAACCGTACCGGGCAGGTCGTCGCCCCCGGCGTGCAACTGCCGCCCGCTCCCGGCACAGCAGGACACGACGGCAAAGCACAGTCCGGCCAACTCCCCAGACCTGCGGGCGGGGTGGAGCTGGACTACGTGGGCTCCCTGGACAACGCCGCCAAACTCATCGCGGCCCTGCACCGGGGAGAGAAACGGCTCGTCTTCTGCGACTCGCGCGCCCAGGTCGAACAACTGGGCGCCGCGCTCCGGGCGCGCGAGGTGACCGTCTTCCTGTCCCACGCCTCCCTCTCCGTCGACGAACGCACCCGCTCCGAGCAGGCCTTCGCCGAGGCCCGCGACTGCGTCATCGTCTCCACCTCCACCCTCGAACTCGGCATCGACGTCGGTGACCTGGACCGGGTCGTCCAGATCGACTCACCGGCCTCCGTCGCCTCGTTCCTGCAACGCATCGGCCGCACCGGCCGGCGCTCCGGCACCGTACGCAACTGCCTGTTCCTCACCACCCGCAAGGACACGCTGCTGCAGGCGGCCGGACTGCTGCTGCTGTGGTCGCGCGGCTGGGTCGAACCGGTCCTCCCGCCGCCCGAGCCGCGCCACCTCGTCGCCCAGCAACTCCTCGCCGTCACCCTGCAACAGCACAAGCTCGGCGACCAGCTGTGGGACCGGCAGTGGAACGGACTCGCCCCCTTCGACCGGTCCGCCGCGCCCATTCTGCGCCACCTCACCGAGGAGGGCTTCCTCGACGACGACGGCGGCATGCTGTTCGTCGGACCCGAGGCGGAACGCCGCTTCGGCAGGAGGCACTTCATCGAACTCACCGCGTCCTTCACCGCCCCGCCCCAGTTCACCGTGCTGTCCGGACGCACGGAGATCGGCCGCACCGACCCGAGCGTGCTCACCGAGGAACGTCCCGGGCCCCGGCGCCTGCTGCTCGGCGGACGCAGCTGGCAGGTCACCTACATCGACTGGCTGCGCAAACGGGTCTTCGTCGAACCCGCAGACGGCGGCGGCATCGCCAAGTGGATGAACGGCGGCATCGCCGGGCTGTCCTACGCCCTCACCCGTGCCATGCGCGAGGTACTGCTCGGTGTTGACCCGCCCGTGTCGCTCACCCGGCGCGCCGAGGCGTGCCTCGCGGAACAGCGCGAGAGCGACGCCCCCGACACGGTGCACCCGGGCGGCGCACTCATCACGCGCGTCGGCAACGACGTGCGCTGGTGGACCTGGGCCGGCTACCGCGCCAACGCCACCCTCGGGGCCACCCTTCAGTCGGTCACGGACCCCTTGCAACGCCCCACCGACTGCTGGCTGCGCCTGCGCGAAGACCTCACCCCGGCCGACTGGTGCGCGGCCCGCGAGAGCGTCGGCGAGAGCCTGGTCCTACCCGACGTGGACCACCGCGCCGTACGCGGCTTGAAGTTCTCCGCCGCCCTCCCGGAATGCCTCGCCGTCGCCACGGTCGCGGCCCGGCTCGCCGACTTCGAGGGCGCCCGCGCGGTGCTCGAAGAATCCGTACGTTTCCAACACGGCGGCTGAACCGGTGCGCGTGGGTGGGCAAGGTCGCGTACGCCGTCACGTACGGATGCGACGCTCGCGCTCGTCACCGTGATCGACGTGGATCCGTGGCGTCGAGGCACGGGGGAGGGGATCGTCACCGGAGAGCCCTTGTACGCACGTGTCGACGCCGTCAACGCGGAGCTGATATGCGGCACGTGACGTCCCTCCTGAGGAAAGGCCGTTCCTGTGCCCTCCCCGGACTCGACGGGCCCAGGGAGGGCACGGCCGTGCGCGTCAGCGGAAGTTCACGTCACTGCACAGGAAGTAGGTCTGGTCCATGTGCGAGGCCTGCCAGATCGTGTAGACGACGTGGCGACCGCTGAACCCCGAAGTGCTCACGGGGATCGAGTAGTTCTGGCTGGGCGCGTACTTGCCGGTGCGGGCGACCAATTGGAGGTCGCTCCACTTCAGCGGCTGGGTGGTGGGGTCGTAACCCTGCCGCGTGACGTAGACCAGGAAGTAGTCCGCGCCGTGGCTGGCCTGGTCGTACAGCTGCACGGTGAAGTCGCTGGAGATGTCCGTCGTCTTCCACGGACCCACGGCATCCAGGGAGTTGTAACGGCCGCTCTCGGTGTGGCCGCCGCTGCACAGTTGTCCGTCCGGGATGACAGCCTGGAAGTTGCCGGCGGAGCCGTTGCGGTACAGGCCGTTCCAGTTCCACATGGCGTTGGGGTTGTCCTGCCAGGCCTGCCAGCACGTGGGGTCTTCCTGTGCCATGGCCGGATTCTGGAAGTCGCTGCCCCAGCGAAGCCAGCAGCCGTAGTTGCGGGACGCCGGGTCGACGACCGAACCGTGGGCTACAGCGGTGCCGCTCCAGGGGATCAGGCTGAGGAGCATGGCGGCGAGGACGCTCAGAATGAGCGTCGGACGTAAGCGCACCTGCGTGGCATGATCACGACAGATCATGGGGTCCTTCTTTCGGGTGTGGGGGTTGCCTTCCTGGTGTGGGGGTTGCCTTCGGGGTGCCGTGGCGCCCACATGGCATGGGAGCGCTCCCATTGGACAGGCTGCGCCTCCGGCTCCGACGTGGCAACGGGTCGATTCCGCCACTTTCGCCTTCTCGTGGCGCATTCGTTGCGGTGACGTCCGGAGTGTGCATGTGCCGAGAGCTCCGGCCCGCTTCTTGTGACCGTGGCGCCGACCCGCCCCGACAAGCAGGCGAGGCCGGCCCCGGATCTGACCGGCCGCGACTCCACTGCCGACCGGCCCGGCACCCGGCTCGCCGGCGACATCACCTGCCCGCTCGCAGAGAAGTGGTGGCTGTATCCAGCCTGCCGACCGGACCCGGCCACCCGCGAGGTCGTCGGCCATGCGATGTGCCGGAGGCGTCCCGGACGCCCTCAGCGCGTCGCCAGCTCCAGCACCAGCGGCTCGGCGAACGGCTTCTCGGCGACGACCGAACGCGACTCCCGCCACAGCCACAGCACGTCCCGGCCGAAGGACCACAGCAGCAGGACCAGGGCCAGCAGCGCCACCGCGAAGTTGCCGGCGTACGGGAGCAGGTCCGCGCCCGCGACCAGCAGGCAGACGCCCTGCAGCGCGGCGACCGTCTTGCGGGCGAAGGACGGGGGCAGCGGGGCGTTGAGCCAGGGGGCCACGCGGGCCGCGGCGACGAAGGCGTAGCGCATGCCGCCGATCAGGAGGACCCAGGGGCCCAGCTCCATGGAGACGTACACGCTGAGCACCAGGATCAGGAACGCGTCGACCTCCATGTCGAAGCGGGCGCCCAGGGCCGTCGAGGTGCCCGTGCGCCGGGCCACCTTGCCGTCCACGCCGTCCAGCAGCAGGGCCACGGCCGTCAGGCCGACCAGCAGGGACACCGGCGGTGCGCTCACGAAGGAGTCCGCCACCAGGGCCGTCACCCCGCCGACCAGGGTGGCCCGGCCGAGGGTGACCCGGTTCGCCGGGCCGAACGTGCGCAGACCCGAGCGGTGCAGTGCCCGTGAGAGCACCGCCCAGGTGGCCACGGCGAAGACGAGGCCGGTCACCCAGCCCGCCGGGCCCATGCCGATCGCCGTGCCGAGCAGGGCCAATACCAGGATCTGCACGCCCGCTCCCACAGCGGTCTCCTGCTGGACCGGCCTCGCGTCGTAAGTGTTGTTCAGGGCCACCGCACATCCTCCGGCCAGGTGACAGAGTCGATCAAGGCCGCGTACTGTGCGCGACCTGTGCACACCTCGGTACGTGAACAAGTTCCCGAACGTTCAGGAGGACGCCGATGAACCGCACCGCACGTGCGTTCTGGATCGGTTCGCCGGGTCAGGGGGAGATCCGTGACGTGACCCTGCCGGACCCGGCGGAGGGCGAGGTCGTCGTCCGTTCGCTGTACTCCGGGGTCAGCCGCGGCACGGAGACCCTCGTCTTCCGCGGCGGGGTCCCGGAGAGCCAGCACACGGTGATGCGGGCGCCGTTCCAGGAGGGCGACTTCCCGGCGCCCGTGAAGTACGGCTACCTCAATGTCGGGGTGGTGGAGGAGGGGCCCCGGGAGCTCGTCGGGCGCACCGTCTTCTCCCTCTTCCCGCACCAGACCCGCTTCGTCGTCCCGGCGGGCGCCGTCACCGTCGTACCGGACCCGGTGCCCGCCGGACGGGCCGTCCTGGCCGGCACCGTCGAGACGGCCGTGAACGCGCTGTGGGACGCGGCGCCGCTGGTCGGCGACCGGATCGCGGTGGTCGGCGGGGGCATGGTCGGCTGCTCGGTGGCCGCGTTGCTCAGCCGCTTCCCGGGCGTGCGCGTGCAGTTGGTGGACGCCGATCCGGCGCGGGCGCAGACCGCCGAGGCGCTGGGCGTCGGCTTCGCCTCACCGGAGGAGGCGCTGGGCGGCTGCGACCTCGTCGTCCACGCCAGCGCCACCGAGCAGGGCCTCGCCCGGTCCCTGGAACTGCTGAGGGCCGAGGGCACCGTCCTCGAACTGAGCTGGTACGGCGACCGCAAGGTCTCCCTGCCGCTCGGCGAGGCCTTCCACTCCCGGCGGCTGGTGATCCGCAGCAGCCAGGTCGGCACCGTCTCCCCGCGCCGCGCGAACCGCAGCTACGCCGACCGGCTCGCCCTCGCCCTGGAACTCCTCGCCGACCCCGCGCTCGACGCCCTCGTCACCGGGGAGAGCGCCTTCGACGAGTTGCCGCAGGTGATGCCCCGGCTCACGAGCGGGGCGATTCCGGCCCTGTGTCACCGCGTTCGCTACGACAAGAGCGCCTGACCTGAGAAAAGAGTGGAAGTCGGCTGAACGGGGGGAGGCCGAGAGCCGTACTACACGGCATCCTCCGGCGGCCGATGGCCGGGGGACCAGACGCGCCGCACCTGGAGGGTCGTCCGTTGTTCAGTGTCACGGTCCGCGATCACATCATGATCGCCCACAGCTTCCGCGGCGAGGTCTTCGGACCCGCTCAGCGCCTGCACGGAGCGACGTTCCTCGTGGACGCCACTTTCCGTCGCGAGCAGCTGGACGACGACAACATCGTCGTCGACATCGGCCTGGCGACCCAGGAACTGGGCGCCGTCGTCAGCGACCTGAACTACAGGAACCTCGACAACGAGCCCGACTTCGCCGGTGTCAACACCTCCACCGAGTTCCTCGCCAAGGTGATCGCCGACCGGCTCGCCGAGCGGATCCACAAGGGCGCGCTCGGCGAGGGCGCCCGCGGCATCGCCGCCCTCTCCGTCACCCTGCACGAGTCGCACGTCGCCTGGGCGAGTTACGAGCGTGCGCTGTGACCGACGTGACGATGGAAAAGGCCCCGCTCGCCTATCTGCCCGCGCAGCCGGCGGCCCCGAAGACCGGGGTCCCCGCGGCCCCGAAGACCGGGGGGATCATCCCCATGTCCCTGCGTTCCGTGCACTTCGTCATGCCGGGGGGTGTCGACGACCCGACGAACCCCAGCGGCGGCAACGCCTACGACCGCCGCGTCTGCCTGGACCTCCCCGGCTTCGGCTGGCAGGTCCACCAGCACCGGGTCGACGGTGAGTGGCCCCGCCCGGGGACCGCCGCCCGCACCGAACTGGCCCGCACCCTGAGGGAGTTGCCCGACGGCACGGTCGTCCTGCTGGACGGGCTGGTGGCCTGCGGCGTCCCGGAGATCGTCGTACCGGAGGTGCAACGGCTGCGGCTCGCCGTCCTGGTGCACCTGCCGCTCGGTGACGAGACCGGTCTCGACCCGGTGCTCGCCGCCGAACTCGACACCAGGGAAAGGGCGGTGCTGCGCGCCGTCCCCGCGGTGATCGCCACCAGCGACTGGGCGGTCCGCCGCCTCGTCTCGCACCACGGCCTCGCCCCGGACAAGGTCCACGACGCCGCACCGGGCGCCGACATCGCCCCCCTCGCCTCCGGCACCGACGGCGTCTCCCGCCTGCTGTGCGTGGCCGCGGTCACCCCCCGCAAGGGCCAGCACCGGCTGATCGAGGCGCTCGCCTCGGTGACCGACCTGCCGTGGACCTGCTCCTGCGTGGGCGGCCTCGGCCAGGACCCGGAGTACGTCGCCCACCTGCGCGGCCTCATCCGCAGGCACGGCCTCCAGGACCGGCTGGAGCTGGCGGGCCCCAAGGCGGGCGCCCAGCTCGACGCCGCGTACGCCGCCGCCGACCTGATGGTCCTCACCTCCTACGCCGAGACCTACGGCATGGCGGTCACCGAGGCCCTGGCCCGCGGCATTCCCGTCCTCGCCACCGACGTGGGCGGCGTGCCCGAGGCGGTCGGCCGCGCCCCCGACGGCGGCGTCCCCGGCATCCTCGTGCCGCCGGAGGACCCGGCCGCCCTCGCCGCCGAGCTGCGTGGCTGGTTCGGCGAGGCGGACGTGCGGCGCCGGCTGAAGGCGGCCGCACGGGGCCGGCGGGCGGCCCTCAACGGCTGGGCGAGCACCGCCCAGCGCCTCGCCGGCGTCCTCGGCCGGCTGCCCGGCGAACCCCGGAGGGCGGCATGAGGAAGACCACGGCGACCCCGGCCGACCTGGCACGGCAGGCCGGGCGGATTCCGGCCCGGCCCGGACCTCGGGAGGTGTCCTCGGACATGGAGACGCAGACATCCGGCGTCATCGCGGGCGCCGGCCCGGTGACCCGCCCCGGCGAACGGCCGACCGTACGGCTGCGGGAGGGGGACGGGGACGGGGACGGCACGGTGCAGGAGCCGCCCCGCTACGCCCCCGAGTGGCTGCGACTGCGCGAGCCCGCCGACGCCGCCGCGCGGGCGGCCGACCTGCTGGACCCGCTGCGGATCCGGCTGGCCGACCCGCCCGGCCGCCCCGGCGGACTCGTCGTGCACGACCTGGGCTGCGGCACCGGCTCGATGGGCCGCTGGCTCGCCCCCCGCCTGGACGGCCCCCAGCACTGGATCCTGCACGACCGCGACCCCTACCTGCTGCACTTCGCGGCCGTGGGCTCCCCGCGGGCCGCCGCCGACGGCAGCCGCGTCACCGTCGAGACCCGGCGCGGCGACGTCGCCCGGCTGACCCCGGACGCCCTGGTCGGCGCCTCGCTGGTGACCGCGTCGGCGCTGCTGGACGTCCTCACCCGCGAGGAGATCGACACCCTCGCCGCGGCCTGCGCGGGCGCCGGCTGCCCCGCCCTGCTGACCCTCTCCGTGGCCGGACGCGTCGAACTGACCGCCCCCGACCCGATGGACGAGGAGATCGCCGCCGCGTTCAACGACCACCAGCGGCGCGGCGGCCTCCTCGGCCCCGACGCGGTCACCGCGGCCTGCGAGGCGTTCGCCGACCACGGCGCGACCGTGAAGGTGCATCCCAGCGCCTGGCGGCTCGGCCCCGACGAGGCGGCGCTCACCGCCCAGTGGCTGCGCGGCTGGGTCGGCGCCGCCGTCGAGGAGCGCCCCGACCTCGCCGCCCGCGCCGAGACCTACCTCGCGGCCCGGCTGGCGGCCTGCGCGGCCGGCGAACTCCACGTCACCGTCCACCACAGCGACCTCCTCGCCCTGGCCCGGCCCACGGGCGGCCGCTGATGGGCGCGGAGACGGCGGGCGCGGGCGTCCCGGCGCCGGCGCCGCCGACGCGGTGCGAGCGGACGACCGTACGACGGCCCCGGCGCGACGCCGCCGCCGCGCGGGCGGCCGCGCACCCGCCCGCGTCCCGTACGGCCACCGTGGACGTGCCCCCGGCCGGTACTGCGGCGGTGACGTTCCCGGCGCCTGCCGGCCCCGCCGTCTCCGAGGACCGTACCGGGGCGATCGTGACCGAGCCGGCCCCGCGGCCGGGCGCGCGTTCCCGGTTCGCGGCGCTGCGCACCCATGGCGGCACCCTCGCCGGGGTCCTGATCCTCGGCGTTCTGCTGTGGCGGACGGGCACCGGCCCCGTCGTGGACGGGCTGCGGCGCATCGACGCCGCCACCCTGCTCCTCGGGCTCGGGATCGGCGCCGTCACCACCGTGTTCAGCGCGTGGCGTTGGGCGCTGGTGGCCCGCGGACTGCGAATCCGGCTTCCGCTCGGGCCCGCCGTCGCCGACTACTACCGCTCGCTGTTCCTCAACGCGGCCCTGCCCGGCGGCATCCTCGGCGACGTGCACCGCGCCGTGCGCCACGGGCAGAGCACCGGCGACGTCGGGCGCGGCGTGCGGGCCGTCGTCCTGGAGCGCACGGCGGGCCAACTCGTGCTGGCCCTCGCCGGAGTGACGATCCTGCTGACCCTGCCGTCCCCCGTCATGGCGGACGTACGGCACTTCGCGCCGGCCGTCGGCCTCGGCGCGGCCGGCGCGCTCGCCGTCGTCCTCGCCGTGCGGATGAACTCCCCGGCGGCCCGCCGGGGCGGACGGCCGGGCAGGGCGCTCGCCGAGGCGCGCGAAGGACTGCTGTCCCGGCGCAACGGACCGGGCGTCGCCCTGTCGTCGGCGGTCGTCCTGGCCGGCCACCTGGCCACCTTCGTCGTGGCCGCCCGCGCGGCCGGCTCCGCCGCCCCGGTGCTCACGCTGCTGCCGCTGGCGGTCCTCGCGCTGCTCGCGATGGGCGTGCCGCTCAACGTCGGTGGCTGGGGGCCCCGGGAGGGCGTCACCGCCTGGGCGTTCGGCGCCGCCGGCCTCGGCGCGGGCACCGGGCTCGCCGTCGCCGTCGTGTACGGGGTGCTCAGCTTCGCGGCCGCGCTGCCGGGCCTCGCAGTCCTCGTCGCCCGCTGGTGCGGGAGGCCGGGGAACGCGGAGCTGCGGGACGGGGGCCCCGCCTCCGGTACGACGGCGTCCGGCGCCGCGCGTTACGCGGGACCGCCCTCGGAATCCTCCGCCGTGGTCCCGGACGTCAGTATCGAGAAATACGCTCCGAAGGAATCCGTCAGGCTCGCCAGGAGTTCCTTCCCCTTTTCCGCGGACCCCAGGGAGGGACGGCCGATGACGCCCGAATCGGTATAGGCGGACATTCCCAGCGTGAGCAGATGGCGACGGTCGTCCGCGGTGAAATCGGCGGACTCGTAACCGGGCCGGACGAGTTCGGGACGGGTGTGCAGCAGGATCGAGGTCTCGATCTCCCCGGCGTGCATGTCGGTGAGCAGCGAGGTCGACACCCCGGCCGCCGTCCGGGCCGCCTCCCAGTCCTCCGGGGCCGGGAAGAGCGCCATCCGCTCGCCGCGGGCGGAGGACTCCTGGACGGCGTTGCCCAGGACGTAGTTCCCGCCGTGTCCGTTGACGAGCACCAGGGCCTCGACGCCCGAGCGGCGCAGTGAGGCCGCGATGTCCTGTACCACCGCGTGAAGGGTGACGGCGGAGATGCTGACGGTTCCCGGCCAGTCCGCGTGCTCGTGCGAGCAGGCGATGGTCACCGGAGGGAGGAGGTGCACCGGATACGCGGCGGCCACCTCCCCGGCTATCGCGCACGCGACGAGCGTGTCGGTGGCCAACGGCAGGTACGGTCCGTGCTGTTCGAAGCTTCCGACGGGCAGCACCGCCACCTGGACCGGGACGTCCGCGCCCCGCGACCGCACGTCCTCGGTGGTGTCCGCCGGCACGAGTCCGTACGCCTGCGCCGTCCGCATTCCCGAATCACTCATCTTTTCCCGGCCTTTCGTCTCTGCTTAGGAACCAGATCATGACAGACAAATTCGGCGTGCTCGGCAAGAAGTCCTCCCAGCGCACCGGTGTGGAACGCGTGGTGAATGCACCGCTGCCCACCGTGTACGGCAAATTCCAGGCGATCGGTTACCTCGACCACGACCGCGGCGACGAGCAGGTGGCCCTGGTGTACGGCGATCCCGGCACCGAGAACGTGCTGACCCGGCTGCACTCGGAATGCCTCACCGGTGACGCGTTCGGCTCCCAGCACTGCGAGTGCGGCGACCAGCTCGAGTCGGCGCTGCGGGCCGTCGTCGCCGAGGGCCGGGGCATCGTCGTCTACCTGCGCGGGCACGAGGGCCGGGGCATCGGACTGCTGGGCAAGCTGCGGGCGATGGCGCTCCAGGCGGAGGGTCTGGACACCGTCGAGGCGAACGTGGCGCTGGGCTTCCCGGTGGACGCACGGGACTACAAGGTGGCCGCCGACATCCTGCGCGACCTGGGCGTGCGCTCCGTCCGCCTGATGTCGAACAACCCGCGCAAGCGGGAGGCGCTGGTGGACAACGGCGTCCAGGTCGCCGAGGAGGTGCCGCTGCTGATCGAGCCGTGCGAGAACAACATCACGTACCTGCGCACCAAGCGGGAGCGGCTGGACCACCGCCTGCCCCACCTGGACGCGGTCGCGCACTGGTCCTGAGCGCACTGGTCCTGAGCGCACGGGTGCTGAGCGTACGGATCGTGGACGCACGGGTCGTGGGCACATCACCGCTCCCGAGCGAGCACGCGCTGCGGGCCGCCGCGACGCACAGGGGTCGCGGCGGCCAGTGCGCATGACGGGGGCCTGGCACACGACGGGCCGGCCGGGGCGTGTGAGGGACCGGGGTCACGACCGCCCGGCGGTCAGTCCGTGACCGCTTCGTGGACCAGCCGCTTGAGGTCGGGGTAGAGCTTCAGCGACTTCCTCGGCCGTACCTGCGTGAGGAACTGGACGGTGAGGTCGCGGCTCGGGTCGACCCAGAACGTCGTCGTGGCCACCCCGCTCCAGCCGTAGGTGCCGAGTCCGGAGGGGGCCCGGGTGCGCTCCGGGTCGATCACCACGGAGACGCCGAGGCCGAAGCCGACGCCGTCGTTGCCGGGCTCGTCGTGGGCGGGGCGGCTGCCGACCGTGCGCAGGTCGGCGCCGCCGGGCAGATGGTTGCGGGTCATCAGGTCCACCGTCGCGGGCTTCAGCAGGCGTGTGCCGTCGAGTTCGCCGCGGCGGCGCAGCAACTCCGTGAAGCGGTGGATGTCGTACGCGGTCGCCACCATGCCGCCGCTCCCGGACAGGAACCGGGGCCGCCCGGACAGGGGCAGTCCGGGGATCGGCTCGATCCCGCCGTCCTCGGTGTCGCCGTACAACTCCGCCAGCCGGCCCGCCTGTTCGCCGGTTACCTGGAAACCGGCGTCGGGCATGCCGAGGGGACGGAAGACCCGTTCGGCGAGGAACACGTCGAGGGGCCGGCCGGAGACGACCTCGATGATCCGGCCCAGGACGTTGGTGGCCACCGAGTAGTTCCACTGCGTGCCGGGCTCGAACTGGAGCGGCAGACGCGCGTACGCCTCGACGGTCCCGGCCAGGTCCGAGCCCGGCAGCACCGCCGACTCCAGCCCGGCCTCGCGGTACAGGGCGTCGACCGGGTGGCAGTGGTAGAAGGCGAAGGTCAGGCCCGCGGTGTGGGTCATCAGGTGCCGTACGAGCACCGGCTGCCCGACCGGGCGGGTCTCGAGGTCCGCGCCGGAGCCCCGGACGTACACGCGCTGGTCGGCGAAGGCCGGCAGGTGCGCGGCGACCGGGTCGTCGAGCGAGAGCCGGCCCTCCTCCACCAGCATCAGCGCGGCGACCGAGGTGACCGGCTTGGTCATCGAGTAGATCCGCCACAGCGTGTCGGACTCGACGGGGAGTCCGGCGGCGATGTCGCGCCGGCCGCGGGTGGTGAGGTGCGCGACCCGGCCGCCGCGGGCGACGGCCACGAGGAAACCGGGCAGCCGCCCCTCGTCGACGTGGTGGTCGAGGTACTGGTCGAGGCGGTCCAGCGCCTTCCCGTCCAGCCCCACCTCGCTCGGGTCGACCTGTTGCCGCAGCTGTGCCATCGCTCTCCTCCGGTGCGTTCGATCAAGGCGCGGTCCGGCATACCCCGTCGGAACGGCCTCAGACCTCATCGTCGCCCAGGGACGGCGGGAAAGGACCCCTTTCGACAGCGTGAACGGGGTGCTCCGCGTTTCCCGGACCGGCGGCGGGGGGCACCGGGAGGACATCGGCGGAGCGGGGAGGGCCGGGTGGACGGCCGGGGGCGGGGCACGGCGCGGGGCCGGCGGGAGCCCCGGTGGCGGCCGGGCGGGACCGTCCCGGAAGCGCCCGGCACAGGGGCAGCACCGCCGCGGCCGCCACGGCGAGCGCGACGAGGGGCGACCTGGTCCCGCCCGTGTCCATGAGCACGGTCGCCGACGCCACCCCGAGCACCGGCCCGATGTTCACGGCCGTCTGCTGCAGGCCGCCCGCCACCCCGGCCGACTCCGCGGGCGCCTGCCGTACGACGACGTGGGTGGCCGCGACCATCACCGTCCCGAACCCGGCGCCCACCAGCGCGAACCCGGCGCAGAAGGCGGCCGTGCCCGGGGCGGCGGCCAGCACGAGGAGACCGGCGGCGAGTACGGCGACGGCCCCCGCGACGGTTCGAACGGCGCCGGCCCGGCGCAGCAGGACGGCCGACGCCGGCGCCGCGGCCACCAGGAACGCGGCCAGCGGGAGGCTGACGAGGGCCGTGCCCAGCGGGGTGAGCCCCAGGTCGTCCTGGAGGACGTACACGCAGGCGAACAGGCCGCCGTTGAGGGCCGCCGACACGATGACCAGCAGGGTCAGGGCCGCCCGGACCGGCGGGGAACCGATGACGGCCGCGGGCACCAGTGGCGCCGGTGCGCGGCGCTCGTGGCGGACGAATACGGCACCGGCGACCACGGCCGCCACCGCGCCCGTCGCGCCGACCGGCCCCCCGGGCGCGACGAGGGTGTGCACCAGGCAGGCCAGCGCCACCGCCAGCCAGAGGGCACCGGCCACGTCGAGAGCCCGTACGGACGCGGATACCGAAGAAGAGGCTGGAGCCGAGGCCGGAGCCGCCGTCCGCGCCGCACGCTCCCGTCCACCGGCGGTGAGGGCGAGGGCGCCGAAGGCCAGTGCCGGCACCACGTTCAGCAGGAACACGGCCCGCCATCCGAAGCCCGTCGTCAGTGCCCCGCCCAGCACCGGACCGGCGGCAGCCGCCAGCCCGATCGCGGCCGTCCGCACGGCGATCGGCCGTCGCAGCCGCTCCGCCGGGTACGCCGAGCGCAGCATGCCGAGCGTGGCCGGCTGCAACAACGCCCCGAACACCCCCTGCACCACCCGCAGGGCGATCACCCAGCCCACGCCCGGCGCCACCGCGACACCGACGGAGGCCGCCCCGAAGCCGAGCATGCCCACCGCGAACGTACGCCGGTGGCCGTACCGGTCGCCGAGCCGCCCGGCGAACACCAACAGGCTCGCCACGGCCACGAGATACCCGGTGCTGGTCCACTGGGCCTGGGCGAAGGTGGCGTCCAGGTCGCGTCGCAGGGTGGGCTGGGCGACGGTGAGGACGGTGCCGTCCAGGGCCACGACCACGGCACCGGCCACACTGCTCACCAGGATCGGCGGCCGTTTCACCGACCGGCCTCCGGCCCCAGGTGCGCGTCGAGCGCCGTCCGCAGCAGCGGCTCGAACTCTTGGGTTTCCGTGGCGAGTTGCAGGCTTCCCCAGCTCCACAGCTGGGCGATGCCGTGCAGGTTCGCCCACAGCGCCGCCGTGACCGCACGGGCGTCGGCGCCGGGCCGCGCCCGGCCGACCAGGTCCACCAGCACGCCGAACAGCGGGAGGCTGGTGTCGCGGAGCCCCAGGTGGCCGCTCTCCAGCAGGTCGTGACGGAACATCAGCTCGTACATGCCGGGGTTGTCGAGGGCGAACTCCAGGTAGGTGCGGCCCAGTTCGGTGATCTGGTCGCGGGCGGGCGCGGTGCCGTCGCCGCGGGCCGCCGCCACCCGGCCGGCCAGGTCGGTGAAGCCCCTGCGGGCGATCGACGACAGCAGTTCCAGGTGGGTGGGGAAGTAGCGGCGCGGGGCCCCGTGCGAGACGCCCGCCCGGCGGGCGATCTCCCGCAGGGTCAGCGCCCCGACGCCCTCCCGGGCCAGCAGTTCCACCCCGACGTCGACCAGCCGGACCCGCAGGTCCGCCCCCGGCTTCCCCTCATCGATCATAGACAGTGTCTACCAGGTGGCAGTAGACGCTGTCTACTCGGACGTGCGGGCGTTCGCCCGGGAATGCGGACGCGTCCCGCACGGGTTGTGCCGACATGACTCAGGACTCGCCGCAGCACGCCCTGCTCGCCCTGCTCTCCGACAGCCGCGGCGGGGTGCTGGTCACCCTCAAGCGGGACGGGCGCCCGCAGTTGTCCAACGTCAGCCACCACTACCACCCGGAGGAGGGCGTCATCCGGATCTCCGTCACCGACGACCGGGCGAAGACCCGCAACCTGCGCCGCGACCCGCGCGCCTCCTACCACGTCTCCGCGCCCGACCACCGCGCCTACACGGTCGTCGAGGGCACCGCCGAGCTCTCGCCGGTGGCCGAGCACCCCTACGACGACACGGTCGAGGAACTCGTCCGGCTCTACCGCGACGTCCTGGGCGAACACCCCGACTGGGAGGACTACCGCGCCGCCATGGTCCGCGACCGCCGCCTCGTGGTGCGCGTACGGGTGGAACGGGCCTACGGCATCCCCAGGACGGGCGACGACGGGTAGCGGGTCCCGGTCCGTCCCCTCGGGCGCAGGACTTCCGCGCGCTGACCGGCGGGCACCGGCCCGGTCTACTGCCGGCTGACCGTCCTCGTCACACCGGCGACGACGGTCGAGGCCAGGAGCCAGCCGGTCAGGATCAGGACGTACGACAGGATCCGGTGCCAGCCGGACGGGGCGAACGCGGACTCCTGACCGAAGGAGACGACCGGCAGGAGCAGGTCGAGCGTGTAGAAGACCGGGTCGAAGTCGGGGGCCTCGGACGCCTTGAGCGCCCGCGGGTGCTCCAGCGCGAACGCCACCGACCCGGCCGCCAGCAGCGACAGCAGCCATACGGCGGCCCGCAGTGGGCGGAAGCCGTAGCCGACGGCCGCGTCCTGCAGGTGTCCCCACAGCCGGCCGTACCAGGGAAGGGTGCCCCGGTGCCGGCGCAGCTTGGCGAGCTGCACCAGCCGGGCGGCCCGGTCGTCACCGGCGTGGCGGTAGGCGGCGGTGAGCTGCTCGTAGGCGTGCGGGTCGAACGCGCCGTCGTCGCGCTCCAGCATGGGCAGCCGGCGCTCGGCGGGCTCGTGGGGGGTGAGGAAGGTGTAGGTGAGGTCGAGCAGACGCACCTGCTCGGGCAGCATCTCCGGCTCGACGTGGAGCTGGTTGATCTCGGCACGCCGCAGGTTGAGCCCGCCCTGGATCGGCGGGCCGCCGCGCAGCCACATCTCGCCGACGGCACAGCTGCTGGCCCGCAGGGCGGTGTCGCCGGGGCAGGAGAGCGTCGCGTGCAGCAGGTCGATCCGGCCGGGTATGCGCGCGCCGCGCAGGTCGATCCGGCCGTGGGCGCGCAGGCGGCGACCGATGAGGTGGGCGCCGACCTCGAGGGACTCCCCGTCCAGGACGTGCGCCCCCGGGTTGCTCAGTTCGGCTTCCTCCAGGTCGATCGAGCCGGCCACGCTCGCGCCGTCCAGCCGGATCAGGCCGCGGGTGCGCAACCCTCGGGCGCAGAGGTCGTCGTCGACGGAGATCCGCTTGAGCTGGAGCACGGTCCGCGCCGGGCCGTCCGCGCCGACCTCCGCGCCGTCGAGGTACAGGGCCCCCGAGATCTGGGCCCTGCTGAGGATCACCGCACCGTCGATGCGGCAGTGGGTCAGGCGCAGTCCGCCGTCGATCCGGCAGTGGTCCGCCGACAGGCCGGGCAGCACGGAGCCGCGCAGGGTGACGTAGCCGAGCTGGGCGCCGGAGAGGCGGGGTGCCTCGTCGAAGCGGCAGTGGTGGAGGCGGACGACACTGTCGACGGTCGCGTACCGCAGGTCGAGCACACCGGTGACGCGGGCTCCGACCACCATGAGGGCCGCCACTTCCCCCGGCTCCCGTGGGCCGTTGAGGAGCAGCGCCCGCAACACGGCCGCCCGCAGGGTCCGTTCGGGTCCGTGCTGGGCGCCCCCGGTGCCCGCGGTCCGGAAGTCCACGGTCCGCGCCGTGGCGAAGGCCCGCCAGACGCGCCGCTCGGCCGGTGTCAGATCGTCGATCTCCATCAGCCGCGACTCTGGCGGGCCCTCCGTACGGTGTCAACCAGGATCCGACGGACCGTCAACACCCTCGGCCCACCGCGGTGAGCGGCGGGGCGGGCCCGGCCGGCGACACCGGCCGGGCCCGCCCCGCCTTCTCCCGTGAGTGCCGTCCGGCCGAGCCTACTGCTTCGCCGACTCGACGGCGTGGCCGCCGAACTGGTTGCGCAGGGCGGCGATCATCTTCATCTGCGGCGAGTCCTCCTGGCGGGAGGTGAACCGCGCGAACAGCGAGGCCGTGATGGCCGGCAGGGGCACCGCGTTGTCGATGGCGGCCTCCACGGTCCAGCGGCCCTCGCCGGAGTCCTGGGCGTAGCCGCGCAGCTTGTCCAGGTGCTCGTCCTCGTCGAGGGCGTCGACCGCCAGGTCGAGCAGCCAGGACCGGATGACCGTGCCCTCCTGCCAGGAGCGGAACACCTCGCGGACGTCGGTGACCGAGTCGACCTTCTCCAGCAGCTCCCAGCCCTCGGCGTAGGCCTGCATCATGGCGTACTCGATGCCGTTGTGGACCATCTTCGAGAAGTGACCGGCGCCGACCTTGCCCGCGTGGACATAGCCGTACGGGCCCTCCGGCTTGAGCGCGTCGAAGATCGGCCGGAGCCGGTCGACGTGCTCCTTCTCGCCGCCGACCATCAGGGCGTAGCCGTTCTCCAGGCCCCACACACCGCCCGAGACGCCGGCGTCGACGAACCCGATGCCCTTGGCACCCAGTTCCGCGGCGTGCTTCTCGTCGTCGGTCCAGCGGGAGTTGCCGCCGTCCACGACGACGTCACCCGGCTCCAGCAGTTCGCCCAGCTCGTCGACGGTCGACTGGGTGGCGGCACCGGCCGG